>DASWXO010000022.1:0-14430 GCA_036405455.1 Thermomonas sp. | reverse complement strand
GCATGCCCCGGATCGAAACGCTCCGCGCGGCGCACGCGGTCGGCCACCAGGGCCAGGTCGCCGCGCGCCAGCGCGGCCGCGGCCGGTCGCAGCAGGTCGGACAATGCATCCTCGCGCCCCTCCAGCGCGCGCTGGTCGCGCGGTCGGGCCTGCAGCACCTGCTGGTACAGCGGAAGCGCCGCATCAGGACCGTCATCCAGCCGACCGAAAGCCTGCGCGGCCTGCGCGCGAGCCAGCAGCGCCTCCAGGCCCGTGGCCCGTGCCTGCAGCGCCTGCGCCTGCCGCTGCAGTGCATCGATGCGAGCCGCCGGCGCCTGCAGGTCGCGCGCGAGCTGCAGGGTCACCAGCGCCTGCGCGGGCTCACCCGCCCGCAGGTGCGCCTCCGCCTGGACCAGGGCGGCGCGCGCCACCCGCGCCAGGCCCTCGCGGGCGTCCAGCTGGTCGGGCTGCAGCGCCAGCGCCGCTTCGTACAGTGCGCGCGCGCCGTCGCGACCGGTGAGGCGACCCGCCTGCAACGCCAGGTCGGCGCGCTGGCGCAGGGCGTCGTAGCGCGGGTCTGGCCACAGCCAGCGGCCCAGCGGATCGCGCAGCGCGATGGCCGCAGGCACGACCAGCACCAGGGCCACGCCCAACGCCACGGCCCCGCGCCGCCAAGCCCGTGGCAACGCCTGCCAATGTGCCGCCCACTGCCTGCGTCGTGCCGGCACGGACGCGAAGCGCTTCATGCGCGGCGCGCGGACTCGACGCCGGACAGCGACTCCAGCCGCGCCAGCAACAGCCCCAACTGCTCGAAATCGGCGATCCGCACCTGCAGGCGCAGCCGCACGCGCGCATTGCCGCCGCGCAGCGGCTCGGTGTGCAGCCCCAGCAGGTGCACGCCCAGCTGGGCGACCAGCGTGGTGATGTCCTTGAGCAGCCACTTGCGGTCCACCGCCTCGATGCGGATCGCCACCTCCTGGCCGCTGCGGCGGGTGCCCCACTCCACCGCCAGCACGCGCGCCGGCTCCTTGCCGGCCAGCCGCAGGAAGGCCGCGCAGTCGGGACGATGCACGCTGACGCCGCGCGCGCGGGTGAGGTAGCCGACGATCGCTTCGCCCGGCAACGGCTGGCAGCAGCGCGCCACCTGCGCCAACAGGTTGTCCACGCCCTGCACGGTGACCGCGCCGCTGCCCGGCGCCGCCGGCGCGGCCGGCTTGGCGGGAAGCGCCGGCGGAGGCGGTTCGGGCTCCTGCGCCGCCTTCTCCAGCTCCAGCAGCGCGCGGCCCACCTGGGTGGGGCCGACGTCGCCCAGCGCCACCAGCACCAGGAGGTCGTCCACCGTCTGCGCGTTGAACTTGCCCAGCACCGGCGACAGGTCCGCGTGCAGCAGGCCCATCCGGCGCAGGTCGCGGTCCAGCAGCTCGCGGCCCTCGCGCAGGTTCTGCGCGCGGTCCAGCTTGTTGAACCAGGCTCGCACCTTGTCGCGGGAGCGGCTGCTGGCCAGGAAGCCGGCGCTGGGCTGCAGCCAGTCGCGGCGCGGCTCCGCGGTCTTGCCGGTCAGGATCTCCACGCGCTGGCCGGTACGCAGCACGCAGGTCAACGGGACGATGCGACCGTCCACCTTCGCCCCGCGGCAGCGGTGGCCGACCATGCTGTGGATGGCATAGGCGAAGTCGAGGACGGTGGCCCCCTGCGGCAGGTCCACCACCTCGCCCTTCGGCGTCAGCGCATACACGCGGTCCTCGACGAGGTCGCTGTCGATGCCCTGCAGCGGGCTGGCCTCGCCTTCGCCCGCCGCATCCGCGGCCTGCTCCAGCAGCTTGCGCATCCACGCGATGCGCTTGTCCATCGCCGCGCCGCCGGCGCTGCCGCCCTCCTTGTAGCGCCAGTGCGCGGCGACGCCCAGTTCCGACTGCGCGTGCATCTCGCGGGTGCGGATCTGCACCTCCAGCGTCTTGCCCTCGGGACCGATCACCGCGGTGTGCAGCGAACGGTAGCCGTTGGGCTTGGGCCGCGCGATGTAGTCGTCGAACTCGCTGGGGATCGGCACCCACAGCGCGTGCACCAGCCCCAGCACCGCGTAGCAGGCCGGGATGTCCTCCACCAGCACGCGCAGCGCGCGCAGGTCGTACAGCTCCTCAATCGGCAGCGCCTTGCGCTGCATCTTCCGCCAGATGCTGTAGATATGCTTCGGCCGTCCGGCCACGTCGGCGGGGATGCCCTGCCCCGCCACCGCCTCGGACAGCTGCACCCGGACGGCTTCGATGTACCGCTCGCGGCCCGCGCGGTTGTCGTCCAGCGACTGCGCGATGCGCAGGTAGTCCTCCGCCTGCAGCACGCGGAACGCCAGGTCCTCCAGTTCCCACTTGAGCTGCCAGATGCCCAGCCGGTTGGCCAACGGAGCATGGATATCGCGGGTCATCCGCGCCAGCGCGCGCTGCTCGTCGGCCGGCAGGCGCCAGGCCGCGCGCATGCGCGAGAGCTGGCGGGCCAGCACGATCGGGATGACGCGCAGGTCGCGCACCAACGCCAGCAGCAGCCGGCGCATGCCCTCGGGGTTGCGGCCGCCGCCGTGGTCGCGGTGCAGCGCCCACACGCGGCTGGCGGCACGCTGGCCCTCCAGCAATACTTGCAGCCGCTCGGGCACCTCGACGCCCGCCTCGCCGGCCAAGGCCTCCACGTCCACCAGCGCATCCAGCAGGGTGGCCGCCAGCACCTCCGCGTCGGCATTGAGCGAGACCAGGATGGCCAGCGTGTCGGCCAGCACCTCGGCGCGGTCGCGCATCGGCGCGCCAGCCTCGGCACGCGCGCGCCAGAACGCGGCCAGCGGCGCGGGCAGCGCGTCCTTCGGCAGGCGCGCCAGCGCGTCGGCCCAGGTGATGGTGGCGATGGCGGGAACGGACATGCGGCTACAGTAGCGGCCCGCGGATGACGCGGCCACCGCCACGCGCGCGGCCGCTGCGGCTAGACTGTCGGTGGATCCCGCTCTGACCGTGCCCTGCCTGGGTGATGCCGGCCATCTCCGCCATGAACGCACTGCGCGCGCGCCTCGAGGCGTCGGCCGCGGCGGTGCGCGAGTGGTGCCGCACCCGTGACGATGCCTTCCTGCTGCTGGCCCTGCTGGTCGGCGTGCTGGCGGGCGGCCTGACCCTGCTGCAGGGCGCGGCGGCGCACGCGCTGCAAGCGTGGTGGTACGGGTTGGACGGGGCGGACAGCCGCCTGAGCGCGCTGCCCCGGCTGGACGTGCGGGCGCTGCTGGCGCTGCCGCTGTTCGGCCTGCCGATCGGGTTGATCAGCCTGGCGGCGCGCGTGCGCAAACGGCAGCTGGTGGACGCGGTGGAGGCGAATGCGCTGCACGGCGGCCGCATGTCGATGCGCGACAACCTGGTGGTGTCGACGCAGACCATCCTGTCCAACGGCTGCGGCGCCTCGGTCGGCCTGGAGGCCGCGTTCGCGCAGATGGGCGCCGGCACCGGGTCGCAGCTCGGGTGCGTGCTGCGCCTGCGCCGCGCGGACATCCGCACCCTCGTCGGCACCGGCGCGGCGGCGGCGATCGCGGCCGCGTTCGGCGCACCGCTGGCGGGCGCGTTCTACGGGTTCGAGATCGTCATCGGCGCCTACACGCCCTCGGCGCTGGCGCCGGTCGCGATCGCGGTGCTGGGCGCCTCGTGGGTGCGCGCGGCCGCCGGCAGTCCGCTGGCGATGCTGCCGGCGCCGGCCGATGTCGGGCTGGAGTTCAAGGATTACGCGCTGTACGTCCTGCTCGGGCTGGTCTGCGCCCTGATCGGGGTGGCGATCATGCGGCTGGTCACCCTGATCGAGCAGGCGGCCGACCGCACCGGCCTGCCGGTCTGGCTGCGGCCGGTGGCCGGCGGCCTGCTGCTGATCCCGCTGGCCCTGGTGACCCCGCAAGTGCTGTCCTCGGGCCACGGCGCCCAGCACATCGACCTGACCGCGCAGGCGCCGCTGCAGTGGCTGGCCATCCTGCTGGCGATGAAGTGCCTGGCCTCGGCGATCTCGCTGGGCTTCGGTTTCCGCGGCGGGTTGTTCTTCGCTTCGCTGTTCACCGGCTCGCTGGTCGGCGCGGTGTTCGCCGGCGCGCTGGCCCTGGCGTTCGGCCATCCGCCGCTGGATCCCACCGCCGCCGCGCTGGTCGGCATGGCGGCGCTGGCGGCCGCGGTGGTCGGCGCGCCCATGACCATGGCGATGCTGGTGCTGGAAGGCACCCACGACTTCGCCCTGACCAGCGCGGCCATTGCCGCCGTGCTGGTGGCCAGCACGGTGACCCGCCGGGTATTCGGGTTCTCCTTCTCGACCTGGCGCCTGCACCTGCGCGGCGCCGACATCAAGAGCGCGCGCGACGTGGGCTGGATCCGCAGCCTGACCGCCGGGACGATGATGCGCCGCGGCCCCGAGACGCTACCCGCGGACACGCCGGTGGCCGACGCCCGCCAGCGCCTGCCGCTGGGCGCCGCCACCCGGGTGGTGCTGGTGGACGAGGCCCAACGCTACGCCGGCATCGTGGTGCTGGCCGACCTGTATGCGGATCGCGTGAAGCCGCAGGAGCCCGTGTCCGGCTACGCCCGCAACCGCGAAGTCGCGCTGGCGGCGGACGCCGACGCGCTGGCGGTGATGCGCCAGTTCGACAGCAGCCAGAGCGACGAGCTGGCCGTGGTCGATGCCGGCGGCCACGTGCTGGGCGTGCTGTCCGAGCGCTTCGTGCGCAAGCGCTATGCGGAGGAGCTGGAGCGCCGCCAGCGCGAACTGCTCGGGGAGCGCACCGCCGCCGGTGACTGAGCGCGGCTAGCGCCGTCGAAGCCGCTCCAGACGCGCGGCCAACCGCTTCGGCGACACCCCGCCCTTCGCCCCGAGTTCCTGCGCGAACAGCGACACCCGCAATTCCTCCAGGTCCCAGCGCAGCGCCTGCGCCTCGGGATCGCCCGGATCGGCCGCATCCAATGCGGCCAGGAACGGCGCGAGCTCCAGCATCCGCTGCTGGTCGCGCACCGGATCGCGCTGGGCGCGTTCGGCGCGCAACGACAGCGCCTTCAGCCAGCGCGGGTATTCCGCCAGCGCGGCGGCCGGCGTGTCGCGCAGGAAGCCGGGTGCCGCCAGCGCGGCCAGCTGCGCCTGCATGTCGTCGAGGTTGGCGCGCGCCCAGCCGATCAGCTTCGATTCGAGCTTGGCGCGCACCTCCGCGACCAGGCCGAGGATCGTCTCCGCCTGCCGCAGCCGCTGCATGGCTTCGCCGAACAGCGCCTTGGCCAGGGCGTCGCGGCGCTGCGCGAAGGCGTCCGCATCGCGCACGGCGAGCAGGCCGTCCGCGGTGAGGGCATCGAATGCGCCGTCCACCAGGTCGGCGCGCAGGCGATCCCGCGATGCGGTGTCCGCATCGCTCTTCCAGCCCTGCCTCGCCGCCTTGGCGCCGTGGCGAAGGGAAAGTGGCGCCTCCCCTCTGTCTTCCGCTGACTCGATGGCCGCATGCAGCAGCGCGATCTTCGGCTGCACCGGCAGCTGCTTGCGCGCCTGCTTCAGCTTGTCGGCCAGCGCGATGGCCAAGAGCCGCCGAACGCCCTGCGGATGCCGGTGCTCGGCCTCTTCGCGCTGCGCGTACAGGGCCAGCGACGCGCTGTCGCCATCGTCCTGCAAGGCGGGATAGGCCGGCACGCCGCCAGCGCCGGGCACCGATACGGGGATCGGCGTGTCGGGGAACGCGGTCAACCCGGCCTGCGCCATGCCCTGCGCGGCGTGGCGGGCGAAGGCACGTGCAGCGCGTTCGCCGAAGCGAGCGCGCAGGTCGGCCAGGTCGCGCGATTCCGCCAGTACCGCCTTGCCGTCCAGCAGGCGCAGGTTGGCGCGCAGGTGCGGCTCGATCACGGCCGCATCGAAATCGGTCGCGGCCACCGCCACGCCGGAGAGCTTCTTCAGGAAGCGCGCCAGCGCCCCCTCGATGCTGTCGGCGTCCGGCTGCGCGAAGGCTTCGGCGAAGGCGCGCGCGAAGTCCGGCGCCGGTACGAAATTGCGCCGCAGCGCCTTCGGCAGCGACTTGATCAGCGCCGTCGCCTTGTCCTCCACGAAGCCCGGCGCCAGCCACGACAGGCGGGCGGCGTCCAGCGCGTTGAGCAGGTGCAGCGGCACCGCGACGGTCATGCCGTCGTCCGGCGCGCCCGGTTCGAAGCGGTACTGCACCGCCAACCGCGTGTCGCCCAGCGCGATGTACGCCGGGAAGCGCGCCGCGTCGGTCTGGTCGGCCACCAGCAGGTCGTCACGCGACCACTCCAGCGCGGCCTTCTCGTCCTTCGACAATTTGCCGAACCACGCATCCAGCGCTTGCGCGTTGTGCACGTGCGGCGGCAGCCGATCCAGGTACCAGCGCGCCTGCCAGTCCTCGTCCACCACCAGCCCGACGCGGCGTTGCTTGGCCTCCTCCTGCTGCGCCAGCTCCAGGGTGCGCAGGTTGCGGGCGAGGAAGGCGCTGCGGGTGTTGATCTCCCCGGTCAGCAGCGCCTCGCGCACGAAGATCACCCGGCTCTCTTCGGGGAACAGCGCGCCATAGTGCACCGGCTTCTTCGGCGCGAGCACCAGCCCGAACAGGCTGATCTGCTCGCTGCCGAGCACGCGTCCCTGCGCGCGCGACCAGTGCGGGTCGTGGTGGCGACGCGCCAGCAGGTGCGGCAGCTCGGCGATCGCCCAATCCGGCTCGATGGCGGCGTTGGTGATCGCCCAGACCTTCTCGGTGTCCAGCAGCGTGGCCGACAGCAGCCACGGCGGCGGCTTGCTCGCCAGTTTGGAACCCGGGAACAGCTGGAACTTGCGGCCGCGCGGGCCGTCGTACAGGCCCTTGTCACCGCGATGGCCCAGCTGCGTGGGCAGGCCGGCGATCAGCGCGCGGTGGAGCGCCGCGTAGGAAAGGGGGTCGGGTTCGCTTTCCGCGGAAAGTGAACCTGACCCCCTTTCCGGCCACAGCTCCTCGCACTGCAGCTTCAGCTGCCGGTGCAGCTCCCACCACTCGCGCAGGCGCAGGAAGCCGAGAAAGTGCTTGTCGGCCCATTTGCGCAGCTGCGACTGGGTCAGCTCCTCGTGCGCGCTGCGGTAGCCCGCCCACAGCTTGAGGATGCCGACGAATTCGGATTTCGCGTCGGCGAACTGCGCGTGCGCGGCATCGGCCGCGGCACGCGCGTCGGCCGGACGCTCGCGCGGGTCCTGGATGCCGAGGAAGCTGGCGATCACCAGCATGTCGCGCAGCACGCCGTGGGCGTGGGCGGCCACCAGCATGCGCGCCAGCTTCACGTCCACCGGCAGCTTCGCCATCGTCCTGCCGATGGCGGTGAGCTTGCGGTTGGCATCCACCGCGCCCAGCTCATTGAGCTGCTGCCAGCCGTCGGCGATCGCGCGCGGATCGGGCGGCTCCAGGAACGGGAAATCCTCGATATTGCCCAGTCCCAGCGCCAGCATCCGCAGGATCACACCGGCCAGCGCGGCGCGGCGGATCTCGGGGTCGGTGAACTCGGGGCGCGAAGCGAAGTCGGCTTCCGAATACAGGCGGAAGCAGGTGCCCGGCGCGATGCGGCCGCAGCGGCCGGCGCGCTGGTTGGCGCTGGCCTGCGACACCGCCTCGATGTGCAGCCGGTCCAGCTTCTGCCGCGGGCTGTAACGCTTGACCCGGGCCACGCCGGGATCGACGACGTAGTGGATGCGCGGCACCGTCAGCGAGGTTTCCGCGACGTTGGTGGCCAGCACGATGCGGCGCTGCGAACCCGGATGGAACACGCGGTCCTGGTCCTTCGCGGACAGCCGCGCGTACAGCGGCAGCACCTCGGTGTGGCGGTACTTGCGGCGTTCCAGCGCCTGGTGGACCTCGCGGATCTCACGCTCGCCCGGCAGGAAGACGAGGGTGTCGCCGATGCCCTTGTCGCGCATGATCTCGTCGCAGGCGGCGACGATGCCGTCGACGAGTGAAACGGGGTCAGAGTCACTTTTCGTCGGCGCGTTCCTGCCGGGCGATTGCGCGGGAGCGGAAAGTGACTCTGACCCCGTTTCGCCGCCCCCTTCGAGCGGCCGGTAGCGCACCTCCACCGGATAGCCGCGCCCCTCCACGCTCACCACCGGCGCGCCGCCGAAGTGGGCCGCGAAGCGCGCGGTGTCGATGGTGGCCGAGGTCACCACCAGCTTCAGGTCGGGCCGCCGCGGCAGCAGCTGCTTGAGGTAGCCCAGCAGGAAGTCGATGTTGAGGCTGCGCTCGTGCGCCTCGTCGATGATCAGGGTGTCGTACTTCGACAGCCAGCGGTCGGTCTGGATCTCCGCCAGCAGGATGCCGTCGGTCATGAACTTCACCGCGGTCTGCTCGCTGACCGCGTCGTTGAAGCGGACCTGGAAGCCGACCGTGCCGCCCAACGGCACCTGCAGCTCCTCGGCCACGCGCCGCGCCACCGACCGCGCGGCGATGCGGCGCGGCTGCGTGCAGCCCACCACGCCCGCCGCGCCGCGCCCGGCCAGCAGGCACAGCTTGGGCAACTGGGTGGTCTTGCCGCTGCCGGTCTCGCCGGCGATCACCACCACCTGGTGGGCGCGGATCAGGCCGACGATCTCGTCGGCGTGCGCGGCGATCGGCAGCGTCTCGTCCACGCGCGCGGCCGGCAGCGCCGCGACGCGACGTTCACGCTCGGCCACCGATGCTTGCAGGCGCGCTAGGAACGCCTCGCGCGCCGCGGCGTCGCCGGGACGGCCCTTCCACTTGGCCAGCAGCCCGAGCAGGCGACCGCGGTCCCGGGTCAACGCGCCGTCCACGGCACGCGTGGCCTGCCGCAGGTCGGCGGCAGACTCGCTTGGGTTGCGATGGGAGGCGGTGGACCCCATGGTTCAGTACAGGCGTTCCGGTGACAGACAGGCGCAGAATCCGCGTATTGTCGCCGCAAGTCCCCTTCCACGTGCACAAGGAGTCCGCGATGTCCAAGAGCAAAACCGCCGCCAAGCCCGCGAAGGCGAAGACGAAGCCCAAGGCCGTGGCCGCCAGTGCGCCCGGCATCGACATCGGCATCTCGGCCGGCGACCGCGGCAAGATCGCCGACGGGCTGTCGCACTTCCTCGCCGACAGCTACACGCTGTACCTGAAGACACACAACTTCCACTGGAACATCACAGGACCGATGTTCAACACCCTGCACACGATGTTCGAGGCGCAGTACACAGAGCAGTGGACCGCGCTGGACGACATCGCCGAGCGCATCCGCGCGCTGGGGTTCAACGCACCGGGCAGCTACGCCGAATTCGTGCGCCTGTCCTCGATCCGCGAGGAACCCGGCATGGCCGGCGGCCCCGCGTGGCACGACATGGTGCAGCAGCTGGTGGACGGCAACGAGGCGGTCTGCCGCACGGCCCGCAAGGTCCTGAAGGTGGCCGACGCCGGCGGCGATGACCCCACCGCCGACCTGTTGACTCAGCGCCTGCAGACCCACGAGAAGTACGCCTGGATGCTGCGCTCGCTGCTGCAGTAAGCCGGCCCCGCGGCCTCCGGCGCGGCAGCGCGCCCGCCGGAAGGCCACGAGCCTGACACGCTTCCGCGGCGATGCCGGACGCTGGCGCCGTCGCACTTGCTACCCTATGGCGGATGTCCCACGCCGCCCTCGACACCCTCCGCCGCGTCTTCGGCCACGACGCCTTCCGCGGCCGCCAGCAGGAGATCGTGGCGCGCGTGGTCGACGGCGGCGACGCGCTGGTGTTGATGCCCACCGGTGGCGGCAAGTCCCTCTGCTACCAGCTGCCGGCGCTGCTGCGCCCCGGTTGCGGCGTCGTCGTATCGCCGCTCATCGCGCTGATGCAGGACCAGGTGGACGCGCTGCGCCAGCTGGGCGTGCGCGCCGCTTTCCTCAACTCCAGCCTCGACGGCACCGAAGCCGCCCGGGTCGAACGCCAGTTCGCCGCAGGCGAGCTGGACCTGCTCTACGTCGCGCCGGAACGCCTCCTGACGCCACGCTTCCTCGCCCTGCTGGACCGCGCGGCCATCGCCCTGTTCGCCATCGACGAGGCGCACTGCGTCTCGCAGTGGGGCCACGACTTCCGCCCCGAATACCGCCAGCTCACCCTGCTGCACGAACGCTGGCCGGACGTGCCGCGGATCGCGCTGACTGCGACCGCGGACGCGCCCACCCGGCGCGAGATCGTGGAGCGGCTGGCACTGGAGGACGCCGAGCAGTTCGTCAGCTCGTTCGACCGCCCCAACATCCGCTACAGCGCGGTGGCCCGCGACGACGGCCGCCGGCAGCTATTCGACTTCCTCGACGGCCACCGCGGCGAGAGCGGGATCGTGTACTGCCTGTCGCGGCGCAAGGTGGACGCCACCGCCGACCTGTTGGCCGCCCGCGGCTATCCCGCGCTGGCCTACCACGCCGGCCTGGATGCGGCCACGCGCGCCGAGCGCCAGCGCCGCTTCCTGCGCGAGGACGGCGTGGTGATGGTGGCCACGATCGCGTTCGGCATGGGCATCGACAAGCCCGACGTGCGCTTCGTCGCCCACCTCGACCTGCCGAAGTCGCTCGAGGGCTACTACCAGGAAACCGGCCGCGCCGGCCGCGACGGTGACCCGGCCGAGGCGTGGCTGGCCTACGGCATGGGCGACGCGATGCTGCTGCGGCGGATGATCGAGGAGGGCGAGGCCAGCGATGAACGCAAGCGGCTGGAGCACGGCAAGCTGGACGCGCTGATCGGCTACGTCGAGTCCACCGGCTGCCGCCGGCAGACCCTGCTGGCCTACTTCGGCGAAGCCCATGCCGGCGCCTGCGGCAACTGCGACAACTGCCTGTCGCCGCCGCGCACCTGGGACGCCACCGAAGCCGCGCGCAAGGCGCTCTCTTGCGTGTACCGCACGGGCCAACGCTTCGGCGCCGCCCACGTGGTGGACGTGCTGCGCGGCGCGGACACCGCCAGGATCCGCCAGTTCGGCCACGATGCCCTGAGCACCTACGGCATCGGCCGCGACCTCGACGCCCGCCAGTGGCGCGGCGTGTTCCGCCAGCTGGTCGCCGCCGGCCTGCTGGAAACCGACCTCGACAGCCATGGCGCGCTGCGGCTGACCGCGGCCGCCACGCCCCTGCTGCGCGGCGAGCGCCAGTTGCACCTGCGCCTGGACGCCCCGAAGCCCGAACGCCGCCGCACACGCGGCGACGGCGAGACGCGCGGCGCGGCCCCCGGCATCGACCTGCCCGAAGACGCCGCCGCCCGCTTCACCGCCCTGCGCGCCTGGCGCGCCGACGCCGCGCGCGCGCAGAACCTGCCCGCCTACGTGATCTTCCACGATGCCACCCTGCGCGCGATCGCCCTGGCCCAGCCGCGCGACCTCGACGCGCTGGCCGGCATCGGCGGCGTCGGCGCCGCCAAGCTGGAACGCTACGGGCGCGAGGTGATCGCGGCGCTGGAAGCGGCGGCCTGAGGGCCCCTGCTCAGCCCAGCAGCTCCCCCGCGCCGGAGACGATGTCCGCGATCAGCCCCCCGACGCGTGCCACCCGCGGACTGCGACGGACCTCGGGATGGACCACCAGCCAGAGCGGCCGGCGGATGCTGCAGGCATCGATTGCAACCAACCGCGGCTCCAGCCGCCCCAGGACGTGCGGCAACAGCGCGATGCCGAGACCGTTCGCGGCGGCTTCGCGCAGGGCCAGGAGGTCGTTGCTGCTGAACGCACAGGGACGCTCGCCCGCATAGGCATCCAGCCAGCGCGCCGTTTCCCCGCTGGCCCGGGGGTCGCCATGCCGCAGGAACCGCCAGGCACCCTCGGCCACGTCGCGCCAGCGGGGGTGGGCGTACAGGCCGTAGCCCAGCTCCGCCAGCGGACGGCCGGCCAGGCGAGGATCGTCGGGCCGCCGCAGGCGCAGGGCGACGTCAGCCTCGCGCCGCGCCAGATCGGATTCCCGGGACTCGCCCAGCAATTGCAGCTCCAGCGCGGGCCATTGCGCCAACGGGGCGGCCAGCCGCGGCACCAGGAACGCGGCCGCGAGCGCCGGCGGCGCGGACACGCGGACCACGCCGGCCAGTGCATCGCGCTCCCGGGCGGCGTGGGTCAGCGCCAAGGCTTCCTCCTCCAGCCGCCGCGCGTGTGGAAGCAGCGCTTCGGCCTCGACGGTGGGCCGCCACGCCTGCGGCAGGCGCTCGAACAGGCGCAAGCCCAGCTGCCGCTCAAGGGCGGCGATCCGACGCGAGACCGTGCTGTGCTCCACCTCCAGCGCGCGGGCGGCCGCACTCAGGCTGCCCAAGCGGGCCACCTCGAGGAAATAGCGCACGTCGTTCCAATCCGGCTGGGGCACGGGAACGACGGCAGGAGGCGCTTCCGGCGACTGACTTGTTCGTTTTTGCACGGCTGACTGGCTTTTTTTTGGAATTCCAATCGATATTCGCACGACTAAGCTGCCGGCTGCCTCTCCGGATGACCGCCCATGTCCACGTCCCAGCAACGCATCCTCGTGAACGCTTACGGAGACGCGGGGCAACTCGCCCTCGACCGGACCGACCTGCCGCCCCCCGGCCCGGGCGAGGTGCGCCTGCGCCAGCACGCGATCGGCGTGAATTACGTCGATGTCTATTTCCGGACCGGGGTCTATGCCCTGCTGTCGCTGCCCGGCCCCTTGGGCGTCGAAGCCTCGGGCACGGTGGAGGCCGTGGGCGAAGGCGTCGATCCGGCCTGGCGGGGGCGCCGCGCCGCCTATGCCGGCCTGCCGGTGGGTGCCTACGCCGATGTCCGCAACATCGCCGTGGATCGGCTGCTGCCGCTTCCCGACGCGATCGACCACGACACCGCCGCCGCCGTCCTGCTGCGCGGCCTCACCGCGCACATGCTGTTCGCCTACGTGCGCCCCCTGCGGCCGGGCGACACCGTGCTGGTCCACGCCGCCGCCGGTGGCCTCGGCCTGCTGCTGTCGCAATGGGCGCGGGCGCTGGGCGCGCGGGTGATCGGCACGGTGGGCTCCGACGAGAAAGCCGCCCTGGCCCGGGCGCACGGAACCGAATGCACCGTCGTGCATACCCGCGAGGACTTCGTCGCCGCCACCCGCGCGTTCACCGACGGGCGCGGCGCGGACTTCGTGGTGGACGGCATCGGGGGCGACACCTTCCCGCGCTCGCTCGATGCCGCGGCGCCGTTCGGCATGGTCGCCTCGATCGGGCAGGTCGCGGGCGAAGTCGCGACGATCGACCTCGACCGCCTGCACGCCTCCCGCTCGATCGCCGTCTCGCGCCCCGGTGTGTTCCGCTTCATGGCCGATCCGGCACGCTACCGCGACGGATGCAGCGCGGTGCTGCACCAGCTGGCGGGGGGCCTGCGGGCGACCATCGCCGGTCGGCTGCCGCTGGCCGACGCCGCCGAGGCCCACCGCCACCTCGAGACCGGCCGCAGCGCCGGCTCGCTCCTGCTCACTCCCTGACCGAGACCCGCCTCCATGCTCTACATCATCCTGCTCACCTACCGGCAGCCCCTGGACGTGGTGGAACGCCACCTCGAGGACCACCGCAGCTTCCTGGCCCAGCACTACCGCGCCGGCCACTTCCTGCTGTCGGGCCCGCAGGAGCCGCGGCAGGGCGGCGCGATCCTGGCACAAGCGCCGGATCGCGCGACCCTCGAAGGCTGGCTGCGGGAGGATCCCTTCCACGCACACGGGGTCGCGGACGCGACGGTAGTGGCCTGGCAACCGACGCTGCGGGCCCCCGGCATCGCGGCGGCCATCGCGCCGGGCGCCGCGTTGGCCAATGGCACCGCCACGCGCTAGCACGCAACGGGCGGCGGCCGTCACCGGGCAGGCCTGCCCACCGGAACCTGCGCCTTACAATGCGCGCATGCGCATCGGCCCTTACGCCATCGAACCGAAGGTGATCCTCGCGCCCATGGCGGGCGTGACGGACAAGCCGTTCCGGCTGCTGTGCAAGCGGCTGGGCGCCGGGCTGGCGGTATCGGAGATGACCACCTCCGACCCGCGCTTCTGGCATACCGCCAAGTCGCTGCACCGCATGGACCATGTCGGCGAGCCCGACCCGGTCAGCGTGCAGATCGCCGGCACGGTGCCCGAGGTGATGGCCGAGGCCGCGCGCTTCAACGTCGACCACGGCGCGCAGATCATCGACATCAACATGGGCTGCCCGGCCAAAAAGGTGTGCAACGCCTGGGCGGGCAGCGCGCTGATGCGCGAACCGGCGCTGGTGGCGCGCATCGTCGAGGCGGTGGTGCAGGCGGTGGACGTGCCGGTGACGCTGAAGATCCGCACCGGCTGGGATGCCGACCATAAAAACGCGCCGGAGATCGCCCGCATCGCCGAAGCGGCCGGCATTGCCGCGCTGGCCATCCATGGCCGCACCCGCGACCAGCAGTACACCGGCACCGCCGAGTACGACACCATCGCCGCGGTCAAGGCGATGCTGGCCATCCCGGTCGTCGCCAACGGCGACATCGACTCGCCGCGCAAGGCCGCCTTC
>DASWXO010000021.1:0-5134 GCA_036405455.1 Thermomonas sp. | reverse complement strand
GAGATCTACGAGTTCGTGCACCTGCTGCACGAGGGCGCCGGCCCGCAGCGCAGCGCCTTCCTGACATCGTTCTTCGCACTGGTGGGCACCCACGGCCTGCATGTCAGCTTCGGCATCCTGTGGCTGGCCACGCTGCTGGTGCAGGTGCGGCGCTTCGGGCTGACCGCCGCCAACCGGCGCCGCCTGTTCTGCCTGTCGATGTTCTGGCACTTCCTCGACCTGGTCTGGATCGGGGTGTTCACCTTCGTCTACCTCATGGGCACGCTGTGATGCACCAGCCTCCTGCTTCCACCGACGCACATTCCGCCGGCCAGCACCACAACCACGAGCATGGCGCGCAGGTCCACTTCAGCCTGCGCGGCTACCTGGTCGGGTTCGTGCTGTCGGTGGTCCTGACCGCCATCCCGTTCTGGCTGGTGATGGCGAAGGTGCTGCCCAGCGCCACCGTGACCGGCATCGTGCTGGTGGGGTTCGCGGTGGCCCAGATCCTGGTGCACATGGTGTATTTCCTGCACCTCGACGCCCGCTCCGAGGGCGGCTGGAACCTGCTGTCGATCCTGTTCACGGTGATCCTGGTGGTCATCCTGCTGGCCGGCACCTTGTGGGTGATGCACCACATGAACGCGAACATGATGCCGATGACGCCGCACGACGCGCGGATGATGGACTGAGCCACGGCTCATGGACCGGCGCGGCGCAGTGCGGGGCGTGTTGCTGGCGGCGCTGGCGTTGGCGGCGGCGGGGTTCGTCGCGCTCGGCGTCTGGCAGGTCCAGCGGCTGCACTGGAAGCGAGCGCTGGTCGCGCGGGTGGACAGCCGCATCCACGCCCCCGCGCAGCCGCCACCGCCGCCCGCCAGTTGGCCCGGCGTGAGCGCGGCGCGCGACGAGTACCGCCACGTCGTGCTCCGCGGGCGCTACCTGGCCGGGCGCGCGACGCGGGTGCAGGCGCTGACCGAACTGGGCGCCGGCGACTGGGTGCTGGAGCCGCTGCTGACCGCCGATGGTCCCGTGCTGGTGAACCGCGGCTTCGTGCCCGACGGCGCACGCCCAGCACCGCCGCCGGCCGGCCCGGTCACGGTGACGGGGCTGCTGCGGATCAGCGAACCCGGCGGCGGCTTCCTGCGCCGCAACCAACCCGCGCAGAACCGCTGGTACTCGCGCGATGTCACCGCCATCGCCCACGCCCGCGGGCTGTCCGGCGCGGCGCCGTATTTCGTGGATGCCGCGGCCAATGGCGCGACCGGCTGGCCGCGCGCCGGGCTGACCGTGGTGCGGTTCCGCAACCAGCACCTGCAGTACGCGCTGACTTGGTTCGGGCTGGCCGCGCTGACCCTGTGGGCGGGCTGGCGATTGCTGTCGGAGGACCGCCGGATGCGGCACCATGGGCCCGATGCCGACTTCCCCCCGCCCCCCGACCGGCATGCCTGACGGCGTCTTCGACGCCGGCTTCGGCTGGCAGCGCACCGCCCGCGGCAAGAACATGCAGCAGCTGGTGCTGCTGCGCTGGATCGCGGTGGTCGGGCAACTGCTGGCGATCACGACGGTCCACTTCGGTTTCGGCATCGAACTGCCGCTGCGGGCGATGCTGCTGGTGGTCGCCGCGCTGTGCCTGTTCAACCTGTTCGGGCCCGCGTACTGGCGGCGCCATCCGCGCATCGCCGACCACGACCTGCTGCTCGCCCTGCTGGTGGACGTGGCCGCCCTCACCGCCCAACTCTGGCTGAGCGGCGGCATCGTCAATCCGTTCGTGTTCCTGTACCTGCTGCAGGCGGTGCTGGCGGCGGTGCTGCTGCGCCCGCGCTCGCGCTGGCTGGTGGTGGCGGTGACCACGCTGTGCGTGGGCGGGTTGGCGCTGTGGCACGGCCCGGTGACGCTGCCGGCGGACCCCGCCGCCGGTCTTTCGGATCCCTACGTGCAGGGCCTGCTGCTGTGCTTCGTGCTGGTGGCCGTGCTGCTGGTGGTCTTCATCGGCCGCATCGGCGCGATCCTCCGCGAACGCGACGAGCGTCTGGCCGCGCTGCGCCAGCGCGCCGCCGAGGAGGAACACATCGTGCGGATGGGCCTGCTGGCCTCCGGCGCCGCCCACGAGCTGGGCACACCGCTGTCCACGCTGGCGGTGATCCTGGGCGACTGGCAGCACCTGCCGCATTTCACCTCCGACCCGGAGCTGCTGCAGGACGTGGCCGAGATGCAGGCGCAGGTGCTGCGCTGCAAGGCGATCGTCGGCGGCATTCTGCAATCGGCCGGCGAGGTGCGCGGCGAGGCGCCGCACGTCACCACCGCGCGCGCCCTGGTCGACGGCATGGCCGCGGAGTGGCAGCGCAGCCGGGCGATGCCGGGGCTTCGCTTCGTGAACCGGATCGACGATGACATGGCCATCGTGGCCGACGTCGGCCTGCGGCAAATGCTGTTCAACATCCTCGACAACGCCCAGGAAGCCTCGCCCGGCGAGGTGGCGCTGGACGCGCGCGTCGAAGCCGACCAGCTGGTGCTGGCGGTGGAGGACGGTGGTCCCGGCTTCGACCCGGGCATGCTGGAACGGCTGGGCACCCCGTACCGGTCCAGCAAGGGCGCGCCCGGCCGCGGGCTTGGGCTGTTTCTTTCCGTTAACGTGGCGCGCACGCTGGGCGGTACCATTGCGGCACGCAACCGGCCGGAAGGCGGCGCGGCGGTCACCGTGCGGATCCCGCTGCAGGCGCTGGCCCCCTACGACCCCGAGGCTCCTTCAGACCCGCCATGATGGGCAACGCCCGCCGCCTGCTGCTGATCGAGGACGACGCCGCGTTCGCGCGGACGCTGGCGCGTTCGTTCGAGCGCCGCGGGTACGCGGTGCACGTGCTGCCCGGGCTGGAAGCCCTGCAGGCCGCGCTGGACGCCGGCGAGTCCGCGACCCACGCGGTGGTGGACCTGAAGCTGGCCGGCGGTGCGTCAGGGCTGGCCTGCGTGAAGGCCCTGCACACGCACGACCCCGACCTCCTGATCGTGGTGCTCACCGGCTACGCCAGCATCGCCACCGCGGTGGAAGCCATCAAGCTGGGCGCCTGCCACTACCTCGCCAAACCGTCCAACACCGACGATATCGAAGCCGCGTTCGCCCGCGCTGGCAGCGGTGGCGATGCCGAGGTGGAACTGGTGGGCCGCCAGA
Organism: Thermomonas sp.; assembly: GCA_036405455.1. Lineage (GTDB taxonomy): Bacteria > Pseudomonadota > Gammaproteobacteria > Xanthomonadales > Xanthomonadaceae > Thermomonas. Next base: position 1,989 of record DASWXO010000021.1, on the reverse strand, counting down.
CGTCGATCAAGACGCTGGAGTGGGAACACATCCACGAGGCGCTGGCCGCGGCGGACTTCAACATCTCCGAGGCGGCACGACAGCTCGGCATGCATCGCCGCACGCTGGCGCGCAAGCTGGAAAAGCGGCGGGTCAAGTAAGGCCCGGAAACGCGAAGGCCGCCGCCCCGGAGGGCGACGGCCTGGCGATGGTGCTCCGGCGCGGGTCGATCAGGCCTTGCGGGCCAGCATCAGCTTCTTGATCTCGGCGATCGCCTTGGCCGGATTCAGGCCCTTCGGGCAGGTCCGCGCGCAGTTCATGATGGTGTGGCAGCGGTAGAGCTTGAACGGATCCTCGAGGTCGTCCAGGCGCGCCCCGGTATCCTCGTCGCGGCTGTCCACGATCCAGCGGTAGGCCTGCAGCAGGATCGCCGGGCCCAGGTAGCGCTCGCCGTTCCACCAGTAGCTGGGGCAGGACGTGCTGCAGCAGGCGCACAGGATGCACTCGTACAGGCCGTCCAGCTTGGCGCGGTCTTCCTTGCTCTGCAGGCGCTCGCGGTCCGACGGGGCCGGGGTCTGCGTGCGCAGCCACGGACGGACGCTGGCGTACTGGGCGTAGAAGTGGGTCAGATCCGGCACCAGGTCCTTCACCACCGGCATGTGCGGCAGCGGGTAGATCGGCACCTCGCCCTTGCCGCCGCCGCAGTCCCCGACGGCCTTGGTGCAGGCCAGGGTGTTGGTCCCGTCGATGTTCATCGCGCAGGAGCCGCAGATGCCCTCGCGGCAGGAGCGCCTGAAGGTCAGGGTCGGGTCGATCTCGTTCTTGATCTTGATGAGGGCGTCGAGGACCATCGGCCCGCACTGCGCCATGTCCACCTCGTAGGTGTCCACGCGCGGGTTCATGCCGTCGTCGGGGCTCCAGCGGTAGACCTTGAAGGTGCGCGGCTGCTTGGCACCCTTCGCCGGGAAGTGCTTGCCCTTCTGGATCTTGGAGTTCTTCGGGAGGGTGAATTCGGCCATTGCTCAGTCTCCCGGATCAGTAGACGCGCTTCTTCGGCGGCACGACATCCACGTCGCCGCTGAGCGTGTACATGTGCACCGGGCGGTAGTCGATGCGGGTGTTGCCCGCCTCGTCGGCCCAGCAGATGGTGTGCTTGTGCCAGTTGTCGTCGTCGCGCTCCGGGAAGTCCTCGCGGGCGTGCGCGCCGCGCGACTCCTTGCGGTTCTCGGCGGAAACGATCGTGGTGAGCGCCTGGCCCAGCAGGTTCTGCAGCTCCAGCGTCTCGATCAGGTCCGAATTCCACACCAGCGAACGGTCGGCCACCTTCACGTCGGCGAAGCTGTCGTGGATCTGGCGGATCGACTTGACGCCCTCGGCCAGGGTCTCGCCGGTGCGGAACACCGCGGCGTCGCGCTGCATGGCACGCTGCATGTTCATGCGGATCTGCGCGGTCGGAGTGTCGCCGTGCGCGTTGCGCAGCTTGTCCAGGTTGGCCAGCGCCTTGTCGCAGGCGTCGCTGGCGAGCGGCTTGTGCGGCGCGCCCGGCTTGATGGTCTCGGCGCAGCGGTTGGCCACCGCACGACCGAACACCACCAGGTCCAGCAGCGAGTTGGAGCCGAGGCGGTTGGCACCGTGCACCGACACGCAGGCGGCCTCGCCGATGGCGTACAGGCCCGGCACCACCGCGTCGGGGTCGCCGTTCTTCAGCTGCACCACTTCGCCGTGGTAGTTGGTGGGGATGCCGCCCATGTTGTAGTGCACGGTCGGGATCACCGGGATCGGCTGCTTCTCCACGTCCACGCCGGCGAAGATCCGCGCGCTCTCGGCGATGCCGGGCAGCTTCTCGTGGATGTCCTTCGGGTCGAGGTGGGTCAGGTCGAGGAAGATGTGGTCCTTGTGCTCGCCCACGCCGCGGCCTTCGCGGATCTCGATGGTCATCGAGCGCGACACCACGTCGCGCGAGGCCAGGTCCTTGGCGTTCGGCGCGTAGCGCTCCATGAAGCGCTCGCC
>DASWXO010000020.1:0-39471 GCA_036405455.1 Thermomonas sp. | reverse complement strand
TGGATCTGGGGCGGCCTGGGCGTGGTGGTGCTGGCGCTGGGCGCCTGGCTGCTGGCCGGGCGTCGGCGTCCGGCCCCGCCGGTGCGCCGCAGCGTGTTCGACAGCGAGGCGCTGGCCGCCAGCATGGCCGCGCCGGCGATGGGCGCGGCGAACAGCGCACAAGACGTGCACGAGGCGGACGCCGTCGACGCCGACGCGCATCGCGAGGTCGACGCTACGGCGCCGGCCCCGGTAGTCGTGGACACCGATTCCGCGCTGCCGGCGGCGTCGGTCGAAGAGGCGCCGGTCGCGGCAACGGGCGCGGAACCGCTGGCAGCGGACGATCACGCGGCGGCGCCGGCCTGGCATCGCCCCGAAGCGCCGGTCGCCGACTCCGCGCCGGCCGCCGTCGTCGCCGAGGCGGCGCCCCCCGCAGCGCCGGTGGTCGCACTCGATGACCTGCCGGCGCCGGCCGATGTCCCGGTGCAGGCCAGCGCGGAGCAGCGGTTCAAGCTGGCGCGCGCCTTCCTCGACGTCGGCGACGAGAACTCCGCGCAGCAGCTGTTGCTGGAACTGCTGGACGACGATGACCAGGCGGTCAGCGACGAAGCCGCGCGCATGCTCAGCAAGCTGGTGGGCTGAGGGCGCCCGGGCACGCGATGCGGCTGGCGCTGGGACTGGAATACGACGGCGGCGGGTTCTCCGGCTGGCAGCGCCTGAGCGCGGCCGGGTCGCTGGCCGACGACGGCAGCCTGCAGACCGCGCTGGAGATCGCGCTGTCGAAGGTGGCCGCCGCGCCCATCGACACCGTCTGCTCCGGCCGCACCGATGCCGGCGTGCACGCGCGCTGCCAGGTGGTGCATTTCGACACCGAGGCCACGCGCGACGCGCGCGGCTGGATCCTCGGCACCACCGCCAACCTGCCGCCGACCCTGGCGGTGCGCTGGTGCGTGCCGGTGGCCGACGACTTCAACGCGCGCTTCTCGGCACGGGCGCGCCGCTACCGCTACCGCATCCTCAACCGCAGCGCGCGACCGGGGTTGGAGCGCCAATACCTGGGCTGGGAGCGCATGCCGCTGGACGCCGAGGCCATGCACGCCGCCGCGCAGGCGCTGCCCGGCGAGCGTGACTTCTCCGCCTTCCGCAGCGCGCAGTGCCAGGCCACCCACGCCCGCCGCAACCTGCAGGACATTGCCGTCACCCGCGTCGGCGACGAGGTGGTGGTGGAGGTGCAGGCCAACGCCTTCCTCCACCACATGGTGCGCAACATCGTCGGCTCGCTGCTGATGGTGGGGCGGGGCGAGCGCCCGGTGGCGTGGATCGCCGAGTTGCTGGAAGGGCGCGACCGCACCGTTGCCGGCCCCACCGCGCCGTCGGCGGGCCTGCTGTTCCTCGGCCCCAAATATCCGCGGCACTGGGGCCTGCCGGAGGAGGTCTGCGGCGATGAGTGACGTGGCCCGCGGCGTGCCCTTCCGCACCCGCATCAAGTTCTGCGGCCTGACCCGGCCGGGCGACCTGCGCCTGGCCGGCGAGCTGGGCGTGGACGCGGTGGGGGTGATCTTCGCGGCGCGCAGCCGCCGTCGGGTGGATCCGGCGATCGCCCCGGCCCTGCGCGCGGCGCTCGCGCCGATGGTGGACCTGGTGGCGCTGTTCATGGACAACGACGCCACCGAGGTCCGCGCCGCCATCGCGCAGGTACAGCCGACGTTGCTGCAGTTCCACGGCAGCGAGGACGATGCGTTCTGCCGTCGCTTCGGGCTGCCGTACTTCAAGGGGGTGGGGCTGGGCGGGGCGGTCGTGGACGGGGCGACCCTGCGCGCGCGCTGGCCGCATGCCGCCGGCTTCGTGCTGGACGGCCACGCGCCGGGGCAGCCGGGTGGCAGCGGGCAGCGGCTCGACGCCGCGGCGGTCCCGGCCGACCTGGACCGGCCGTGGCTGCTGGCCGGCGGGCTGGACCCCGACAACGTGGCCGACGCGGTCCGTGCCGTGCGCCCGTGGGGCGTGGACGTGGCCGGCGGCATCGAGCTGGCGCCCGGCATCAAGGACGGCGCGCGCATGCGGCGGTTCGTGGAGGCCGTGCGCGAGGCCGACCTCGAGGGGGATTCCCCGGCCCGGATCGGGTAGGCTATGGCCACGCCATGAAGACGTCGAATCGCCCCCGCGCCCCCTTCGGCCGCTCCCTGCGGCGCTGGCGCCGCGTGCCTGCGGCGGCGGTCCGATAACGCCGCGCAACGCGTCGTGCCTGCGCGCCCCCGGGCGCCACTCCCCCTCGTTTCGACCTGCGCCGTGGCCCCGCGGCCCGCGCGTTCCGACTCCGGAGACTTCCGCGTGAACGTTCCCAGCCCCCAGGCCGCCGTCGCGGCCCCCGATTTCCATGCGTTTCCCGACGCCAACGGCCACTTCGGCCGGCACGGCGGACGCTTCGTCGCCGAGACCCTGATCGGCCCCTTGCAGGAGCTGGCCGCGGCCTACGACGCCGCGCGCGTCGATCCGGCCTTCATCGCCGCGTTCGAGAAGGACCTCAAGCATTACGTCGGCCGGCCCAGCCCGATCTACCACGCCGAGCGCCTGAGCCGCGAAGTCGGCGGTGCGCAGATCCTCCTCAAGCGCGAGGACCTCAACCACACCGGCGCGCACAAGATCAACAACACCATCGGCCAGGCGCTGCTGGCATCAAAGATGGGCAAGACCCGCATCATCGCGGAGACCGGCGCCGGCCAGCACGGCGTCGCCAGCGCCACCGTGGCCACGCGGCTGGGCCTGGAGTGCGTGGTCTACATGGGCGCCACCGATATCGAGCGCCAGAAGATCAACGTCTATCGGATGAAACTGCTGGGCGCGACGGTGGTGCCGGTGACCTCCGGTTCGGCGACGCTGAAGGACGCCCTGAACGAGGCGATGCGCGACTGGGTGACCAACGTGCGCGACACGTTCTACATCATCGGCACGGTGGCCGGCCCGGACCCGTATCCGCGGATGGTGCGCGACTTCAACGCGGTGGTCGGCCGCGAGGCGCGGGCGCAGATGCTGGCCGACTATGGCCGCCTCCCGGACGCCGTCACCGCCTGCGTGGGCGGCGGCAGTAATGCGATTGGCATGTTCCACGCCTTCCTGAACGACCCGTCGGTGCGCATCGTCGGCGCCGAGGCGGCGGGTGATGGCATCGAGACCGGCCGCCACGCCGCATCGCTGGCGGCGGGACGGGTGGGCGTCCTGCACGGCAACCGCACCTACGTGATCTGCGACGACGACGGCCAGATCATCGAGACCCATTCGATCTCCGCCGGCCTGGATTACCCCGGCGTCGGCCCCGAGCACGCCTTCCTGAAGGACACCGGCCGCGCCGAGTACGTGGGCGTGACCGACGACGAGGCGATGGCGGCGTTCCACCGCCTCACCCGTACCGAGGGCATCCTGCCGGCGCTGGAGTCCAGCCACGCGGTGGCGCAGGCGATCAAGCTGGCCCGCGAACTGCCCAAGGACGCGCTGGTGCTGTGCAACCTGTCCGGCCGCGGCGACAAGGACGTGCACACCATCGCCGCCCGCGAAGGCCTGTCCCTCTGACCCCCGCACCCCCCGCACCCCCCGCACCCCGCCGGACCGCGCCGGACCGCGCCGGAGGCGGCCATTTGGCCTGCGGCCCGGTTTCGGCGAGAATGCCGGGTTCCACTTCACCCAACCTTCCAGGAGTCCGGCCATGGCCGATGAAACCCAGGCCCAGCCCACGGCCGAACAGCAGAACGTCGCCGGCGGCACCCCGTTCCCGCCGCAGTTCTTCGATTGCGTCAACGAGTACCTCGAGCTGACCAACAAGCAGTCGCAGAAGTACGGCGAGAAGAACATCAGCCTGGCGGCCCTGTTCGCCAGTGCCCGCTTCAACGCCCACGTGTTCCTGGCCAACGTCAAGCCGATCGCCGCCGCCGAGGAGCGCACCGCGTTCCTGGACTACATGAGCACCATGTACCGCCGCATGCTGAACGAGCACCTGGACGGCATGGGCGAAGAGCGCGGCATCGACGTGGGCGACTCCGAGCTGGCCGAGGAGTACAAGGCCGCCGGCGTGAAGATCGGCCGCCTCAAGGACGCGCCGGCTGCGGCCAACGAATGACGCGTCTGCAACAGCGGCTGGACGCGCTGCGTTCGGCCGGGCGTAAGGGGCTGGTCCCGTTCGTGACCGCCGGCGATCCGTCGCTGGCGGCCACGGTACCGGTCATGCACGCGCTGGCACGGGCCGGTGCGGACGTGATCGAGCTGGGCGTGCCGTTCTCCGATCCGATGGCCGACGGCCCGGTGATCCAGCGCAGCTCCGAGCGTGCGCTGGCCCGTGGCGCGGGCATGGGCTACGTGCTGGACTGCGTGCGCGCGTTCCGGGCGGAGGACGCCACGACGCCCGTCGTGCTGATGGGCTACCTGAATCCGGTCGAGATCCGCGGTGCGGCGGCATTCGCCGCCGAGGCGGCGGACGCCGGCGTGGACGGGATGCTGCTGGTGGACCTGCCGCCCGAGGAGGCGGAGGTGTACCGGCTGGCGTTCGCCCAGCACGGGCTGGCGCTGATTTCGCTGGCCTCGCCGACGACGCCGCAGGCCCGCCTGCAGCGCCTGTGCGAGCAGGCCGACGGCTACCTGTATTACGTGACCTATGCCGGCGTGACCGGGGCGTCCCAGCTCGACGTGGGCGACGCGGCCCGGCATCTGGCCGACGTGCGCGCGATGGCGAAGATCCCGGTGTTCGCCGGCTTCGGCATCCGCGACGCCGCCAGTGCGGCGGCGATGGCCGCCCATGCCGATGGCGTGGTGGTCGGCAGCGCGCTGGTGTCCGCCCTGGACGGCAGCGGCGACGCCGACGAGGCCGCGGCGCGTGCGGGCGGGTTCCTGCGCCCCCTGCGCGACGCGCTGGAGGACGGGGCCGTCCCGGCCTGAGTAGTAGACTGGCGCCACCCCGGCCCGGCCGGGGTGGGAGCGGGCAATCGTGCGCGCGACGCAACTCGTGGTGATCGAGACGAATGAGCTGGCTTAAGAAACTGATGCCGGGCGACGGCATCCGCACCGAGGCGGGCAGCGAGCGCAAGCGCAGCGTGCCCGAGGGCCTGTGGGAGAAGTGCGAGCGCTGCAGCTCGGTGCTGTACCGGCCGGAGCTCGAGGAGAACCTCGAGGTCTGCCCGAAGTGCGCCTTTCACATGCCGATCCGCGCCCGCGTGCGGCTGGCGGCGCTGCTGGACGGCGGCGAAGGCCGCGAGATCGGCCAGAAGCTGGGGCCGACCGACGTCCTGAAGTTCAAGGACCAGAAGAAGTATTCCGAGCGCATCAAGGCCGCGCAGAAGTCGACCGGCGAGCGCGACGCGCTGGTGGCGCTGGAAGGTGCGCTGCTGGGGCAGCCGCTGGTGGCGGCCTCGTTCGACTTCGCCTTCATGGGCGGCTCGATGGGCTCGGTGGTGGGCGAACGTTTCGCCCTGGCCGCCGAGCGCGCGCTGGAACTGGGGTGCCCGTTCGTGTGCTTCACCGCCAGCGGCGGCGCGCGCATGCAGGAAAGCCTGTTTTCGCTGATGCAGATGGCCAAAACCTCGGCCGCGCTGGGCCGCCTGCGCGCGGCCGGCCTGCCGTACATCTCGGTGCTCACGCACCCGACCACGGGCGGCGTGTCCGCCAGCTTCGCCATGCTGGGCGACCTCAACCTGGCCGAGCCCGGCGCGCTGATCGGCTTCGCCGGCCAGCGCGTGATCGAGCAGACCGTCCGCGAGAAGCTGCCGGAAGGCTTCCAGCGCAGCGAATTCCTGCTCCAGCACGGCACCGTGGACCAGATCGTCGACCGCCGCGAGATGCGCGAGCGCCTGGCCCACCTGCTGGCGATGCTGATGCGCCGTCCGGCACCCGCGGGCGAGGCGGCCGCCGCGTGAGCGCACGCAGGTATTTCGGCACCGACGGCATCCGGGGGCGGGTCGGCGAAGGCCCGATTTCCGCCGATTTCGTGCTGCGCCTCGGCAATGCCTACGGGCATGCCCTGGTGGCCGCCGCGCGTGACCGCCAGGAATGGCGCAAGCCGATGGTGGTGATCGGCAAGGACACCCGGCTGTCCAACTACATGTTCGAGGCTGCGCTGGAGGCGGGCCTGGTCGCGGCCGGCGTGGACGTGCAGCTGATGGGGCCGATGCCGACTCCGGCGGTGGCGCACCTGACCCACTCGATGCGCGCCGACGGCGGCATCGTGATCTCCGCCTCGCACAACCCGCACCACGACAACGGCATCAAGTTCTTCTCCGCGCAGGGCGAGAAGCTGGACGACGCCACCGAGCTGGCCATCGAGGCCGCGCTGGACGCGCCGTTCTCCACCGTGCCGTCGGAGAAGCTGGGCCGCGCGGTGCGCACCCGCGACACCATCGGCCGCTACGTCGAGGCCTGCAAGAATTCCGTGCCGAAGGGCTTCCACCTGGGCGGCATGCGTATCGTGGTGGATTGCGCCAACGGCGCTACCTACCAGCTGGCGCCGCTCGTGCTGCGCGAGCTGGATGCCCGCGTGGACGCCATCGGCGTGGAGCCGAACGGCGTCAACATCAACGAAGGCGTGGGCTCCACCCATCCCGAGGCGCTGGCCGCGCGCGTGCGCGCCACCGGCGCCGCGCTGGGCATTGCCTTCGACGGCGACGGCGACCGCGTGCTGTTCGTCGATGCCGACGGCCGCGTCTGCGACGGCGACGACCTGCTGTACGTGCTGGCCTGCGACTGGCAGGACAGCGGCCGCCTGCGCGGTCCGGTGGTCGGCACCCTGATGACCAACTACGGCTTCGAGCAGGCGCTGGCCGCGCGCGGCATCGCGTTCGTCCGCGCCAAGGTCGGCGACCGCTACGTGCACCAGCAGTTGCTGGCGAACGACGGCGTGCTGGGCGGCGAGGCGAGCGGGCACATCCTCTGCCTGGACCGCGCCAGCACCGGCGACGGCATCGTGAGCGCGCTGCAGGTGCTGGAGGTGCTGCAGCGCCGCGGCATCGGCCTCGCGCAGGCCCTGGAGGGGCTGCGCAAGGTGCCGCAGAAGACGGTCAACGTGCGCTTCGCCGCCGGGCAAAAGCCGGCCGAGGCGGCCAGCGTGCAGGCCGCGCTGGCCGAGGCGCAGCGCGCCGTCGAAGGTCGCGGTCGCGCCTTCCTGCGCCCGTCGGGCACGGAACCGGTGGTGCGGGTGACCGTGGAGGCCGATGACGCCGCGCTGGTCGACGCCACCCTGGCCAGCCTGGCCGACGCCGTGCGCGCCGCGGCCACCTGATCCGGATCAACATCTTCCTTGCGCGGCAGGTGCACACTGCCGCCGACTTCCAAGACGCCAACGCCATGTCCACCCCGACCGCTTCGCCCCGCATCCCCACCCTCGACATCCGCCGCTTCACCGATCCCGCCAGCCCGGAAGACCGTCAGGCGTTCGTGGACGAACTGGGCGCGGCCTACCGCGAATGGGGCTTCGCCGGCATCCGCAACCACGGCATCCCGCAGGCGCAGATCGACCGCGCCTATGCCACCTTCCAGGCATTCTTCGCGCTGCCGGAGGAGACCAAGCGCCAGTACCACGTGGCGGGCGGCGGTGGCGCGCGCGGCTACACCCCGTTCGGGGTGGAGACCGCCAAGGGCGCGAAGTACTCCGACCTGAAGGAGTTCTGGCACATCGGTCGCGAGATCCCGCGCGACTCGAAGTACGCCGCCGACATGCCGGAGAACCTGTGGCCGGCGGAAGTGCCGGCGTTCCGCGAGGTGGGCTACGGGCTGTACCAGTCGCTGGACGCGCTGGGTTCGCAGGTGCTGTCGGCGCTGGCGCTGCACATCGGCCTGCCGGTGGACTACTTCGCGGACAAGACCGACAACGGCAATTCGATCCTGCGCCCGATCCACTACCCGCCGATCACCACCGACGACATCCCCAACGTGCGTGCGGGTGCGCACGAGGACATCAACCTGATCACCCTGCTGGTGGGCGCCAGCGCGGAAGGCCTGGAAGTGCTGTCGCGCAAGGGCGAGTGGGTGCCGTTCACCGCCGATGCCGACACCATCGTGGTCAACATCGGCGACATGCTGCAGCGCCTGACCAACCACGTGTACCCGTCCACCACCCACCGCGTGGTGAACCCGCCGGGCGAGAAGGCGCGCCAGCCGCGCTACTCCACGCCGTTCTTCCTGCACCCGAACCCGGACTTCCTGATCGACGTGCTGCCGTCCTGCGTCACCCCGGACAACCCCAGCCGCTATCCGGAGCCGATCACCGCCCAGGGCTACCTGGAAGAGCGCCTGCGCGAGATCAAGCTGAAGTAAGCAGGGAGAAGGCCGCCGCAAGGCGGCCTTCGTTCATCCGGCGTCGGACGTCGCGCCGGGCTCAGGCCATCCAGAAGAACACGGCTGCCATCCGCTCGTCCGCCAGCACGCTGCCGCAATAGGCGGTGGCGCTGTGGATCATGGCGGCGCTGTACACCAGCAGCCGGTTGAAGCGGTTGGGCACGCGCACGTCTTCCACGAACGAGCCCGGCGGCACGAAGCGGGTGCCCAGCGCCTCCACCAGGTTGTCGTGCGGCTTGGCCACCGTGTTGCCGCCCAGCTGGCCGGTCGGCAGGCGCTGGCGGTAGAAGCTGGTGCCGCAATCCTCCGGGGCATCGGGGGTCAGGTACAGCACGGCGGCGTAGCGGCACAGCGAGCGCGAGTCGGTGTGCGGCCGCGCACCGGCCTCCTGCGCGCCCACCACCTGCACGCAGTTGTGGTTCAGCGTCTTGCCATCGGGCGTGCCCTGCACCCACAGGCGCTTCGCCCCGGTGGCCTCGCGCACGCGGGCTTCGACCTGCGCCAGTTCGTCTGGCTCCAGCGCGGGGATAGCGCGCCGGCCGGGCCAGCTTTCGCCGGTGTGCGGGAACCCCAGCGCCCAGTCCTGCTTGTCGAGGCAGCGCTCGCGGACGTCCGCGGCGTTGGGCAGCACGTCGTCGAACAGCCAGTAGTCGCGGCCCTCGGTGGGCTTGCGGTAGGGCAGGACGCGCGGGGCAGGGGGCATCGGCTTCATCGGCGGATCATACGGCGGCCCCGGGCGCAGTTGGTAAACTGGCTTTTTTCGCGCACGGGGTGCCGCATGCGTCGCAAGATCGTCGCCGGGAACTGGAAGCTGCACGGCAGCCGTACCTTCGCCGCCGCGCTGGTGGCGGAGATCGCCGCCGGCAAGCCGGCCGGGGTGGAACTGGTGGTGCTGCCGCCGTCGCCCTACCTGGACGGCCTGGCGGGCGCGTGCGCGGAGGCCGGGATCGGGCTGGGCGCGCAGGACGTGAGCGCGCACGACAAGGGCGCCTATACCGGCGAGGTGGCGGCGGCGATGCTGGCCGACGTCGGCGCGCGCTACGTGCTGGTGGGCCATTCCGAGCGCCGCCAGTACCACGCCGAGAGCAGCGCGTTGGTGGCGGAGAAGTTCGTCGCGGCGCAGGCGGCCGGGCTGGTGCCGATGCTGTGCGTGGGCGAACGCCTGGAGGAGCGCGAGGGGGGCCGCACCGAGGCGGTGATCGCCGGCCAGCTGCGTCCGGTGCTGGAGCGCGCCGGCGTGGCCGCGTTTGCCGCCGCCGTGGTGGCCTACGAGCCGGTCTGGGCGATCGGCACCGGCCGCACCGCCAGCCCGGAGCAGGCGCAGGCCGTGCATGCCTTCATCCGTAGCCAAGTGGCCACGCTGGATGCTAATATTGCCGATTCGTTGCCCCTGTTGTACGGCGGCAGCGTGAAGCCCGACAATGCCGCCAGCCTGTTCTCGCAGGCCGACGTGGACGGCGGGCTGATCGGCGGCGCCTCCCTGGCCGCCGCGGACTTCCTGGCCATCGCCCGCGCGGCGGCCTGAACCACCTAGAGAACGCGCAAGATGCTGCTGCAACTCGTCAATATCGTGTACGTGCTGGTGGCCGTGGCCATCGTCGTGTTCGTCCTGCTGCAGCAGGGTTCCGGCGCCCAGGCCGGCTCCGGCTTCGGCGGCGGCGCGTCGTCGACGGTGTTCGGTGCGCGCGGCGCCTCGAACTTCCTGACCAAGACCACCAAGTGGCTCGCCGTGGTGTTCTTCACCGTCAGCATGGGCCTGGCCATGTACGCCAGCAAGCAGGCCAACCGCACGGGCCCGGCCAAGGCCGACCTCGGCGTGATGGCGCAGCAGCCGGCGCCGGCCAAGCCCGTCCCGCAGGTGCCTGCCGCGCAGATCCCCACCGCGCCGGCGCAGTCCGCGCCCGCGGCGCAGCCGGCCCAGCAGCCGGCACCGGCCCCCGCGCAGGGGCAGTGACGCAGGCGCCGACAGGGCCTAGAATCTCGCAACACAACGCATTGCCCAGATGGCGGAATTGGTAGACGCACTACCTTGAGGTGGTAGCGACGCAAGTCGTGGGGGTTCGAGTCCCCCTTTGGGCACCAATCAAAAAGCCCCGCTTCGGCGGGGTTTTTTCTTGCCTGCCGCCTCCTTCGATGCCGCTAGACTCGGCGCATTCCCGCGGAGACCGACCCGACATGCGCACATTCGAGGACGCCCGTGGCCAGGCATGGCAGGTAGCGCTGCTGGAGGGGTCGTACGGCCAGCTCTGGCTGGTGTTCAGTCCGATGGGCGGCGGCGAACTCCGACAATGCCCGTCCCCGGCACCCGGGCGCGCGGAGGCGCAGGCAACATTGGCGTCCTGCGCCGTGGCCGAGCTGCGGGCGTGGCTGGAGGCCGCCACGCCCTGGGATGCCGCTGCGGCGGGCGGCTAGGCTTCAGTCCGCGGCAGGCGCGGCCGCGGTCGCCGCCGCGCGGGTCCAGTCCCGCAGTCCCTTCGCGGCCAGCGCCACGAAGCCGATGTAAAGGACGGCGGTCACGAACAGGTGCTTGCTGGCGAACATGCCGACGTAGACCACGTCCACCGCGATCCACATCCACCATGCCGCCACGTGCCGGCGGTTCTGCCAGAACTGCCCCACCAGGCTGAGGGCCGTCAGCATTGCGTCCAGCCACGGCAGCGCGGCGTTGGTGTAGCGGTGCATCGCGAATCCCAGCGCCAGTCCGCCGGCGACACCGGCGAGCAGGTGCAGGCCGGCGTCCCGGCGCTGCAGCGGTGCCACCCGCACGTGGCCCGTGGCATCCAGATGGCGCAGCCAGCGCCACCACCCCGCCACCAGCATCACCACCCAGAAGCACTGCAGCAGCACTTCGGAATACAGCCGCGCGCCGGCATAGACCCAGATGTAGACCGATACCGACAGCAGCCCGACCGGAAAGCACCACGGGCTGCGCCGCGTGGTCAGCCACACGGCGCTGGCGCTGAGGACCGCGGCGGCGGTTTCGTGGAAAGTGATCACAGGCCCACGCGCACCGTCAGGCGCGCCAGCCGCGGCGTGCCCGGGAACAGGTAGTTGTCGCCCAGCGAACTGCCGGTGTCGCGCCAGTAGCGGCGGTTGGACAGGTTGTCGATCCCCAGCTGCACCACGAATGCCCGCTCGCGCAGCTGCCCGGTGTAACGCAGGCCGGCATCGAACACATCGTAGGCCGGGACCTCCACCGCGCCGTCCGGCGTCGCCGGGTTGGCGGCGGCGTGGCGCCAGCCTGCCAGCAGCGCCAGCTGCGGCATGGCCGGCAGCGCATAGTCGAGGTGCAGGCTGGCGCGCAGCCGCGGCACGTTGACCACCTGCCGGCCGTCGAACGCCGCGGTGCCGGTGCCGTCCGCCCGCGCGCGGATCGCCGCGACGCTGGCATTGATGCCCAGCGCGTCGGTCAGGCGGCCGTTGGCCGAGAGTTCCAGGCCATCGTGCACTTCCCGGCCGCGCTCGACGAAGGTGAAGCCGGCGGCGGACGCATCGGGCTGCGCGTACTGGTAGGGCTGGCGGATGCGGAACAGGCTGGCATCCAGGTCGAGCCTGTCGTTCCAGCGCCACTTGACGCCGGTTTCCAGCTGGCGGGTGATGCGCGGCGCCAGCAGGCTGCCGTCGTTGCTGGTCCAGTAGGGGGCTTCCTTGCCCAGCGACAGTCCCTTGCTGAAACTTGCGTACACGCTGACGGCATCCCGCGGTTGCCAGAGCAGTGCGGCCTGCGGCAGCGTCCTGGACAGGCGGGTCTCGCGCTCGATCACGCCGGCGTCGTTGCGCGCGCGTTCGTGCAGGCGCACGAATTGCGCCCCCAGCACCAGCTGCCAGCGATCGCCCAGCGCGAGGCGGTCCATCGCGAAGCCGCTGCGCTGCCAGCTGTCGAGGCGGCGCACCTTCGGGCCCGGCTGTTCGGGCGAGGGCGCGAATACCGGCGGTTCGCCATCGGCGATGTTCCACGTACCGACGTACTCGTTGACGCTGTCGTGGCGGTCGATGCTGCGATGGAAGGCGCTGGCGCCCACGGTGAGGGTGTGCGCCACGGCGCCGGTCCGGAAGCGGCCCTCCAGGCTGGCGCGGGCGTTGTCGCCCACCCGCGTGTCGTCCGGGCTGCGGTAGTCGTAGATGTCGTAGCTGCCGTCGGGCGCGAAGTACCAGGGCGGGCTGCCGCTCCAGCAGGCATCCACGTACCAGCAGCCGTAGGCGAAGGCGACGTTGTCGTCGATCACGCTGCGGCTGCGGCCGGCGGCCACGCGCAGGGTCCAGTCCTCGCCCAGCGCATGGCGCAGGCGCGCACTGGTGTTGGTGCTGCGGATCGCGACCGGCTGCTGCCAGGGCTGGTAGCCCAGCATCAGGGTGGGATCCGGGTCCTGCGGCAACGCCGCGCCGCCGAGCAGCTGGTAGCCCGAGGCGGAGCGCTGCGCGCTGGTCTGGTAGTTGCTGTCGAGTTCGAGGGTGGTCCCGGGCGCGATCTTCCAATCCGCCGCCAACGCATAGAAGTTGCGCCGACCGTCGGCGTGGCGGACGTGGGATTGCATGTCCTCCCAGGCCACGTTCGCGCGCAGGCCGAAGGTCGGGCTCAGCCAGCCGCCGACGTCCACGGCCACGTAGCGCGAGCCGCGCGAGTCGGTGCCCAGGACCAGGTCGCGCACTTCGGCGGGACGCTTGCTGACGAAGTTCACCACGCCGCCGGGTTCCATCACGCCCGCGGTCAGCCCGGCCAAGCCCTTCAGCACCTCGACCTGCTGCTTGTCCTCCAGTGCGATGGTCTGCTCGCCGGTCATGGCGAGGTTGTTGCCGCGGTAACCGGTGCCGGCATCCAGCGCGAAGCCGCGGATGGCGATGTTCTGGTAGTAGCCCACCGGTGCGTAGTTGTCGCCGAGCGAGGCGTCCTCGCGCGCCAGCTCGCTGAGCGTGCGCACCTGGCGGTCGTCCAGCTGCTGGCGGCCGACCACGTGGATCGCGGCGGGCGTCTGGCGCGGGCCGGCAGTGCCCCAGCCGTCGATGCCCGCGTCGCGCGGGGTGGCGTCGGCCTCCCCGACCACGCGCACCGGCGCCAGGCGGGTGATCTTCGACTGGCCATCGGTTTCGTCGGCGTGCGCGGCGGTGGCCAGCAGCGGCAGCAGGGCAAGCAGCAGGGGGGTGCGGGAGAAAATCATCGTCGTCGTCTCGGGAGGAAGGACGAAGCGACGGCGAACGGCCGCCCACGAGGGGACACGGCCGTTCCAATCAAGCTCCCTACGCCGGTGCAAACCGGATCAGGTTCCAAGGGACTCTCTCAGCCCGGCCATTGCCGGGCACCCCCGCTTCTTTTTTCATTGAACCATGAACACCCGCTCGCGGGCCAGCCCGGTTCAAACGGGCATGCGGAGCGCCGCCAGCAGCGCCTGCCCGGGCGCGGTCCCGAACCAGGCCGCGTGGCCCAGCAGGAAGCTCTCCCACGCCTGGTCGGCCTGGTCGCGGGCGCCGAACGTCCCCTGGTAGTGGTCGATCTCGGACAGCGCGAAGTCCAGGTGCACCAGCGGCAGCAAATCGGCCAGCAACTCGCGCTCCGCCGCGGACAGCGGCAGCACCTCGGCATAGCCGGCCACCAGTGCGCGCGCGGTGTCGGGGAACACGGCCTGCATGCCGCGATCCAACTGCAGCCAGGCGATGGCGTTGCGTTCGATGGCCGTGGCCAGGTCGTACAGCGCGAAGGTCGGGGCGCAAAGCCCGAAATCGAGCACCGCGGCCACGGCGGCTTCGTCGCCAGTGTCGGTCCAGCACAGGTTGGAGGCGTGCCAGTCGCCGTGCGTCCACCGGCGCGGCAGCGCGGCCAGTCGCGGTTGCAGCGTGCGGTGGCGGGCGGCGACTGGCGCCAACTCCCGGTGCCAGTCGCGGCCGGCGAGGTAGGCCGCGAGGCCGGGGCGCCACGCCTGCTGCGCTTCGATCGCGGCGTTCAAGTCGGGTGCGCGCAGGGCGTCATCGCGCGCCACCAGCTGGGTGGCGCTGCGCGAAGCCGCGGCGAAGTCCGCCGTCGCCGCGTGCAGGCGCGCGAGCATGCGGCCGGCGGAGCGTGCGTGCCCGAGCCGGACCAGCGGCGTCCACGACGGCGTGTCGCGGTACAGGTCCAGGCCGGGTGCCGGCGCATGCACCTCGTACACCCAGTGCCCCATTGCGATCGCGGTCTCGCCAGCGTCGTCGGCCAAGACCTCCGGCACCGGGAGGCCGTGGCCCCGCAGGTGGGCGAGCAGGGCGTGCTCCTCGCGCAGCATCGCGGGGCTGCGGACGCCGGCGTGCTGGCGCTTCACGAACACCTCGCCCCCCGGCGTGGCCACCCGCGCCACCGCCGAGAACGGGCGCGGGCTGTGCCAGAGCAACCGCAGCTCGCCGCGCAGCGGGCCGAACCGCGCCAGCAGCGTCGCCACGTCGGCCGCGTCCAGCCGCGGGCGGTGGCGGGCGATCCGGGTGCTGTCCCAGCCGTGCAGGCGGTGGTTGCTGGCGGTCATGGCGGCCCTCGTTCCGGCACGCGGCGCGTGCCGGCGGATGTCCAAAAGCAAAACGCCCAGCCGGATGAGGACTGGGCGTTGCAAATGGTGGCCGGGGAGGGAATCGAACCCCCGACACGGGGATTTTCAATCCCCTGCTCTACCAACTGAGCTACCCGGCCACGGGTGTCGCGAGCCGCGCATGATACGGGGTGCGAGGAGACTCGGCAAGCGATTCGTGTCGATCCGGGGGTGTCCGGGAGTGGCGCGGCTAAGCCGGCGTTCGGGTAGACGGGCGGATCATCGGGTGCGCATGATGCCCGCAACGGAGATCTGCCATGAAGACACTGCTGCTCCCCCTGCTGGTGACGCTGGGCCTGGTGGCCGGCTGCGCCAGCACCCGTCCCAGCGACGCCGACCGCCTCGCGCTATACGAAGCCCATGCCGGCGCGCCGGTGAACCAGATCCGCTATGTCGACCCGATGGGCTGGGATCGCATCGACGACCAGCACGTCGTGCTGATGATGCGGCCGAATGAGAGTTGGTTGCTCACGCTGTCCGGGCCCTGTCTGGGATGGAGCACCGGCTCGCCGTTCCTCGGACTGTCGTCGTTCAATGGGATGAGCCTGTCGCGGCTGGACAAAGTCATCGTTTCAGGCTCGCAGGTCAGTTGCCTGATCCAGCAGATCCGCCCGCTGGACGTGAAGGCGCTGCGGGCCGCCGAGGGCGCCCTCCGCGAACGCGCGGCCGCTCAGCCTTCCGGCACGTAACCGGGCGGGCGCGCTGTATCGCCCTCGAACAGGAACTTCAGCATCTGCTGTTCGAGGAAGGCGCGGTGCTCCGGGTTCAAGGGCGAGAGCCGGTTCTCGTTGATCAGCATGGTCTGGTGCGCCAGCCAGCGCTGCCAGGCGGGCTTGCCGACCTCGTCGAACACCCGCTTGCCGGCGGCGCCGGGCCAGGGTGGGAAGTCCAGGCCGTCGGTGTCGATGCCGTCCACCACGCAGTGCACCTTGCGGGTCATTCCGTTCGCTCCTGAAGCAGTTTCCGCACCGGCGCAGGCAGGCCGATCGCGTCGAGATCCGGGCGGGTCGCCCAGCGCAGGTCGGCATTATCGCCCACCGTCGCGCGCAGGCCATTGACGGAGACCCGGCGGGGATGGATGCGCAGCCGGTAATGGGAGAAGCCGTGCTCCAGCGCGGGCAGGGGGCGGGCGGCGGTGAGGTCGCCGTCGACGTGCCGCTCGAACCAGGCCTGCGCCTCGGTGAGATCTTCGTGCTGCGGCAGCGACCACAGTGCAGCCCACACGCCGGTGGGCGGTCGCCGCTGCAGCAGCACGCGGCCGTCGGCGTCTTCGACGATCAGCATCCGGGTTTCCCGCTGCGGCAGCGGCTTGCCGGGCTTGGCGGCCGGCAGTTCGGCGATGCGCCCTTCGCGCCGCGCGACGCACACATCCTGCAAGGGGCAAATTGCGCAGGCGGGATTGGCGCGCGTGCACAGGGTGGCGCCGAAATCCATCTGCGCCTGCGTCCAGTCGGCCAACCGCGTGGAGGGAAGCAGGCCCTCGGCGATCGCCCACAGCCGTTTCTCGACGGCCGGTTGGCCGGGCCAGCCGTCGATCCCGAACAGGCGGCACAGCACGCGCTTCACGTTGCCGTCGAGGATCGGCGCGGGATCGCCCCAGGCCTGCGAGAGGATGGCGCCGGCCGTGCTGCGGCCGATGCCGGGCAACGCGACGAGCGCGTCGAGGTCGCGCGGCAACGCCCCGTCGTGCAGCTCCACGCAGCGCTTGGCCGCGGCGTGTAGGTTGCGCGCGCGGGCGTAGTAGCCGAGGCCCGACCACAGCGCCAGCACCTCGTCCTGCGGTGCGCTGGCGAGGGCGGGCAGGTCCGGCAGCGCGCCGACGAAGCGGTCGAAGTAGCCGACGACCACGGACACCTGGGTCTGCTGCAGCATGATTTCGCTCAGCCATACCCGGTAGGGCGTGCGCGGGTGCTGCCAGGGCAGGTCGTGTCGGCCATGCAGGTCGAACCACGCCAGCAGGCGCGGGGCGATGTCGGAAGCGTCCGTCACGGCGCGTCGTCCAGGTCGAGCTCGACGCCGTCCAGCGTTACGCCGTCGAGTGTCACCCGCGGCGTGGACAGCGTGCCGGCCAGCGGCGGCAGCGGCGAACCGGCGGTGCCGGCGTCCAGCCAAGCCAGGACCTCGGGCAAGCGGAAGCGTGCGTCCAGTGCGGTGGAGTCGCGACGCAGCGCCAGCGACACGGTATCGGTCAGCGCGATCGCGCCGCGGTAGTCCAGCGTGAAGGGCAGGGGCGCGGTGGAGGCCGACAGCGGCGCCGGCAACGCGGGCCAGCCGGCGGGCCAGTCCGCAAGGGCGCCGTCCAGACGCAGGTTCAGCGTCGAGCCGATCGATACGCTGCCGCGTGCATGCGCGGTGGGAACGGAAGCGTCGCCGGCTAGAACAACGGTTGCTGGGATCATCCGCCAGGTGGCGTTGTTGAAGGCCAGCGGGCCGTGCAGGCCCAGCCGGAACGCGGTGACAGTGGGCCCGGACCGGTAGCGTCCGGCAAGGCCCGCCGTCGCCGGTTGCAGCAGCACTGAGTCGCGGCCGAGGCGCAGGGGGCCGGTCAAAACGACGCGCACGGGCATCCGCCAGTCGTCGCCCGCCGGCACCAGCGTGCCGGTGGCGCGCAGGCCTGTGGGTCGGCGGTCCAGCAGGCGCTTGGGCGTGTCCAGCACGAGCGCGAGATCCGCCGGTAGCGTCATCCCGCGCCCGACGTAACGCCCCCGCACGGCCAGCCGCAGGGGCTTGTCCGGATGCAGGGCCGGCACGTCGATGCCGACGCCTTCAATCCGCCAATCGTCGTTGTCGATCCGTCCGTCGGTGACGCGCAGGCCGTCGGTCAGGGTGGGCAGGCGGGGCGTCGTGCTGGGTGGCCGGGTGGCCAGCCAGCGCTGCAGCGCCGGCAGGTCCAGCACCGGCTGGTCCAGTTCGATGCGCCGGACGGTCAGGTCGGCGCCGCGCGTGCGCAGCGTGCGCCAGGGCAGGGCGACGAACACGCGCTTCGCGCGCAGCAGCGGCACGGCGTCGCCCGGGTGTTGCGCCGTCACGTCGTCCAGCACGAGTTGCGGGGTGTCGCGCAGGCGGTAGTCGATGTCGCCGGCACGCAGGTCCAGCGCCAGCGCGTTCCCGGCCAGCGCCAGCAGCAGCCGCCCCGCGCGCTGCGGCTGCAGCAGCCAGCCGGCCAGCAGCACCAGGCCGAAGGCCAGCGCGAGGAGCAGGATGGCCCGTCGCAGCCAGCGGTGCGGACGTGAAGCCGGCGCGGTGGGGGACGGGGTGTTCGTCACGGCGTCGGGTGGTGCACGGACGGCCGCGCCGCCGCGTCAGGCCTGGCCCAGCTCGGCGGGCAGCAGCGCATCGACGAACGCTTCGGCGTCGAACACCCGCAGGTCCTCCGGCCGTTCGCCGATGCCGGCATAGCGGATCGGGATGCCGAACTCGCGGGCCAGCGCGAACACCACGCCGCCCTTGGCGGTGCCGTCCAGCTTGGTGACCACGAGGCCGGTGACGGGGATCTTCTCGTTGAACTTGCGCACTTGGTTGATGGCGTTCTGGCCGGTGGTGCCGTCGATCACCATCAGCACTTCGTGCGGCGCCTCAGGGTCCAGCTTGCGCAGCACGCGCGCCACCTTCGCCAGTTCGTCCATCAGGCCGCCCTGGGTGTGCAGGCGGCCGGCGGTGTCGGCGATCAGCACGTCCACGCCACGCGACGTCGCCGCCTGCAGCGCGTCGAACGCCACCGAGGCGGCGTCCGCGTTCTGGCCCTGCGCCACCACGGCGACGCCGTTGCGCTCGCCCCAGGCCTGCAGCTGCGCGACCGCGGCGGCGCGGAAGGTGTCGCCGGCGGCCAGCATCAGGCTGCGGCCCTCCGCCTTGTAGCGGTGCGCCAGCTTGCCGATGGTGGTGGTCTTGCCGACGCCGTTGACGCCGATGGTCAGCAGCACGAAGGGCTTCTTCGTCGCGTCGATCTGCAGCGGCTTCGCCACCGGCACCAGCAACGCGACCAGGTCGGCGCGCAGCGCCTGCAGCAGCGCGTTGGCGTCCGCGAACTCGCGCGCCTTCATGCGCTTGCGCAGCGACTCCACCAGCGCGGTGCTGGCGGTCACGCCGACGTCGGCGGTGAGCAGGGCGGTCTCGATGTCGTCCAGCAGCGCGTCGTCGAGCTTGGGGTTCCGCGAGAACAACCCGCTGAAGGTGCGTGCGAACGCGCTGCCGCGCAGGCGCTCGCGCCAGCTCGCCGGCTTCGCGGGAATCGCTTCGACCGGCGCGGCCTCCACTTCGATGGCATCCGGAGCGGGCAGGTCCGCCGCCGTCGGCGCGTCGGTATCGGACGGCACGAGGGCGGGGGCAGGGGGCTGGGCCGCGTCCGGCGGGAGGGTGGGCGCGTCGGGTTTCTTGCGGCGGAACCAGCTGACCATGTGGCCGGGGGAATAGCGGAGAATGGCGGGCATGGTAGCACCCGCCCTCCCGTCGCCCCGATGAACGCCCGCCGTGGAAACGCCGCTGCGGCGCGGCCCGGCAGCGTCCGCATCATTGCCGGCCGCTGGCGCGGGACGCGCCTGCCGGTGCCCGACGCGCCGGGCCTGCGGCCCACCTCCGACCGCGTGCGGGAAACCCTCTTCAACTGGCTGCAGCCGGTCCTGCCGGGCGCGCGCGTGCTGGACCTGTTCGCCGGGACCGGCGCCCTCGGGCTGGAGGCGGCGTCGCGCGGCGCCGACCGGGTGCAGCTGGTGGAAGCCGATGCGCGGCTGGCGCAGGCGCTGGCCGCGGCGGCGGCGCGGCTCGATGCCGACGGCCGGGTGGCGGTGCGGCACGGCGACGCCCTGGCGTTCCTGCGCGAGGACGCCGGTGCCCCGTGGGACATCGCCTTCGTCGATCCGCCCTTCGCGGCCGGGCTGTGGCCCGCGGTGCTGGCGGCGCTGCCGGCGCGGCTGGCCGCGGCCGCCTGGCTCTACCTCGAAAGCCCGGCCGGCCACGTTCCGGCGCTGCCGGCGGACTGGGCGCTGCATCGCGAAGGCGGCACCCGCGACGTGCGCTATGCCCTGTACCGCCGGGGTACACTGGCGGCCTCCCTGAACAGCGGCGGTTCGACGACGACATGAGCGTGGCAGCACGCACCGCGGTCTATCCCGGCACCTTCGATCCCATCACCAACGGCCACCTGGACCTGGTGAACCGGGCGGCGCCGCTGTTCGAGACCCTCGTGGTCGGCGTTGCCGCCAGCCCGACCAAGGGGCCGGCCCTGCCGCTGGAGCTGCGCGTGGCGCTGGCGAAGGAGGCCTTGGGCCACCACGCCAACGTGGAAGTCCGCGGCTTCGACTCGCTGCTGGCCCACTTCGTCCGCGACATCGGTGCCGGCGTCCTGCTGCGCGGCCTGCGGGCGGTGTCGGACTTCGAATACGAATTCCAGATGGCCAGCATGAACCGCCACCTGATCCCGGAGGTCGAGACGCTGTTTCTGACCCCGGCCGAGCAATATGGCTTCATTTCGTCGTCGCTGGTGCGCGAGATCTCGCGCCTCGGGGGCGATGTGTCCGGCTTCGTGCCCGCCGCGGTCGCGGCGGCGCTCGAGGCGCAATGGCGGGGTGGATCGAAATGATTCCACGCGCCGCATCCTGACGTTGTTTCCACCGCCACTGCCTAGCCTGGGGAAAAGCCCATGAACATGTTGTCCCGCTTCGTCGTCGTCGCCTGCCTTGCGCTGCCCTTCACCGCCTGCAAGAAGGAAGAAGCCCCCAAGACCGAGGCGGTGGCCGCCGTCCCGCTGCCGGCCAGCGGCGAGCAGAAGGACTGGATCCCCTACCTGCAGTACAAGCTGACCCCGCACATGGGCGGCATCACCAACAGCCCGTTCGTGTACTTCCTGCCCAAGGCCGACACCGAGGACTTCGGCGGCAAGTACGAGCGCCAGCTGGAGAAGCTGGAAACGGACCTGGGCCGCGGCATCACCGAGGGCAACATGCTGGTGTTCGCCTCGCCGGCGCCGGAGAAGGAAGTCGAAATGATCGAGACCGCGTTCAAGCAGGTCGCGCCGGGCACGATGAAGGGCGTCAAGGTGGTCTTCATCGGCACCCCGATCCTGGGCGAGCGCGTCAAGGCGGCGGTCGAGCCGGCCGGCGTCAACTACATCTTCGAAGAAGCGAAGTAAGCCCGGCGCCCCGCGCCCGCCCGGCGGGCGCGGGTTGGCCCGGCGGCCCGGGCCTGGCCCGGCACGATGGAACCCCATGTCGCTCAAGATCAACGAGCTCTGCGTCAACTGCGACGTCTGCGAACCGGTCTGCCCGAACAAGGCGATCTCGATGGGGCCCGAGATCTACGTGATCGACCCCGCCCTCTGCACCGAGTGCGTGGGCCATTTCGACGAACCCCAGTGCGTGGCGGTGTGCCCGGTGGAATGCATCGACCCCGACCCCGCCCACCCGGAAACGGACGAGCAGCTGCTGGCCAAACTGGCCGGCCTGCGCCAGCAAGGAGTAACGGAATGAAGCGCATCGCGACTCTGATCCTCGCCTGCCTGCTGCCGCTGTCGGCGCTGGCCGTGCCTGCTGCGCAGGCGCCGGCGGCCCCGGCGCATCCGCCGGGTGCCGCGGTGGCGTCCGCGCACGGGCTGGCGACCGACGCCGGCATCGAGATCCTGGGCAAGGGCGGCAATGCCTTCGACGCCGCGGTGGCGGTGTCGGCGGTGCTGTCGGTGGTGGAGCCGATCAGCTCGGGCCTGGGCGGCGGCGGCCTGTGGCTGCTGCACGACGCCAAGGGCGGGCGCGACGTGTTCGTGGACGGGCGCGAGACCTCGCCGGCCGCGGCCACGCCCGGGCGTTTCCTCGACAAGAACGGCAACCTCGATCCCGACCGCGCGCAGAACGGTCCGTGGTCGGCCGGCATCCCCGGCCTGCCGGCGATACTGGTGCACGTGGCGGAAACCTACGGCCGGCTGCCGCTGGCGCAGTCGCTGGCGCCCGCCATCCGCATCGCCCGTGATGGCTTCCCGGTCTATCCCCGCATGGCGCGCGGCTATGCGGTGAAGCGCAAGGTGATGGACCGCTACCCCGGCACCCGCGCGGTGTTCTCCCCGAACGGCAAGCCGATCGCCGATGGCGACCTGTTCCGCCAGCCGGACTTGGCCGCCACGCTGGAGCGCCTCGCCGCGCAGGGCTTCGACGGCTTCTACCGCGGCACCACCGCCAAGCGCCTGGTGGCGGGCGTGAATGCCGCCGGCGGGCAGTGGACGCTGGAGGAATTGGCCGGCTACCGGGTCAAGGAGCGCGAGCCGATCCGCTTCCGCTACCACGACTGGACCATCACCACCGCGCCGCCGACGTCCTCGGGCGGCATCGCGCTGGCGCAAATGCTGCAGATGCTGGAGCCCTACGACCTCAAGGCGATGCCCGAGGCCGAGCGCGTGCACCTGATCGTGGAATCGATGCGCCGCGCGTTCCGCGACCGCACCTTCTACCTGGGCGATCCCGATTTCGTGAAGGTCCCGCAGGCGCTGCTGGCCAGCCCGGCCTACGCCGCCGGCCTGCGCGCCTCGATCAATCCCGACAAGGCCACGCCCAGCGACCTGCTGTCGGGTGCGCCGACGCCGCTGGAGGACGAGGAAACCACCCACTTCTCGATCATCGACGCCGAGGGCAATCGCGTTGCCGCCACCCAGACCGTGAACCTGCTGTACGGCTCCGGTCTGGTCGCGCCGGGGACCGGCGTGCTGCTGAACGACGAGATGGACGACTTCGCGCTCAAGCCCGGCACCCCCAACGCGTTCGGCGTGATGGGTTACGAGGCCAATGCGCCCAAGCCGGGCAAGCGCATGCTCAGCTCGATGACGCCCACCTTCATGGAGTCGCCGGACAAGGTCGCGGTGCTCGGCACGCCGGGCGGCAGCCGCATCATCACCATGGTGCTGCTGGGCATCCTCGGCTACGACGCCGGGCTGGACGCCCCGCAGGTCGCGGCGCTGCCGCGCTTTCACCACCAGTGGCTGCCCGACGTGATCGACGCCGAGCCGAAGGCGATTTCCGCCGAGGCCGCGGCGAAGCTGCGCGCGATGGGCCACACCCTGGAGCTGCCGCCGGCCGAAGCCGAAGGCGGGCGCGGCTCCAGCCACGTCTGGGGCAACCTGGAGACGGTGGAATGGGATCGCCGCAACGGCAAGCTGCTGGGCGGCAGCGATCCGCGCTACCCGGAGAGCAAGGCCGCGGTGCTGGCGCAACCGTGATCTCCTCTCGGATGGAGTTGCAGCCATGAAGCTCTGGTCGATCCTCGGCAATTCGCAGAAGCTCGACGGCGGCGCGATGTTCGGCAACGCGCCGCGCGCGCTGTGGGAGCGCTGGATGGCGGTCGACGGGCAGAACCGCATCAACCTGGCCTGCCGCGCGCTGTTGGCCAGCCCGCTGAACGGCAAGACCGTGCTGTTCGAAACCGGCATCGGCGCGTTCTTCCCGCCGGCGATGCGCGAGCGCTACGGCGTGGTGGAAGACCGCCACGTGCTGCTGGAGTCGCTGGCGCAGGCCGGGTTCCGCCACGAGGACATCGACGTGGTGGTGCTCTCGCACCTGCACTTCGACCACGCCGGTGGCCTGCTGACGCCGTGGGCGGACGGCCGCGCCCCGGAGCTGCTGTTTCCCAACGCCACCTTCGTGGTCGGCAAGGCGCACTGGCAGCGCGCGCTGCACCCGCATCCGCGCGACCGCGCCAGCTTCATCCCCGAGCTGCCGGCGCTGCTGCAGGCCAGTGGCCGGCTGGAGCTGGTGGAGGGCGACCATTCGCAGGCGCTGGGTCAGACCGTGCGCTTCCACCACAGCGACGGCCACACGCCGGGACTGCTGCTGGCCGAAATCGTCGGGCCGGAGACGGTGGACGGCCAGCCGCATGGCGGCGTGGTGTTCTGCTCCGACCTGGTCCCCGGCCGGCCGTGGGTGCACGTGCCGATCACGATGGGCTACGACCGCAACGCCGAACTGCTGATCGACGAGAAGCGCGCCTTCCTCGAGGACAAGCTGGCCCGCGGCGTGCGCCTGTTCTTCACCCACGACCCCGGCTGCGCGCTGGCGCAGGTGGCGCGCGACGACAAGGGCCGCTTCGGTACCGCCCACGAACACGCCGACCTGCACGCCCGCGCGCTGGCGGCCTGAGGACTCCCGATGCCCAAGATCACCCTGCTGTTCGCGGCACTGCACGTGCTGCTGATGCTGGCCCTGCTGCTGCCCATCTCGCGGCACCGCCACGCCCACAAGATCGGCCTGGGGGACGGCGGCGACAAGGTGCTGGCGCGCAAGATCCGCGTGCACGGCAACTTCGTCGAGCACGCGCCGTTCGCACTGCTGGTGCTGGCGCTGCTGGAGCTGTGCGGGCTGCCGGCCGCGGCCACCTGGGGCTTCGGCGGCGCACTGCTGCTGGGCCGGGTGCTGCACGCCGTCGGGCTGTCCCGCGGCGGCGGCTATTCCGTCGGCCGCTTCTGGGGCACCGCGTTGACCTGGCTGGTGTTCCTGCTGATGGCGCTGGCGGGGCTCTGGCTGGCCCTCCGCTGAGGCGCGCTCAGTCCACCGGCGTGCCGAACAGGCGGTCGCCGGCGTCGCCCAGCCCCGGGCGGATGTAGGCGTTCTCGTCCAACCGTTCGTCGACGGCGGCCACGTACACCTCGATGTCCGGGTGCGCGGCCTCCAGCACGGCCAGGCCTTCCGGCGCGGCGACCAGGAACAGGCATTTGATGCGCGGGCAGCCCGCCTGCTTGAGCATCGTGATCGCCGCCGCGGCGCTGCCGCCGGTGGCCAGCATCGGGTCGATCAGCAGCGCGGTGCGCTCGTCCATGCGGTCCGCCAGGCGCTGGTAGTAGCCCTCGGGGCGATGCGTGGTTTCGTTACGGCGCAAGCCGATGACGCTCACCGGGGCCGCCGGCAGCAGCGCCTGCACGCCGGGCAGGAAGCCCAGGCCGGCGCGCAGGATCGGCACCAGGGTGAGGTTCTCGCCGCGCACGTGTTCGACCGGCAGCGGCCCCGCCCAGGTCTCCACGGTGACCGGCTCGGTGGGCAGGTCGCGGGTGGCCTCGTAGGCCAGCAGGCTGGCCACCTCGCCGGCCAGCTGGCGGAACAGCACCGGGTCGGTGCTGATGTCGCGCAGCTTGCCCAGCTTGTGGCGGACGAGGGGGTGGTCGACGACGACGGTTTTCATGCCGCCAGCGTAGCGGGATGGCCCGCGCAAAAACAGACGGGGCGGCCCGGAGGCCGCCCCGCGGGGGCGCTGCGCAGGGCGGGGCGCGTCAGGCCGCGGCGGCCTGCGCCACGCGCGGGCCTTCCAGGATCGCGCGCTTCACCATGGCCACGACCAGCTTCAGCTCGTCCTCGCTCATGGCGAACTGGGGGGTGAAGCGCAGCGAGTTCTCGCCGCCATGGATCACGCCGATGCCATGCTCGCGCATCCACTCCTCGGTGGAGCCGGCGCCGTAGCCCTTGAACTCCTTGGTGAGTTCGCAGGAGAACAGCAGGCCGGTGCCCTGCACCTTGGTGATCGGGCCGCCCAGTTCCGCCTTCAGCGCTTCCAGCAGGGCGATGGCCTGCTGGCCGCGCTCCCGGATGTTGGCGCGCAGCGCCGGGGTCAGCTGGGCCAGCACGGTGCAGGCGACGTCCAGGGCGCGCGGGTTGGCGGTCATGGTGTTGCCGTAGAGGCCGCGCTTGTACAGCTCGGCGGTGGTGGCGTTCACCGCCAGCACCGACATCGGGTACTGGCCGGCGTTCAGGGCCTTGGAGTAGGTCTCCAGATCCGGGGCCTCGGTGGCTTCGAAGCCGGGGTAGTCCACGATCGACAGGTAGCCGGTGGCGCGCAGGCCGGCCTGGATCGAGTCCACCAGCAGCAGGCTGCCGTGGGCGCGGGTCAGCGCGCGGGCCAGGTTGTAGAAGTCCACCGGCACGCTGCGGCCCGGGTCGCCTTCGCCCATCACCGGCTCGAGGAACATCGCCTCGATGAACCAGCCGTTGGCATCGGCGTCGGCGAAGACCTTGCGCAGCGCGTCCTGGTCGTACGGGGCCACGGTGATCACCGAATCCTCGCCGCGGAAGCTGGCCAGGTGCTGGATGTAGGTCTTGCGGCTGCTGTCGGAATACAGCGCGGGCCGCTCGGTGCGGCCGTGGAAGGCGCCCTTGACCACCAGGCGCTTGATCGCCTTGCCGGCGTGGCGCGCACCCGGGTCGGTCTGGGTCTTGGCGTTGGCGTCGACGATCCGGGAGGCCAGCGAGACCGACTCCGAGCCGGAGTTGAGGCACATGAAGGCGGTATACGGGCAGCCGCCGCGGGTCTGGCCGATCTCCTTGCGCATCGCCCGCGCGAAGCGCAGCTGCGAGACGTTCGGGGTCATGATGTTGGCCATCGCCTGCGGCTTGGCCATCGCGTCCAGCACCACCTGCGGGGCGTGGCCCATGCCCAGCATGCCGTAGCCGCCGGTGTCGTACAGGACCGCGCCCTTCAGGGTGACGATCCAGGGGCCGCGGGCGGTCAGCGCCACGTACGGGTTGGCGGCGTCGGCGGCGTAGAAGTTCACGAAGCCGGCCTGCACCTCGCGTGCCTGCGCGTCCTCGTCCAGCGCCAGCAGCTCGGGGAACTCGGCGCGCACGCGCTCGTATTCGGTCGCGGCGGCGGCCACCGCCTCGACCAGCTGCGGGTCGCGCGCGGCGAAGTCGAGCAGGGTGGCGTCGTCCAGGCCGGAGGTGCGGGCCTTGCCGTGGGCGCGCAGCGGGGCGAGGGTGTCGATCAGGCGCATGGAGGGTCTCCCGTCGGGTGCCTTGGCCGCGGCGGCGGCCGGCGAAACCGTCATTATCCCGGGATTGGCGTCATTCGGTAGGGTGGATCCGACTCGATCGACGGGCATTTTGGGCAAATCGACGTTATTATCCGGCGATATGCGAATTTCCGCCGCCGACGAACAGCTGCTGTCCCTGCTCCGCGAGGACGCCCGCGCCGCCACCGCCGACATCGCCCGCCGCCTGGGGCTGTCGCGCACCACCGTGCAGAACCGGATCGCCCGGCTGGAGCAGCAGGGGGTGATCCGCGGCTACACCGTGCGCATCGACGACGAGCTGGAGCGCAACCGCATCCGCGCCCACATCCTGATCACCCTGCGGCCCAAGCAGATGACCGCGGTGGTGAAGGCGCTGCAGGCCATGCACGAGGTCCGCGTGCTGTATTCGATCAGCGGCGACAACGACCTGATCGCGCTGGCGGTCACCGCCACCGTGGGCGAGATGGACGTGCTGACCGACCGCATCGGCGTGATCGACGGGGTGGAGCGCACCAACACCTCGATCATCCTGTCCACCAAGTTCGAGCGCTGAGGCGGCGGGCGGCGCCGGCGGGGCCGCCCTACAATGCGCGGTCCCGAACCGCCCCCGCACGCCGTTGAAGACCTCCGATTTCCACTACGACCTGCCGCCCGAGCTGATCGCGCAGGCGCCGCTGGCCGAGCGTTCCGCCAGCCGCCTGCTGCACGTGCCACCCGGCGACGCCGCGCTGGAGGACCGCCACGTGCGCGACCTGCCGTTGCTGCTGCGCGCCGGCGACCTGCTGGTGTTCAACGACACCCGGGTGATCCCGGCGCGGCTGTTCGGCGCCAAGGCCACCGGCGGGCGGGTGGAGATCCTGATCGAGCGGCTGCTGCCGGGTGCCGAGGCGCGCGCGCAGCTGGGCGTGAGCAAGCCGCCGCAGGTCGGCAGCCGGATCGCGCTGGACGCCGGCGGTGAGGCCGAGGTGCTGGCCCGCTTGGATGACGGCTTCTGGCAGCTGCGTTTTCACGTCGGCGGCGCGCTGGAGGACTGGCTGCAGGAGGCCGGCCAGCTGCCGCTGCCGCCCTACATCGAACGTCGTCCGGACAAGGCTGACGCCGAGCGCTACCAGACCGTGTTCGCCCGCGAGGCCGGCGCGGTGGCGGCGCCCACCGCGGGCCTGCATTTCGACGCGCCGCTGCTGGAGGCGCTGCGCGCGCGCGGCATCGAGACCGGGCACATCACCCTGCACGTGGGCGCGGGCACCTTCCAGCCGGTGCGGGTGGACGACGTCCAGTCCCATCGCATGCACAGCGAGTGGATCAACGTGGGCGTGGGCCTGGTGGAGCAGGTGCGGCGCACGCGCGCGGCCGGCGGCCGGGTCGTCGCGGTGGGCACCACCGTGGTGCGCGCGCTGGAGAGCGCGCTGGTGGACGGCGAACTGCGCCCGTTCTCCGGCGACACCAGCATCTTCATCTACCCCGGCTACCGCCTCCGCAGCATCGACGCGCTGATGACCAACTTCCACCTGCCAGAAAGCACGCTGCTGATGCTGGTCTCAGCCTTCGCGGGCAAGGCGCGGATCTTCGCCGCCTACGAACACGCGGTGCGCCAGCGCTACCGCTTCTTCAGCTACGGCGACGCCATGCTGCTGTGGCCGCAGGAGGCCGGCGCATGAGCCGCATGGACTTCCAGCTGCTGAAGACCGACGGCGCGGCCCGCCGCGGCCGCATCACCTTCCCGCGCGGGGTCATCGAGACCCCGGCGTTCATGCCGGTGGGCACCTATGGCTCGGTGAAGGGCGTGCTGCCGCAGCAGGTGCGCGACCTCGGCGCGCAGATCATCCTCGGCAACACCTTCCACCTGTTCCTGCGGCCGGGGCTGGAGGTGATCGAGGCGCACGGCGGCCTGCACGGCTTCGCCCGCTGGGACGGGCCGATCCTCACCGACTCCGGCGGTTTCCAGGTGTTCTCCCTGGCGCACCGCCGCAAGATCACCGAGGCCGGCGTGACCTTCGCCGCCCCCACCGACGGCCGCAAGGTTTTCCTCGGCCCCGAGGAGTCCATGCACATCCAGAGGGTGCTGGGCAGCGACATCGTGATGATCTTCGACGAGTGCCCGCCCGTGAACGACAAGCACGGCCAGCCGGTGCACCGCCGGGTGGTCGAGAAGTCGATGGAGCTGTCGCTGCGCTGGGCCGAACGGTCCAAGAAGGCGCACGAAGGCAACGACGCGGCGCTGTTCGGCATCGTTCAGGGCGGCGTCCACCACGACCTGCGCACGCTGTCGGCGGCGGGGCTGCAGCAGATCGGCTTCGACGGCTACGCCGTGGGCGGGCTGGCGGTGGGCGAGAGCGAGGACGAGCGCAACGCCATGCTGGACCACACCTGCCCGCAGCTGCCGGGCGACCGCCCGCGCTACCTGATGGGCGTGGGCCGGCCGGAGGACCTGGTGGAGGCGGTGGCGCGCGGCATCGACATGTTCGACTGCGTGATGCCCACCCGCAACGCCCGCAACGGCCACTTCTTCACATCCACCGGCGTGGTGCGCGTGCGCAACAGCCAGTACGAGCACGACCTGCGCCCGATCGAGGAGGGCTGCGACTGCGTGGCCTGCGCCGGTGGCTTCAGCCGCAGCTACCTGCGCCACCTGGACCGCTGCAACGAGATGCTGGGCCCGGTGCTGGGCACGCTGCACAACCTGCGCTACTACCAGCGGTTGATGGCGCAGATGCGCGACGCGATCGCGGCGGGAACTTTCGCCGACTTCCGCGAGTCCTTCTACGCCGCACGCCGCGGCTGACCCGCGGCCGTTCCCTGCCGGGCGACCGGGCGGGGCAGGGGGCAACCCATGGCATAATCCCCGGCTGGCCTTGGCCAGCCCCTTTGTTTTCGCAGACACGGATTCCCAATGAACCCGCTCGATTTCCTGATCCCCGTCGCGCATGCCCAGGCTGCCGGCGCGCCCGCCGCCCCCAGCATGATGTCCACCCTGCTGTTCCCGGTCATCCTGATCGCGATCATGTACTTCCTGATGATCCGCCCGCAGATGAAGCGGCAGAAGGAGCACAAGGCCATGCTGGACAAGCTGGCCAAGGGCGACGAGGTGATCACCAGCGGCGGCATCGCCGGCACCGTGGTCGGCCTGAGCGACGCCTTCATCACCGTGGAAGTCGCCAGCGGCGTGCAGCTGCGCGTGCAGAAGGGTGCCATCGCCAGCGTCCTGCCGAAGGGCACGCTGAAGTCCGCCTGATCCATTCCCAGCCGCAAGAGGCGCGCGCCCGCAGGGGCGTGCGCGGGGTGCCGCGATGCTTGAATATTCCCGCCTGAAATACCTGATGCTCCTGCTCGCGCTGGCCCTCAGCGTGCTGTACGCGGTGCCCAACGCGTTCCCGCAGGATCCCGCCGTGCAGATCACCGCCAACCGCGGCGCCAAGGTGGACGATGCGCTCAAGCAGCGCGTCGACGCTGCGCTCAAGCAGGCCGGCGTGAAGACCATCGGCAGCGAGATCGGCAGCGACGGCAACCTGCTGGTGCGCACCGCCAGCGACGACGACCAGACCCGCGCCGCCGACGTGGCGCGCGAGGCACTGGGCAGCAGCTACGTGGTCGCGCTGAACCAGGCGTCCACCGTGCCCGCGTGGATGCAGAAGCTCGGCGCCAAGCCGATGTTCCTGGGCCTCGACCTGCGCGGCGGCGTCTACTTCCTGATGCAGGTGGACCGCCAGGCGGCGCTGACCAAGCGCTTCGAGGCGACCGCCGAGGACATCCGCAGCCTGCTGCGCGACAACCGCATCCGCTACATCTCGGTGGAGCCCACCGCCGGCGGCACCGTGGTGGCCAAGCTCGGCGCAGGCCAGGACACCACCGAGGCGCAGCGGCTGATCGTCCGCGACATGCCGAACTACCAGATCGACGCGCAGGGCGAGACCGTCAGCGTGCGCATCCCGGAGGCGGAGCTCGACAAGATCCTGACCGACGCGGTGCAGCAGAACATCGGCACCCTGAGCAACCGCATCAACGAGCTGGGCGTGGCCGAGCCGATCATCCAGCGCCAGGGCGCCGACCGCGTCGCGGTGCAGCTGCCGGGCGTGCAGGACACCGCCCAGGCCAAGCGCATCCTGGGTGCCACCGCGACCCTGGAATACCGCGGCGTGGTCGAGGGCAATGCCATCGACGCGCGTGACACCGGCAACGTCCCGCCGGAAGCGCGCATCTACTACCGCAAGGAAATCGGCCCGGACGGCAAGCCGATCCCGGTGCTGCTGAACAAGCGCGTGATCGCCTCGGGCGAGCAGCTGCAGAGCGCGTCCTCGTTCTTCGACTCGCAAAGCGGCACCCCGGCCGTGCGGGTTCGCCTGAACGCGATCGGCGGCCAGCGCATGTTCGACTACTCCAGCGCCCACGTCGGCAAGCCGATGGCGGTGGTGTACATCGAGCGCATCCCCGAGGTGAAGATCATCGACGGCAAGGAGGTGCATTCCACCCGCACCAACGAGCAGGTCATCTCGGTCGCCACCATCCAAGGCACGCTGGGCAAGGAGTTCCAGACCACCGGGCTGGAGAGCATGAAGGAAGCCTCGGACCTGGCCCTGCTGCTGCGCGCCGGCGCGCTGGCGGCGCCGATGGACTTCGTGGACGAGCGCACCATCGGCCCGAGCCTGGGCAAGGAGAACATCGACCGTGGCATCAAGGCGGTGGGCTTCTCCTTCATCTTCGCCCTCGGCTTCTTCCTGGTCTATTACCGGATGTTCGGCCTGATCACCTGCCTGGCGCTGCTGATCAACCTGCTGATGGTGTTCGCGCTGATGTCGGTGATCGGGGCCACCATGAGCCTGCCCGGCCTCGCCGGCATCGCGCTGACGGTGGGCATGTCGGTGGATGCCAACGTGCTGATCAACGAGCGCATCCGCGAGGAGTTGCGATTGGGATTGCCGCCGCAGAAGGCGATCGCGGAAGGCTACGACCGCGCCTCCGGCACCATCCTCGACGCCAACGTCACCGCCTTCCTCGCCGGCCTTGCCATGTTCGCCTTCGGCAGCGGCCCGCTGAAGGGCTTCGGCATGACCACCATGCTCGGCATCATCACTTCGGCCTATACCGCGGTGTCCGTCTCGCGCGGCATCGCCACGCTGATCTACGGCGGCAAGCGCAAGCTGAAGTCGGTCGCGATCTAAAGGAGCACGCCAGATGAAACCCTTCAATGTGTTCCCGTACGACAGCAACATCGACTTCATGCGCATGCGCTGGGTGTCGCTGTCGGTCGCCCTGCTGCTGATGCTGGTGGCGGTGGGTGCGATGGCCACCCGCGGCTTCAATTTCGCCCTGGACTTCACCGGCGGCATCGGCGTCGAGCTGCGCTACGCCCAGGCCCCCAACGTCGACAAGGTGCGCGAGCAGCTGGACGCCGCCGGCTTCGACGGCGCGCAGGTGCAGAACTTCGGCAGCGGCAACGACCTGCTGGTGCGCCTGCAGGCGGAAGGCACGCAGGACGGCGGCGCCGACCAGGCCACCAGCATCGGCGACAAGGTGGCCAAGGCCGCGTCGCTGGACGGCAACCCGGCGACCCGCCGCAGCAGTTCGGTGATCAGCGCGCAGGTGGGCAAGGACCTCGCCCTGAACGGCCTGTACGCGGTGCTGTTCGTGATCATCGGCTTCCTGGTCTACATCTCGATGCGCTTCGAGAAGAAGTTCGCGATCGCGGCGATCATCGGCACGATGCACGACGTGGTGGTCTGCGCCGGCTGGTTCGCGATCAGCGGGCACGAGTTCGACCTGAACGTGCTGGCCGGCATCCTGTCGGTGATGGGCTTCTCGATCAACGACACCATCGTGGTGTTCGACCGCGTGCGCGAGAACTTCCGCAGCATGCGCGCCGACCCGGTGGAGGTGCTGAACAAGTCGGTGAACCAGACCCTGTCGCGCACCGTGATCACCTCGTTCGTGGCGTTCCTGACCGTGCTGGCGCTGTACCTCTACGGCGGTGATTCGCTGAAGGGCATGGCCGAGTCGCAGATGATCGGCATCGTGATCGGCACGCTGTCGTCCATCTTCATCTCCGGCGCGCTGCTGACCATGGGCCCGCTGCGCGTCAGCAAGCAGGACCTGATGCCGAAGGCGAAGGACCACGCGGAGCTTGCCCGCCGGCCGTGACGGCGGGCCGGCGCAAGCCGGCTTTCCGGTCGCTGGAAACGAAAAGGCCGCGCAGTGATGCGCGGCCTTTTCGTTGGCGCGGGGCGGATGGAATCAGGCGAATGCGGCGGCGTAGCCCGACTGCACGACCACCTTCTGCAACTCCGCGCTGAGCTTCTGGTTGCCGGCCACCAGCTGGCGGCCGTGGATGCCGCGCGCGTCCAGCGGGCCGGTCTGTGCGCCGCGGAAGTCGCACACGCGTCCACCCGCTTCGCGCACCAGCAGGATGCCGGCGGCGATGTCCCACGGCTTCAGGCCGGCCTCGAAGTAGCCGTCGCTGCGGCCGCAGGCCACGTAGGCCAGGTCGAGCGCGGCGGACCCGGTGCGGCGGATGTCCTCGGCGTTGCGCAGCAGCTCGCGCACGCATTCCAGGTGCGCCGGCGCGCGCTCGCGCTCGCGCGGCGGGAAGCCGGTGCCCAGCATGGCGCCGTTGAGGTCTTTGCGCTCCGACACGCGGATGCGCTTGTCGTTGAGCACCGCGCCGCTGCCGCGGCTGGCGGTGAAGAGTTCGTTGCGCAGGGGATCGAAGATCACCCCGTGCTGCACTTCGCCCTGTTCGACCATGGCGATCGACACGCACCAGTGGGGGAAGCCGTGCAGGTAGTTACTGGTGCCGTCCAGCGGGTCGATCACGAACAGGGCGCCGCCCTTGCGGCCCTGCGCGCCGCCTTCCTCGCCCAGGAAGGCCGCGTCCGGGAAGGCCCGGCGCAGCTCCTTCACCACCGCCTGTTCTGCCTGCTCGTCCACCTCGCTGGCGTAGTCCAGCCGGTCCTTCTCGACCACGTTGATCGCATCGAGGCGGTTCATGTTGCGGAGAAGCACGCCCCCGGCCGCGCGGGCTGCCTTGACCATGACGTTGACGACGGGTTTTTGCATGGCGAACGCGCCTCGATGACGTGAGGAAACAGGGGACGACGGCGGAAAAGAGCAGGACCGGCGCCGGGGCCGGTCTGCAAAGTTTACCATTCGCACATGAATGCATCGCCTCCCAATGCCGCCGGCCAGCTGCGCATCGTGCTGGTCGGCACCCAGCATCCCGGCAATATCGGCTCCGCGGCGCGGGCCATGAAGACCATGGGCCTGCGCCAGCTGGTGCTGGTGGCGCCCGAGAAGGCGCCCGACCGCGACACCCAGGCCATGGCCGCCGGCGCCGACGACCTGGTGGAGGCGGCGCCCGTCTTCGCCACCCTGGGCGAGGCCGTGGCCGACTGCCGCTGGGTGCTGGGCGCGACCGCCCGCAGCCGGCGCATCCAGCTGGAGCAGCTGCATCCGCGCGAGGCCGCGCGCCGGGCGGTGGCGGCCACCGCCAGCGGGCCGGTGGCGCTGGTGTTCGGCCGCGAACGCACCGGGCTGGACAACGAGGAGCTGCAGCTGTGCCATGCGACGGTGCACATCCCGTCGGATCCGGAGTTCAGTTCCCTGAACCTCGCGGCGGCGGTGCAGGTGGTCAGCTACGAGCTGCGCTGCGCGCTGCTGGGCGAGGAGGCCGTGGCGGTGGCCGAAGCCCGGACACCGCCGCCGGGCGAGGGCGCGGCGACGCACGCGGAGCTGGAGGGTCTGTTCGGCCAGCTGGCCGAGACGTTGGACCAGATCGACTTCCACAAGGGGCGTGCACCCGAGTCGGCGATGCGCAAGTTGCGCCGGCTGTACCTGCGCGCGAACCTGGACAGCGCCGACGTGCGCCTGCTGCGCGGCGTGCTGGCGGACGCCCAGCGGATGGCCCGGCTGGCCGGCGAGGCATCCGGCGACGCGAAAATCGGTTAGCCTCGCAGGGCGAAGACAAGGGGGGCTGCGTTCGCGTCCATGCGTCGTTTACTGCCAGCGCTGATCTGCCTGCTGGGGCTGCTGTCGTGGGGATCGCCCGCCGGTGCGCAGGAGGCGCCGCCCGCCGACGACGCCAGCGTGCTGGTGCTGGGCCGGGTCAGCGATGATCCCAAGGCGCATTACGACCAGCTCAAGCCGCTGCTGGACTACGTCATCCCGCGCATGGCCTCGGTCGGGATCCGCAGCGGCCGCATCCTGATGGCCAAGGACCTGCAGCAGATGAGCAGCTACCTGCGCCGCGGCCGGGTGGACTGGATCAACGAGACCGCTGGCAACGCCGCGCTGCTGGAGCACCGCGGGGTGGCCCGCTCGTTCCTGATCAGCGAGCGCGAGGGCGCCACCCGCTACCACAGCCTGTTCTTCGTCCGTCGCGACAGCCCCGTGCAGTCGCTGAAGGACCTGGCCGGACGCAGCGTGGCGTTCCAGAGCCCGTACTCCACCAGCGCCTATTACCTGCCGGCCGCGCAGCTGCTGGACGAGGGCCAGTCGCTGGAGTTGCTGCTGTCGCCGATGGACAAGCCGGCACCGGACCGTGTCGGCTACGTGTTCGCCCGCACCGAGCTCAACATCACCACGTGGGTGCACAAGCGCCTGGTGGACGCCGGCGTGCTCAGCAACCTGGACTGGATCAACCCGTCGCGGATGCCGCCGACCTTCGCGCAGGACTTCCGCGTGGTCGGACGCACTCAGGACGTCCCGCGCGCATTGATGCTGGCCCGCAACGGCATGGATCCCCGCGTCCAGGCGCGCCTGCAGGCGGTGCTGCTGGAGGCCGCGCAGGATCCGGACGCCGGCGAAGTGCTGCGTCGCTTCATGGACACGGTGCGTTTCGTGCCGATCACGGACGAGGACCGGCGCTCGCTGGACCGCCTGGCCAGCGGCGTGCAGCACGTGCGGGCGGAGGTCGAGTGAAGCGTTCCGGGCTCAACCTGCAGCTGCGGTTCCAGGTGGGGATCCTGCTGGTGCTGGGGATCGTGGTGCTGATGATGGTGATGCTCTGGAACCGCCAGCAGGGCAGCCAGCGCGAGATCATCGATATCGCCCGCCAGAGCACCCACGGCCTGCTCTCCGAGCAGATGCGGGCGGGCGGCGAGGCGCAGGTGCGGCAGCTGGCCGATGCCCTGGCCAACCCGCTGTACTACTTCGACCTCGATGCGGTCGGCATCCTCACCCGCAGCGCGCTGCGCGCGCCCGACGTGGACTACGTGCTGGTCTACGACCCCAAGGGCCGCATCCTGCATGACGGGTCCGGCGACATCGCGGCCTACGGGCAGCCGATGAACGACCCCTTCGCCGCCGAGATCATCGCGGCCAACGGCCCGCATACCCGCCAGACCGGGGAGCTGCTGGACGTGTCGTATCCGATTTCGATCGGCGACGAGCGGCTGGGCGGCGTGCGCATCGGCTACTCGATGGCCACCGTCGCCCGCGCCGAGGAGCGGGCGCTCGACGGCCTGCGCGCCGGCTTCGACGAAGTGAACCGGCGCAGCCTGGACTGGCTGCTGCTGTTGTGCTGCGGGTTCGGTGCCGTCGCGCTGGTGGGCACCGCAGTGTTGCAGCGGATGCTGGTCAAGCCGATCCGCATGCTGGGCGACGCCGCCCGCCAGTTCGAAGCCGGCGACTTCGATTCACCGGTGCCGGACAGCCGCCGCAGGGACGAGCTGGGCGACCTGATCCGCACGTTCGGGCGCATGCGCGAGAGCGTGGCGCGCCATGATCGCGACATCCGCCGCGTCGCCTACAGCGATGCGCTCACTGGCCTGGCCAACCGGCTGGCCTTCCGCGAGTCGCTCGAGCAGCGGCTGCGCGAGCAGCAGGGCACCGGCAGCCAGCTCGCCCTGCTGTTCGCCGACCTGGACGACTTCAAGCGGGTCAACGACACCTTGGGCCACGAGGCCGGCGACGAAGTGCTGCTGCAGGTGGCTGCGCGCATCGAGCGTGCGGTGCAGGACATGCAGGACGCCGATACGCTGGTGGCCAGGTTCGGTGGTGACGAGTTCGTGATCCTGCTGCAGCCCTCGGGCCCGGAGCCCGGTGGCGATGTGCGCGGCATGGCCATCCGCCTGGCGGAGGCGCTGGTGCTGGCACTGAGCGAGCCGATGCTGCTGCATGGCCGGCAGGTGCTGCTGGGCACGTCGGTGGGCGTGGCGATCTTCCCGGACGATGCCGGCAGCGCCTCGCTGCTGATGAAGAACGGCGACATCGCGATGTACCAGGCCAAGATGGCGGGCAAGAACTGCTACCGCTTCTACAGCCGCACCATGGACCAGGCCATCGAGCGGCGCGTGCGCATGGAGCACGACCTGCGCGGCGCCTGGGAGCGTGGCGAACTCACCCTCGTCTACCAGCCGATCTACCGCACCCGCGACCGCGTGCTGGTCGGCGCCGAGTCGCTGCTGCGCTGGAACCACCCCGAGGATGGCGCGGTGGCACCCTCCGTGTTCATTGATGTCGCCGAGCAGAGCGGCCTGATCGAGGCGATCGGCCTGCTGGCGCTGCGCAACGCCTGCCACGAGGCCGCCAACTGGCCGGTGCCCCCGGGTGCGGGCGAGCCGCCATTCGTGTCGGTCAACGTGTCCGCGCGCCAGCTGCGCAGCGGCGACCTCCTCAAGCAGGTCGCCGATGCCCTGCAGCAGAGCGGGCTGGCGCCGGAGCGCCTGCACCTGGAGCTGACCGAGACGGCGGTGATCAGCGACGAGTCCAACGCCGGCGTGCTGCTGGGCCGCCTGCGCCAGCTGGGCGTGAAGGTTTGGCTGGACGATTTCGGCACCGGCTATTCCAGCCTCAGCCACCTGCGGCGCGTGCAGGTGGACGGGCTGAAGATCGACCGCAGCTTCATCACCGACCTGCTGCGCGACCCGGACGACCTGGCGCTGACCAGCGCGATCGTGGCCATGGCGCACTCGATGGGCGTCACCGTGGTGGCCGAAGGCGTGGAGCGGGCGGGGCAGTTCGACCTGCTGCGCGAGCGCGACTGCGACCTGGTGCAGGGCTACTGGCTGGGCCACCCGATGGGCGGGCAGGAATTCGTGCGCCTGCTGGGCTGAAGGCCCGGATCAGCCGTCGCCTTCGATCCGGTTGGCCGACGGGTCGCGCTGCAGCAGCAGCTTGTCGATGCGCGGGCCGTCCAGGTCCACCACCTCGACGCGCCACGCGCCGATCCGGAAGTGCTCGCCCACGTGCGGGATGCGCCCGAAGCGGGCGATCACCATGCCGGCGGCGGTGCGGTATTCGAGCTCCTCGGCGTCGGCCAGGCGTTCGCCGGTCAGCTCGCGCAGTTCCTCCACGTGCAGACCGCCATCGACCAGCAGCGAGCCGTCCTCGCGCTCCACCACCAGCGCCTCCTCGCCAGCGCCCTCGCCGCCCGACTGGAGGCGGCCGATGACCGCGTCCACGATGTCGCTGACCGTGACCATGCCCTGGATGTCGCCGTATTCGTCCACCACCAGCGCCAGCGATTGCTGCTCCTCGCGCAGGATCTCCAGCAGCTTCATGGCGTGGGTGGATTCCGAGACGAACAGCGCCGGGCGCAGGTCGCGGAACAGGTTCGGTTGCGGCCGGCCCAGCTCGTCCAGCAGGGTCTTGACCTCGAGGATGCCGGCCACGTCGCTGTCGTCGCCGCGGTAGACTGGATAGCGGGAGAACGCGCTGTCCTGCATCGCCGCCAGGTTCTCGGCCAGCGGGGCGGAGGCATCCAGCCAGGCGATCTTGGTGCGCGGCGTCATCAGGCTGTCGGCGGTGCGGTCGCCCAGGCGCATCACCCGGTTCAGCATGTTGCGCTCGTCGAGGTCGAACACGCCCTGCTCGTGGCCTTCGCTCACCAGCAGCTGGATCTCTTCCTCGGTGATCTGCGAGCCACTGCCGTCACCGGCCCGCAGCAGCTTCAGCAAGCCGCGCACGGTGGCGCTGAGCAGCAGCACCACCGGGCTGGCCAGCCGCGACAGCCAGTGCATGGGCAGGGCGGCCGCGGCCGCCACGCGCTCGGGCGCCAGCAGCGCCAGGCGCTTGGGCAGCAGCTCGCCCAGCACGATGCTGAGGTAGGTGATCAGGCCGACCGCCAGCACCTTGCCCAGCGTGCCGGCGTAGTCCCCCAGCGCCGGCGCGTGCGCGGCCAGCCAGGCGCCGATCAGGCCGCCGATCGCGTCGCCGCCCAGCATGCCGGTGAGGATGGTGATCAGGGTCAGGCCCACCTGCACGGTGGACAGGAACTGCTCCGGGTGCTCGGCCAGTTCCAGCGCCTTGCGGGCGCCGCGGCTGCTATCGGCCTGCTGCTTCAGCCGCGCCTTGCGCGAGGTGACCACCGCCATCTCCGACAGGGCGAAGAAGCCGTTGAGCAGGATCAGGGCGAAGACGATCAGCAGCAATTCCAGCACGGGAGATCACCGGGTGCAGTCGGAAGGAGAGGGGGCACGGGACGGGGCACGGCACGCCGCCGCGGCAGGGCGCGCGGCGGGGCAGGGGCGTGGCGGCGGCGGGGGATGGTCGTCCATGGGCTGCGCCGGGGGCGCGGGCGCATCATAGCAGGGCCGGTCCGCCACCCCTGGCGGGAGGCGGCCGGGCGACGGGCGGGCGGCCGGAAGTGTCATCCACGCGTCATAATTGCGCAGTATCTTCGCAACCAAATTTTCATCTACCTCCGGGACGCCCATGTTCTCCCTGCAAACCATCTTCGGGTCCGGCGCGCAGTTCTACGCGCTGCTGGACGATGCCGCCGCCGCCGCCCACGACAGCGCCAAGGCGCTCCACGCCATGATGCGCGAGGCCGACCGCCAGCCGGCGCTGGACGCCTTCAAGCTGGCCCGCCTGCGCGAGCGCACCGCCGCCGACAAGATCAGCCAGGCGCTGGTGGACAGCTACATCACCCCGATCGAGCGCGAGGACATCGAGGCGCTGGGCTCG
>DASWXO010000019.1:0-41474 GCA_036405455.1 Thermomonas sp. | reverse complement strand
CGCGCTGGGAGCGCGGTTGTTCAAGCTGATTCCGTCCAAATTCGCGGTACCACCATTCGTGCCAGCGATACCTGGACACAAGGTGATTGAGGTCGCCGGTTGCTGCGGATAGAAGCGCGTGAAAATGTAGGCGCCCGTCCTTGTGGAACTCGGAACCGCGAACCCACTGGACGCCTTGGTGCCAAAGGCGGCGCCAGTTGTTGCCGTAAACCTCGCGGTTGATCTGCGAGATAAAAAACTTGAAAGCTTTGTCAGCTGCCTCTGGATGCATGCTGCCGTTGCTTCCGGTGCGTTCAACAGCGCGAACCTTGCCAGTTGCATCGGTGAAATGCTTTTGAGGCCGGAAAGTGAGCGTGGCGAACATGTGCGCTGGATAGCGACGGAGGAACGTTGCCCACTCGGAAGCAATGTCAACAGGAGGGCAGTCATCCACGCAGCGCCTCGCGCATCGCCTGGCATTCTTCGAGTTGATCGCGGGCGGCCTGCTGGATGGATTTCCAGAGGCGCAACTTGGGTGCGCTGAGACGTTGGGAGAATAGATCCGGGGTGTAGTGAGCGCGTAGCATTTCGTCGGCCTGCCAAGCCGCAATGCGTGCGCCACGTTCTTCGTGGAGAGGTCGGCTCATGACCAGGCGACCTGCAAACGAGAACGAAAGAGGTAGTGCAAGAAGAACGCGGCGAAGATGCCGGCAAGAAAGCCGGAGAGAAGCAGGACCTCCGGGGAAAGCGTGGCGATGGAGAGAGCGAAGACGTTCACCACGTGTCTTCGTCCCAGCAGGAGCGGCCCTCGCCGCATTCGCACTGGTCTTCGTCGGGCCAGATGATGGCGCCGCAGTAGTCGCAATGGTCGGCCTCGTCGTTGAGACGGGCTTCCTCTTCGTCGAAGAATTCGCCGCACTTGGGGCAAACGCCATCGCCATCGGCGTGGTAGAGGTAAGCGGCCTCGTCCATGAAGCCGTAGCCGCAGTGTTC
Organism: Thermomonas sp.; assembly: GCA_036405455.1. Lineage (GTDB taxonomy): Bacteria > Pseudomonadota > Gammaproteobacteria > Xanthomonadales > Xanthomonadaceae > Thermomonas. The sequence goes on along the minus strand of DASWXO010000019.1, from coordinate 40,502 downwards.
GCAGTATGCGAAGCAGTCTTCGTATCCGAGTGAAGGGCCGCTCACTTGTTGCCCCTCACGGAGACCTGCCACCAGATGAGGGCGGCGATCATGATGCCGATGCAGATGCCGAGAGAGAACGCGGCTTGGAAGAGCGCGACAGGGTTAACGGAGTAGTCCATCACAGAACCGCCTGATCGACGCGCTTCTGTTGATCGAGGAACGCAGAAGCTTCCTTTCGGGTAGCGAAGTCGCGGACGACGAGGAAGCGGGAAATCGTGGAGACCTCGGCAACATGACGACCGCGGAGTGAGCCGCTACCGGGACGAACGCGATAAGTCAGCGTCGGAAATCCGTGCGGTGCGAGATGTGTCGATTGCATGCCCTGCTCCCCTTGGAAAGGCCAACGGGGCGGACAGAGCGCGGCGGGGGAAACGCCTCGGGGGAATCCGGCCCCCTGCCCTGCGACCCGCCCCGGTGGCGTGGTCGGCGCTTACGCATGTAAGCGATAGGGGGAGGATACGCATACACCCGTAAGTGTCAACAGGCGTAAGCTACAAGTGTAGCCACTTTCCGACGAACGGTAATTGACATGGACTGGATCGCATTTTTTGAACAAACGCGGGTTGCAGCTAAGGTCGATAGCCTGGCGAAGCTGGCGCCGTTGCTAGGGGTGACTGATGGTGCGATTTCCCACTACCGAGTGGGCAGACGTGTGCCGCAGGTGTGGGTGGTTGCTGAGGCTCTGAAAATCCAAGGGCACCCTCAACCTGAGAAAGCAGCAATTCAGATCATGAAGAACGTTGCTCTTTCATCGACAGAAAGAACGTTCTGGAAGAAGCTGGCAGCGAGCGCGGCGATGGTGTTGCTGGTGGTGGGCACAAACGCCCTACCGGGCGTGGGTGCGCGAGACGCGCAGGCGGCAACACACGTCGGAAGCGGGCAAGAAAACGCTGCCGGTCTATACATTATGCGAAATTATAATTACGACGATGGTGGCAATTCCTGGAATGCCCCATCTGCACATGGTTGGGTTCGCATAGACTGAACGCGCGACCATCAGGGCAAGAGCCACAGCACGATGTCTTCCATCCGACGCATCCCGGCGCCCAGCCTGCGAGTCGGCATGTATTTGCACAAGATCGGCGGATCGTGGCTCAGTCATCCGTTTCTTCGCAGCAGCTTCCTGCTGACCGACGCCGAAGATGTCCGCAAGATCATGGAGTCCGGCATCGACAGCGTCTGGATCGATGAATCCAAGGGCGATGCGCTGCAGGACGTGGAGGCCGTCGGTGAAGCGCCCTATCCGGACCACATCGGCGCCGACGTCGAGTTGCCCGACACCCCGGCGCAGGTGCCTCCGGATTCTCCTGAGGGCCCGAAGCGCCTGCATGCCGTCAGCACCTCGCTGGACATGGAGATCGAGCGGGCGCGCAGTATCTGCCTGGCTGGCAAGGCGCAGGTCCAGGAAATGTTCTCCGACCTGCGCCTCGGCCGTACCGTGGAGCAGGAGTCCGTCGTCCCGCTGGTCGAGGAGATCGCGGCGTCGGTCTGGCGCAATCCGGCGGCGATGATCAGCGTGGCTCGTCTGAAGACGCACGACGACTACAGCTACCTGCACTCCGTGGCGGTGTCCGCGCTGATGCTGGCGTTGGCCCGCCAGCTGAAGCTGGAGGATCGGCTGGTCCGGATGGCGGGCATCGGTGGGTTGATGCACGACCTGGGCAAGGCGTTCATGCCGCTGGAGATCCTGAACAAGCCCGGGCGCCTCACCGACGAGGAGTTCGCGGTCATGAAGACGCATCCCGAGGCCGGAGCGGAGGCGCTGCGCGAGGGGGGCTGCGAGCCGGACGTCATCGACGTCTCCCTGCACCACCACGAGCGCATGGACGGCCGCGGGTATCCCTACGGGCTGAAGGACGACGAGATCTCGCTGCTGGCGCGCATGGGTGCGGTCTGCGACGTCTACGACGCGGTGACCTCGATCCGCCCGTACAAGCGTCCGTGGGACCCGGCCATGGCGATGCGCGAGATGGCGCGCTGGGACGGGCATTTCGACAACCGCGTGTTCAATGCCTTCGTGAAGTCCGTCGGCATCTACCCGGTCGGCTCGCTGATACGGCTGGCCTCCGACCGGCTGGCGGTGATCGTGGAGCCGGGCGTGGAATCGCTGCTCAAGCCCAAGGTCCGCGCGTTCTATTCCACCCGCTCCCGGGAAAAGATCCTGCCGCAGGTCATCGACCTGGCCGCGCCCGATTGCCGCGAGAGCATCGTTTCGCCGGAGAACCCCGAGCAGTGGGGGCTTTCCAACCTCGAGTCGCTCTGGCTTTGAACGCGATGTCCGTGGGTGACGGAACGCAGGGCGGCCGGTCTCCGCAATCCGAGATCTACCGGCTGGGCGCCAGCGGTCCCAGCCTGAATTCGGTGATCGCCGGCGTCGACGGGGTCACCCGCCGGCTCGCCCTCCTCCACATCGACGTCGATGGCATCGGCGCGATCAACGCCACCCTTGGTGAAAGCATCGTCGAACAGGCGCTGCGCGTGGTCGCGCGCCGCCTGGCGCAGGCGGTGCCGGACGAGGCCTGGCTGTGGCGCCTGGGCAGCGAGGAATTCGTCGCCGCGGTCGCCTACCGCGACGGCGAACCGGACGGCGAGTCGCTGGCGGAGTGGCTGCGCGAGGCGTTCGATGCGCCGGTGCAGGTGCCGCCGTTCGTGCTCGACGTGACCCTGTCGATCGGCATCGCCCTGTATCCCGACCATGCCCACGATGCCGCAGGCCTGCTGGTGGCGGCCGAGCAGACGATGCGGCGCGCCAAGCGCAGCGGGCCGGGGGGGCAGGCGGTGTACCTGCCCGGCACCCTGCCCGACCCCGCCACCGATCCTGCGCGCGACCACCAGGGCCATCGCTTCGTCGACGCCATCGCGCAGAGCGAATTCCGTCTCTATTACCAGCCGGTGGTCAGCGCGCAGGACGGCAGCATCGTCGCCTGCAGCTCGCTGCTGCGCTGGCACAACACGCAGGAAGGCGTCCTGCGCGCCAACCGCATCCTGCCCGCGGTCGAGCGCGCCGGCCTGGCGGGCGCGGTGGGCCTGTGGACGATCGAGACCGCGATCCAGCAGGTGCAGCGCTGGCGCGGCATGGGCATCGACTACCTCAATGCCTCGGTGCCGCTGGAGGGTGCGCTGCTGAGCCGCACGGAATGCGTGGACCTGGTGGGCGAGATGCTCCACCGCCACGATGTCTCCGGCAGTGCGATCGAGTTCGAACTGTCGGAGGCGGTGCTGGCGCTGGACGCCCCGCACGTGTCCGAGAACCTCGCCGGGCTGCGCGCACTGGGGGCGGTCCTGACCTTGTCGGACTTCGGCACGCGCGGCCTCAGCCTGTCGACCCTCGCCCAGCATCCGCTGGACCGGTTGAAGATCGACCGCAGCTTCCTGCGCAACATCACCTCCAATCCGCGCAGCGCCGCGCTCGTGCGCGGCATCATCGCCATGGGCCATCGCCTGGGCATGACGCTGGTGGCCAAGGGCGTGGAGACCGATGCGGAGCTGGGCTTCCTGCGCCGCAACCATTGCGATTTCTTCCAGGGCTACCTGTTTAGCCCGCCCCTGCCCGGGAGCGACATCGACGAACTGCTGCGGCAGCGCTTCCTGCTGCCGCACGTGTTCCAGGACAGCGTGGCCATGCAGCCCACGCGGACCCTGCTGCTGCTGGACGACGAGGAGAACGTGCTGCGCTCGCTGGTGCGCCTGCTGCGCCGCGACGGCTACCGCCTGCTGGCGGCATCCAGCGTCAGCGAGGCGTTCGACCTGCTGGCGCGCAACGATGTGCAGGTGGTGATGTCCGACCAGCGCATGCCGGACATGAGCGGCACCGAATTCCTCGCGCGCGTGCGCGATCTCTACCCGGACACGGTGCGCCTGGCGCTGTCCGGGTACACCGACCTCGAAACGATCAGCCAGGCGATCAACCAGGACGCCGCCTACCGGTTCCTGATCAAGCCCTGGGACGACGCCGACCTGCGCGAGCACGTGCGCGCGGCGTTCCGGGTGGCGGAGCAGCGCCGGGCGGGCCACGACCGCGAAGCGTGACGCTCAGGCGTCCGTCGCCTCGCTGCGCGGCTGCCGGATGGGCAGGACCACGCGGAAGGTGCTGCCCTGCCCCACCCGGCTGGACACGTCGATGCGCCCGTGGTGCTTGGCCACGATGCCGTACGAAATCGCCAGGCCCAGCCCGGTGCCGCGCCCGATCGGCTTGGTGGTGAAGAACGGGTCGAACAGGTGCGGCATCGCCTCCGGCGGGATCCCGCAGCCGCTGTCGGTGATGCTGATCCACGCCTCGTTGTCGTCGCAGCCGCTGGCGAGTTCGATGGTGCCGCGCTGCTCGATGGCCTGCCCGGCGTTGAGCAGCAGGTTCAGGAAGACCTGGTTAATTTCCGAGGCCAGGCATTCCACCGGCGGCAGGTTGCCGTAGTGCTTCTCCAGCCGTACTTTGTACTTGAGGTCGTTCCAGACGATGTTGAGGGTGGAGTCGAGGCCCTGCAGCAGGTCGGCCGGCTGCATCTTCTGGTCGCGCCCGACGCGCGAGAAATCCTTCAGGTCCTGCACGATCTTGGTCACGCGCTCGATGCCCTCGCGAGACTCCTTCAGCAGGTTCGGCAGGTCGCCGACGATGTAATCGATGTCCAGCCGCTGCCGGGCCTGCAGCAGGTCCTCGCGGCGTCCGGCCGGGTCCTCGGAGAACAGCGCCTCGTGGTACTTCTCCACCAGCGCCAGCAGCGCGGTGGCGTAGTCCTGCAGCGTGCCGAGGTTGGAGCCGACGTAGCCGATCGGGTTGTTGATCTCGTGCGCCACGCCGGCGGCAAGCTGGCCGATGGACGCCATTTTCTCCGACTGCAGCAGCTGTTCCTGCGTGCTGGCCAACCGGTCGACGGTGCGCTGCAGTTCCTCGTACTGGCGCTTGCGCTCGCCGCGCTCGCTGATGTCGAGCACCACCATGATGCAGTGGGCGCTGTCCGAGGCGTGCCCGCAGTGGATTTCCAGCGCCAGCGGGGGCGCCGAGGCCGGGCGCACCACGCCCTGCCAGTGGCCCTGGCGGATGGCGACGGCCCAGTCGTCGTCCGACACCATCGCCACGAGGGTGTCGGGACCGCCGTCGGGTGCCAATCGCCTGGCCAGCGCGCGCGCGGCCGGATTGGCGTCATGCACCACCCGGTTCCCATCCAGGAACAGGATCGGGAAATTGATCGTGCTGGCGGCCCAGAGGGCGTCGTCGCTCCAGAGGGGGGGCGGCGCGGTTTCGCCGTTCATCCGCTCCCCAGCCAGCGGGACTGGGCCTGGGCGCTGGCGTAGCCGGCACCGTTGTAGACGCCCGTGGATTCCGTCCGGCCGAGATGGCGCAGCGTCCACGCCACCTCGCGGCGGCGGCGGGCCAGCAGCACGGCATTGGCGCGGTTGAGTTCGTGCAGTTCGCCGACCCGCGCCATGTCGTCCGGCCGGGCCACGCGCTCGGCCGCCGCAAGTGCTTCCAGCTTGGCCTGGGTGGAACGCATCAGGCCGTCCACGTCATGCTCCAGCAGCGCGCGGCGCTCGGCCTGCAGGGCCGATTCCAGCGCGTCCAGCGGGTGCACGGCGGCAAGGCTCATCCCAGCAGCTCGCGTTCCAGCGCCAGCAGGCGATTGGCGATTTCCTGCGGGTTGATTTCGTAGGTACCGGAATCCAGCGAATTGCGGATCTCCTTGATCCGCGCCATGTCGAGCTTGGACGGATTGGCAAGGTCGCGCGCCATCGCCTTGAGGCCGACGGCTTCGCCGGTCAGCCGCAGGCTGTCGACGGGGGGCGTGGCGGACACCGCGGCATCGCGGGCACCACCGGCGCGGGTCGGTCCGGAGTCGCCAACGACGGGCGTCTCGACAGGCTTTGCCGGCAAGCCGCCTTCGATCTTCGTGGTCATGGCAGGGGGACTCCGGTGGAAGGTTCGTACAGGGTATCGGCAGGCCGGTCCGGGACTTTAGTCAAAAATCCGGAAAAACATCAATGGATTCAATTGACCACCTCCACCGTGCCGTCGGCGGCCACCCGCCCGCGGATGATCCGGTGCGAACTGTCGTTTTCGACGTTCAGGGTGCCGCCGATCCGGGCCTGCCCTAGAGCGCGCCCGCCCATCCGCACCTCGGTCCCGCCGCCCAGGCTGGCCCGGAGGACCACCGGGTCCCCGCGCTTGATGATGACGGCCGAGACCCCGGTTTCTTCAGGGGCAGCCACCGGGCGCGAAGCCGAGGCGGGCCTGACCGGGACGAACAGGCGCCAGCCCGGGGTGTCCGGGCAGCGCACGTCCGCCACGGTCGGGCTGTTGGCCGCGGCGACCAGCGGCTGGGTGCAGGCTGCCAGCCGCAAGCCCGGCGCCACCATGGCTTGAGACGAGGCATCGGCCTGCACGGCTGCCAGCGCGGCCTCCCGGATGGCCTGCACCGGCTGCAGCGCCTGCGCGCGCGCGCCGGGTGGCGCGCATGCCAGGAGCAGGAGGAGGCAGGCCAAGGTGCGGGACAGGCGGGGCATCGCGGGCTCGTCGTGGATGTCGGTTGGCCGATTCCACGCAAGAACCATGCCGGACTCAAGCTCCGGCGGCGCGGGCCGACAACGGCGACATGCATCGCAAACAACTGCTCGACCGCATCGACCAACGCATCCGCCTGGCCGGCCATAACCGGTTAGCCCTGCTGCTGTTCCGGCTGGGAGGGCGTCAGCTTTTTGGCGTGAACGTCTTCAAAGTGCAGGAGGTCCTCCCCCGCCCTGCGCTGTTCACTATGCCGCAGCTGCCCGCCGGCTTCCTCGGCGCGGCCGATATCCGCGGGCGCAGTGTGCCGGTGCTGGACCTGGCCAGCGCCATCGGCCAGCCTACGGAGGGGCCCGCCAATTATCTCGTGGTCACCGAGTTCAACCGGACGGTCCAGGGCTTCCTGGTGTCGGCGGTGGACCGCATCGTGAACATCGCGGTCGAGGACGTGCAGCCGCCGCCGGAACTCGGCAACGACCCGCACTACCTGACCGGCGTCACCCGCCACCACGACGAGCTGATCCAACTGGTGGACGTGGAGAGCGTGCTGGCCGAGGCCTTGCCGCCGCCCGCCAGTGACGTGGAAATCGCCCCGATCGCCCATGGCGGCAGCCGGGAGGTGCTGGTGGTCGACGATTCGCGGGTGGCCCGCAACCAGATCCGCCATGTCCTCGAGCAACTGGGCCTGGGCTGTGTCCAGCTCTCGGACGGCCGGCAGGCCCTGGATCATCTGAAGCAGCTGGTGGCCAGCGGCCAGGATCCGATGGCGCGTTATGCCATGGTGATCTCGGACATCGAGATGCCGGCCATGGACGGGTACACCCTGACGTCGGAAATCCGTCGCGATCCCGCGCTGAGTGGGCTGTACGTTCTCCTGCACACCTCGCTGTCGGGTGTGTTCAACCATGCGATGGTGGAGCGCGTCGGAGCGGATGACTTCGTGCCCAAGTACTCCCAACAGGAGTTGGCGGATCGGATCACGGCTCGCCTCGCATCCATTGCGTGAATAACATCACGCAACTCATTGAATAAATAGCTTTCAATCTTGCGGGATCGGTCGCGTCGGGGCCCTTCCTGGGCGGCAGGCCCCGCGCTTGCAGCAGCGAACCAGCCCGGCGCCAGGGCCGTGAAACCCCGGCACTATCGGCCTGGCGAGGTCACTGGCATGTAGTTTGCATCGTGTCATGCGGACATACCCCCGGAGGGGCCCGCATGAGCGATTTCCTTGGCATCCACGGCACGGCGCTGGTGCTGCGCGAGCAGCGGTTGCAGGTGCTTGCCTCGAACCTGGCCAATGCCGATACGCCCGGCTTCCAGGCGCAGGACCTGGATTTCAATGCGGCCCTGCAGGCCGCGCTCTCCCCGGCCGCCGGCGAAGGCGGCGATGCCCTCCAGGCCGCCGCGGCGCAGGCCCGCTACGCGCGTCCGGGCGTCCAGCCCAGCCTGGACGGCAACACCGTGGACACCCAGCGCGAGCAGGCCACCTACGCCCAGGCGGCGCTGGAATACCGCGCCTCCATGTCCTTCGTCGAATCCAAGGTGAGGACCATGCTCACCGCCATCACCGGCCAGTGAGGGCCGTGCCATGAGCAATCTTCCGATCTTCGATGTCGCCGGATCCGCCATGCAGGCGCAATCCGTGCGCCTCAGCACCGTCGCCAGCAACCTGGCCAACGCCAACACTGTCGCCGGCACCGCGGAAGGCGCCTACCGCGCCAAGCAGCCGGTCTTCTCCGCCACCCCGGTCGAGTCCGATCCCGCACTGGCGGGCGTGCAGGTGCTGGAAGTGCGAGAGAGCGACACCGCCCCGGTGCGACGCTACGACCCGGGCAACCCCCTCGCCGATCCGCAGGGCTATGTGTTCGCTCCCGACGTCGATCCGGTCGCGCAGATGGTGGACATGATTTCCGCCTCGCGCAGCTACCAGGCCAACGTGGAGGTCTTCAACAGCGCCAAGGAATTGGCCGTCGCCACCCTGAGCATGGGCCGCTGACCATGAGCACCATCACCACGGGCAACACCAGCGACAGCGCCTACGCGCAGTACGCCTTTCCCGAGACCAGCAACACCCGGGCGGACGGCATGGGCCAGGCCGATTTCCTGCGCTTGATGACCGAACAGATGAAGAACCAGGATCCGCTGAACCCGTTGAAGGGGGCGGAATTCCTGGGCCAGCTGGCCCAGTTCTCCACGGTGCAGGGCATCGAGAACATGCAGCAGGCCATGAACGCCATGGCCAGCGTCATGGAGAACGACCAGTCGCTGCGCGCGGCCACCCTGGTCGGTCGGGATGCCTTGGTCGAGGTGGACAGCGTTTCCCTCGGCGCCGGTGCCGGCGCAAGCGGCGAGATCGTCGCCACCCGTGCCGGCACGATCCAGCTGGAGGTGGTGGGCGCCGGCGGCCAGGTCGTCCGCAAGCTGAGCGTCGAGGCGAGCGGCAGCGGCCCGGTCCCGTTCGGCTGGGACGGCAAGGACGCCGACGGCAATCCGCTCGCCGCGGGGACTTACACCTTCCGCGCCAGCACTGGCAGCGGCGAGCAAAGCGAAGCGCTCGCGGTCCGCATGGCCGCGCGCATCGACAGCGTGTCGATCGAGCCGCAAGGGCTGGTCCTCAACCTCGCCGGACTCGGCAGCGTGCCCTTGTCCACCGTCCGCCGCATCGGCTGACCGCCGTTCACCCCGTTTTCCAGGAGCGCACCCATGAGCTTTCGCATCTCCATCAGCGGCATGAACGCCGCCAGCCAAGACCTGAACATCACCTCGAACAACATCGCCAACGTCAATACCACCGGTTTCAAGCAGTCGCGCGCGGAGTTCGGCGACTTGTTCGCCGTCTCGGCCTACGGCCTGTCCAACGTGGCCACGGGTGCGGGCTCGCGGCTGCAGACGGTGGCGCAGCAGTTCAGCCAGGGCAACATCGACTTCACCGGCCGGGCGCTGGACATGGCGATCTCCGGCCAGGGCTTCTTCACCCTGTCGAACAACGGCGCCACGGTCTATTCCCGCGCCGGCAACTTCGGGTCGGACCGCGAAGGCTATGTCGTCAATCCCGCCGGTCACCGCCTGCAGGTCTTCCAGCCGAATACCGCCGGCGGATTCGACACCGGTCGCATCGGCGATCTCCAGCTCCCCACCGGCGACGCCCCGCCCGCCGCGACGGCCAACGTGACGGTGGAAACCAACCTGCCGGCGGACTCCGCGCAGCCCACCGTATCGCCCTTCGACCCGCTGGATCCCAACAGCTACAACCACACCACCTCGGTGACGGTCTATGACTCGCTGGGTGCCACCCACAGCCAGTCGCTCTACTTCGTGAAGACCGCCAATCCGAACGAGTGGGAGTTGCACACCTACATCGACGGCAATGCCGTCGGCGGCCCGCAGACCGTGCAGTATTCGGATACCGGCGCGCTGACCTCCCCCTCGCCGGGCCAGATCACCCTGCCCCCCTATGCGACCACGAATGGTTCCGCGCCGCTCAGCATGGTGCTGGACCTGGGGCGTTCCACCCAGTACGGCAAGACGTTCGGCGTGCTGGGCCTGACCCAGGATGGCTACACCACCGGACGCCTGACCGGCATCGAGACGTCCGCCGAAGGCGTCATCTCCGCGCGTTACACCAACGGCGTGGTGCAGCCGCTGGGGCAGGTGGTGATGACCAACTTCGTCAATCCGCAGGGGCTGCAGTCCCTCGGCGACAACGTCTGGGGCGAGACCTTCAACTCCGGCGAGCCGCGCCGCGGCCAGCCCAGCACCGCCGATTTCGGCGCGATCCAGGGCGGCGGCCTGGAAGCCTCCAACGTCGACCTGACAGAGCAGCTGGTGAACATGATCACCGCGCAGCGCAACTTCCAGGCGAACGCGCAGATGATCCAGACGCAGGACCAGATCACCCAGACCGTGATCAACATCCGCTGATAAGGCTGCTTGCCCCCGCCGCCGCGGGGGTGGCCGGAGACCGTCATGACCGACCGTGCCCTCTATGTCGCGATGACCGGCGCCAGCGCCATGCTGCGCGGCCAGGCCAGCGTCGCCAACAACCTGGCCAACGCCGACAGCGTCGGTTTCCAGGCGACGCTGGATGCGACCATCGCGAAGCCGGTCGCCGGCCCGGGCCTGCCCTCGCGCGTGGCCACGGAGGCCCGCACGCTGGGCGTGGATGCGCGGCCCGGCGCCATCCGCAACACCGGCAATCCGCTGGACGTGGCATTGCATGCCGAGCGCTGGCTGGCCGTGCAGGACGCCACCGGCGCCACCGCCTACACCCGCGCCGGCGACCTCACCATCAACGCCAACGGCTTGCTGACCACCGCGCGTGGCCAGCTGGTGCTGGGCGCCGATGGTGCGCCGCTGTCGATCCCGCCCAACCAGAGCCTCGAGATCGGCGGCGACGGCACGATCTCGATTGTGCCGCAGGGCCAGCCGCCCTCCACCCTGACCGAAGCCGGTCGCCTGCAGGTCATCGCCGCCAAGACCACCGAGCTCGAGCGCGGTGACGACGGCCTGATGCGGCCGCGTCCCGGCGTGGCGCCCGTGCCCGCCACCGGTGCTTCGCTGACCTCTGGCACGCTGGAGGACAGCAACGTGCGGGCGGCGGACGCGCTGGTCTCGATGGTGGAGCTGTCCCGCAAGTTCGAGATGCAGGTACAGCTCTTGCAGCGAGCAGACGAGAACGCCCGCGCCACCAGTTCGCTGGTGTCGACCCGCTGATGTGTCCCGATCCGTCCGGATCGCCCTGTTGAACCGTTGAGCCGAGAGGAACCCCGCCATGACCCAGTCCCTGTGGATCGCCAAGACCGGTCTGGATGCCCAACAGACCAAGATGGCGGTGATCTCCAACAATCTCGCCAACACCAACACCACGGGCTTCAAGCGCGACCGCGCCAGCTTCGAGGACCTGCTGTACCAGACCATCCGCCAGCCCGGTGGCGCGACCTCCGAGCAGACCCAGCTGCCGACCGGCTTGCAGGTGGGCACGGGCGTGCGGGTGGCGGCCACCGCCAAGCAGTTCGCCCAGGGCAACCTCAACCAGACCGGCAATGCGCTGGACGTGGCGGTCAACGGGCGCGGGTTCTTCGAGGTGCTGATGCCGGACGGCAGCTCCGCCTACACCCGCGACGGCAGCTTCCAGATCAACGCGCAGGGCGAACTGGTCACCAACGAAGGGTATCCGGTGCAGCCGGGCCTGCAGCTGCCGGAAGGCGCGCAGAGCGTCACGATCGGTGCCGACGGCACGGTCAGCGTGCAGCTGGCGGGCCAGGCGCAGCCGGTGCAGATCGGTGCGCTGACCCTCGCGGATTTCGTGAATCCCGCGGGCCTGCAGGCGCTGGGTGAGAACCTCTACGCCGAAACCGGCGCCAGCGGCCCGGCACAGACCGGCGGCCCCGGCACCGGCGGCCTCGGTCGGCTGATCCAGGGCTCGCTGGAGGCATCCAATGTCAACGTGGTGGAAGAGCTGGTGTCGATGATCGAAACCCAGCGCGCCTACGAGACCAACGCCAAGGCGATCTCGACCACCGACCAGATGCTCGGCTTCCTGAACAACAACGTGTGAGCCCCGCCATGCGCCGCCTCCTCCCCCTCGTCCGAGCCGCCGCGCTGCTGGCCAGCGTCCTCGGGCTGGCGTCCTGCGCCACCGTCAACCGGTTCCAGGGCGACGTCCGTCCGTTCGACGCACCCGTCGACACGATGGCGGTCGCACCCGCCCCGACGGCGACGCCGGCCGGCCCGTCCCCGGGCGACGGGGGCGGCTCGATCTACGCCAGCCGGTCGGGCAAGGGCATGCGGCTGTTCCAGGACAACAAGGCCGGGGACGTCGGCGACCTGCTGACCATCGTGCTGGTGGAAAACACCACCGCCACCACCCAGGCCAACACGGCCGTCACCAAGAAGAGCGGCCTCGATTTCGCGGCCCCCAGCATTGGTGGCGCCACCGTCCCCGGCCTGTCGGCTTCCGTCGCCGGAGGCCGCGACTTCGCCGGCACCGGCAACAGCGCGCAGAGCAACACGCTGGCCGGCCAGCTGACGGTCCGGGTGGTCCAGGACCTCGGCAACGGCAATCTGCTGGTGCGCGGCGACAAGCAGCTGCGCCTGAACCAGGGCGACGAGCTGGTGCAGGTTCAAGGCATCGTCCGCCGGGCCGATATCGGGGCCGACAACCGGGTGACCTCCGACCGCGTGGCCGATGCCCGCATCGTGTACGGCGGCCGCGGCACCATCGCCCGGTCCAATGCGATGGGCTGGCTGGGCCGCTTCTTCAATTCCGCGTTGTTCCCCTACTGAGGCCGGCCGCGATGAAGCGCTTCCTGGTTCCCGTCGTCGCCCTGCTCGGCACCCTGCTGCTGGCACCGCCGGCGCAGGCCGAACGCGTCAAGGATCTGGCGCAGGTCGCCGGCGTCCGCGGCAACCCGCTGATCGGCTACGGCCTGGTGGTCGGCCTGGACGGCAGCGGCGACCGCACCAGCCAGACGCCGTTCACCGTACAAAGCCTGAAGACCATGCTGGACCAGCTGGGCGTGGCCATCCCGCCCGGCGTGAATCCCCAGCTGAAGAACGTCGCGGCGGTGGCCGTCCATGCGGAACTGCCCGCGTTCGCCAAACCGGGCCAGCCGATCGACGTCACCGTGTCGTCGATCGGCAACGCCGGCTCCCTGCGCGGTGGCAGCCTGCTGATGACGCAGCTCAAGGGTGCCGACGGCGAGGTCTACGCGATCGCCCAGGGCAACCTGGTGGTCAGCGGGTTCGGTGCCTCCGGGCGCGACGGGTCGCGGATCTCGGTGAACGCCCCGAACGGCGGCCGCATCCCGTCCGGTGCCATCGTCGAGCGCGCCGTGCCCGCCGCCAACCTCGGCGACAAGGTCGTGCTGAACCTGCACGAGGCCGATTTCACGACCGCCGCCCGCATCGTGTCGGCGGTGGACCGGGCGTTCGGTCCCGGCCGGGCGCATGCGCTGGACGGCGTCACCATCGAGATCGCACCCCCGCCGGGCGATCGCATCGGGTTCCTGGCCGCGCTGGAGGCACTGGACGTGGATCCGGGCACCGCCGCGGCCAAAGTCATCGTCAACGCCCGCTCCGGCACGGTGGTCATGGGCGGCCAGGTCAGCGTGCTGCCCGCCGCGGTGGCGCACGGGTCGCTGACGGTGACCATCACCGAATCCACCCAGGTCAGCCAGCCCGGCGCCTTCGGCGGCGGCAGCACCGTCGCCGCGCCGCAGTCGTCGGTCAACGCGACGGCCGAGGGCAACCACATGGTGCTGTTCCGCGGCGGCACCTCGCTGGAAGAGATCGTGCGGGCCGTCAACGCCGTCGGCGCCGCGCCGGGCGACATCGTGGCCATCCTGGAAGCCCTCAAGCAGGCGGGCGCGCTGCGCGCCGAGCTCGAGGTCATCTGACCATGGCATGCCCTTTGCATCCGTCCTGACATGCGCCTGCCCACCGCCACCGCCTTCCCCCTGCAACGCCCCGAGACGCCCACGCGCGCCCGGGTGGAGGAAGCCGCACGCGGTCTGGAAAGCCAGTTCGCGCAGATGCTCATCAAGAGCATGCGCAGCGCGTCGCCGGGGGATCCCTTCGGCGGCGACACCACCTATCGCGAGATGTACGACCAGGCGCTGGCGCAGGAGCTGACCAAGGGGCGAGGCCTGGGCCTGCAGCCGATGATCGTGCGCCAGCTCGGCGGCACCGGGGCTGGAGACGGGCAAACGCCGCTGGGCCCCCTGCCCCTGCGTCCCGCCGCTTCACCGATGGCGCTGCCGGCCGCGGACACGCCCTCGGGCCTGCCGCTGCCGGCCGGCCTGCGCGGCGGCTCGCTTGCGCTGGCGCCTGCCAGCAGCGGGACGTCCCTGCAGGCGGTGGCGATGCCCCGCCCCCCGCTGGCGGCCGCCGCCAATCCGACCTGCGATGAAAGCGCGCCGCTGGACTGCAGCAGCCCGGAAGCCTTCGCCCGCTCCGTCTGGCCGCACGCGCGCAAGGCCGCGCAGGAGCTGGGCGTGCCGGCCAAGGCCCTGGTGGCCCAGGCGGCGCTGGAAACCGGCTGGGGGCGCCGCCTCGCCGGCCGCGAAGGCAGCGTGACCTCGCACAACCTGTTCGGCATCAAGGCCGGCGGCAGCTGGCGCGGTGGCAAGGTCGATGCGACCACCCACGAGTACGTGGACGGGCAGCGCGTCAGCGCCCGGGCCGCCTTCCGCAGCTACGGCAGCCCCGCCGACAGCTTCGCCGACTACACCCGGCTCCTGCAGCACCCCCGCTATGCCGAGGCCCGCGGGGCCGGCGGCGATGTCCACCACTTCGCCAAGGCGCTGCAGCGCGCCGGCTACGCCACCGATCCCGCCTACGCGGCCAAGATCGTGGCGATCGCCGATGGCGCCACGATGCGCCGGGCCTTGGCCGGGCTGGAGGGTTAAACCATGCCGACTGGCGTCCTGGGGACTGGTACTTCCGCCCTGCTCGCGTTCCAGCGGGCGTTGGCGACCGTGGGGCACAACGTGGCCAATGCCGCGACGCCCGGCTACAGCCGGCAGCGCGTGGAGTTCACGTCCAGGCCCGGGCAACCGTCACAGCAGAACGTCGGCCAGGGTGTCGACGTGGACAACCTGCGCCGCTTGGCCGACGGACTGGTGTATGCGCGGCAGCTGGACAGCGCGGGCGAGATGGGACGGCTGACCCAGATGTCCGGCATGGCGTCGCGCGTGGATGCGCTGATCACCGGTGCCGATACCGGTCTCTCCACGGCCTGGTCCGGTTTCTTCAACGCGGCGAAGGGCGTGATGGCGAATCCGGCGTCCAGCGCGGCCCGCGACCAGATGCTGGCGTCCGGCAAGCAACTGGCAACGCGCTGGAACCTGCTGGACGGCCAGTTGGGGCAGATCGCCAGCGATGTCGAGTCCAGCATCAAGGATCGCGTGGACGCCGCCAACCGGCTCGCGGGGGATATCGCCAGTCTCAACCGTGACATTGTGGCGGCCGGCACCAATGCCTCGCCGGATCTGCTGGACCAGCGGGATCTCCGCGTCGGGCAACTGGCTGCGCTGGTCGGCGCCGAGACGGTCCTGCAGGACAATGGCGCCATGAACGTCTTTACCACCGGCGGCCAGCCGATGGTGCTGGGTACCAAGGCCATGGAGCTGGCGGTCATGGCGGATTCCTTCCAGGCCAATCGATCGCAGTTGGCCGTGCAGACCGATGCGGGGCCGGTGAGGCTGCCGGATGGCGCGCTGTCGGGCGAGGTCGGCGGACTGCTGGAGTTCCGGACCAGCGTCCTCGATCCCGCGCGTGCGGAGCTTGGCCGGCTGGCCACCGCCTTCGCCATGACGCTCAATGACGTCCAGCGCGGTGGCGTGGATTACGCGGGCAACCCCGGCACGGATCTTTTCGCGTTGCCGCCGCCGCAGGTCAATGCGCACGCCGGCAACAATGCCGCGAGCACGGCCACCTTCACCGCCAGCGTGGGCGATGTCGGTGCACTGACCGGCAAGAACGTGGTCTTGCGCTTCGACGGTGCCACCTGGAGCGCTGCTCGCGCCGACAACGGCCAGGCGCTGGCGATGACCGGCACGGGCGCCTCCGGCGACCCGTTCGTGGTCGAAGGCGTCGAGCTGGTACTGGCCGGCACGGCCGTGGCGGGCGACCGGTTCCTGCTGCAACCCACCGCAACGGCCGCCGCGGGCATCCGACTCGCCGTGGATGATTCCAACAAGATTGCCGCGGCCTCCCCGATGGGCGTGGGCCTGGACACCGCCAATACCGGCAGCATCACCGGCGGCACGGCACGGATCACCGACCCGGTGCTCTACGCAGGCTTCACGAACGCCAACATCACCTTCCTCGATGCCAACACCTACAGCATCGACGGCGGCCCACCCACGGCCTATGCGCCGGGCGCGACCATCAACGGCAGCGGCTGGTCGCTGGTGTTGAACGGCGCGCCCGCCGCCGGCGACGAAATCAACCTGGGGCGCACCGGGGCACGCTCGTCCGACAACGCCAATGCGCGGTTGCTTGCCACGGTGGACACCAAGGACGTACTGGACGGCGGCAACACCGACGTGACGGCGGCCATCTCGCAGCTTGCGGGCCGGGTGGGAGGCGACGCACGGCAGGCCAAGCTCAGCCTGGATGCGCAGCAGGCGATCGACGACCAGGTCACCGCCGAGCGCGAATCCGTGTCCGGCGTGAACCTGGACGAAGAGGCCGCCGACATGATGCGGTTCCAGCAGGCCTACCAGGCCGCCGCCCAGGTGATCGCAACCGCCGACACCATGTTCCAGGCCCTGCTTTCGGCCGCACGCCGCTGAGGTCCATGCCATGACCATGCGCATTTCCACTGCCCAGATGCACCTCAACTCGCTCGGTGCCATGCGCACGAGGCAGAGCGAGATCGGCAAGCTGCAGCAGCAGATCAGTTCCGGGGTCAAGCTCACCCGCGGCGAAGACGATCCGGTCGGCATGTCCACCGCCCTGCGGCTGGAGCACACTCTCGCCAGCCTGAAGCAGTTCGACAGCAACAGCACCGTGCTGGGCAATCGCCTGCGGAGCCAGGAGTCCGCGCTGTCTGACGCCGGGGATGTCCTGCAGCGCGCGCGGGACCTGACCATCCAGGCCAGCAACGGCGTCCTCAGCGAAAGCGACCTGCACTCGATCGCCGTGGAAATGCGTGGCTTGCGCGCAAGCCTGCTGCAGATCGCCAACCGCGACGATGGCGCGGGGCGCAGCCTGTTCGCCGGCAACCGCGACGGCGTGGTGCCGTTCATCGACAGCAATGGCAGCGTCGCCTATCTGGGCGACGATGGCCAGAACAACGTCGATGTCGCACCGTCGGTGGCGATCGCGGATACCGATCCGGGGAGCGCCGTGTTCCTGCGCGTGCCCACGGGAGACGGCATCAGCCGATCCGCCGCCACTGCGGGCAATACCGGCAGCGCCAAGCTCGATGCCGCGCAGGTGGCCAACCAGGCCCTGTGGAACGGCAGCACGCTGCAGCTGCGCTTCACCTCATCCACCAGTTACGAGGTCCTGGATGGGAGCGGCAATCCGCTGACTCCTCCCGTGGCTGGCGCGTGGACGCCGGGCCAGACCGTCGAGGCGAAAGGGGTGCAGTTCACGGTCAGCGGAACACCGGCGGCGGGCGACAGCTTCACCCTGCAGAAGGCGCCCAACCAGGACATCTTCGCGACCCTGCAGCAGCTGGTCGATGCCCTGGACAGCCCGGGCAGCAGCGATGCCGACATCGCCCGTCGCGTCAATGCGCTGCGCACCAGCCAGAAGGACCTCGTCTCCGCACAGGACCACCTGCTCGACATCCGCTCGTCCACCGGCATCCGCCGCAACGACCTGGAAAGCAGCGATACCGCCCGCAGTGCCGACGGTGTCAGCCTGTCCGAGGCGATTTCGGGACTGCGCGACACCGATCTGGCCGAGGCGATCGGCCAGCTGAAACTCAACGAAACAGCCCTGGATGCGGCCCAGCAACTGATGGCCCGGGTGCAGCGCAGCTCGCTGTTCGACCTGCTTTAAGCGCGCGGCATTCGCG
The DNA here is from genome assembly GCA_036405455.1 of Thermomonas sp. Classification (GTDB taxonomy): domain Bacteria; phylum Pseudomonadota; class Gammaproteobacteria; order Xanthomonadales; family Xanthomonadaceae; genus Thermomonas. The sequence continues at coordinate 22,437 of DASWXO010000019.1, read as the reverse complement.
CCCGGGCCGGTGACTGGGGTGGCTTGACCGGTTTTGCCCGCTGCGCCGGAGCTGCCGCACCGGGCGGAACCGTGCCGCCCGGGCGGCGCCAGCCAGCTGATCGCCCGGTACCGAAGGACATCCGTCGAGACGGATAGGCGCCGCCCGGATGTGGCACAAGGATTGCTAGGATCCATCGTCCGAACAATCTGGCTTGGTGCTTATGTCCGTTCCCGGGGAAATCCATGAGGAGGATGCGGTCAGCGTCCGCGCGCTACCCGCCCTCCTCGACGCCTATCCCGATGTCGAAATCCTGTCGCTGGATTGCTTCGATACCTTGTTGTGGCGGACGGTGCACAAGCCCACCGACCTGTTCCCGCGGCTGCAGGACGGTCCCGCGTTTGCCCGTGCGGGGTTGGACGCCAGCCAGCGTGTCCGCGCGGAGCGCCTTGCGAGGCGCTCCGCCCACATCCGCACCGGCGCCTGGGAGGTCACCCTGGGCGACATCCTTCGCACCGCGGCCCCGGACCTGGACGATGCGGCCATCGCGGCGATCGAGGAAGAGGAGCTGCTGGCGGAATGCGGGACCTGCTTCCCGCTGCCGGAGGCCGTGGAACTGATGCGGGCGGCGATGCGGCGCAAGCTTCCGATCGTCATCGTGAGCGATACCTACTTCCGGGAGGAACAGCTGCGGCGCTTGCTGGCCAGTTGCCTGCCCGACGACGTCTATGCGGCCATTTCGCGGGTCATCGTGTCCTGCGAGCACGGGGCGAGCAAGGGGACCGGGCTGTTCGACAGGCTCTCCCGGGCGGGCATCGTCCGGCCCGAGGTCACCTTGCACGTCGGTGACAATCCCAATGCCGACCTGCTGGCCCCCGTGCAGGCGGGCATCAGGGCCCGGGTGCTCTACAGGTTCCCGACGCAACGCATCGAGCGCATGCAGGATCGTGCCACTGCATGGCGGCTGGTGGATCCGGACGCGGACCACCGTGCAGGCATGGCCTCTCCCTGGCACGCCGCCCTGTCGAGGCTTGGCCACGAGGAGGACGATCCGGTCCGCGAGCTCGGTCAGACCTGCCTGGGACCGATGATGCACGGGTTCGCGCGCTGGATCGCAGACAAGCGTCGCGAGGCTTTGGCGTCGGGTGCGAAGCTCAAGATCGCCTTCCTCATGCGCGACGGGCACTTGCCCCGGCGTGCCTGCGAGGCCCTGCTCGGCGAGGACATCGGCCGGCCCGTCTATGTTTCCCGGTTCTCGGCGTTCGCCGCGAGTTTCCGCAGCCTCGCGGACATCGACAGGTACCTGGCGATGAACGCGAAGATCCGGAACTTCGGGATCATCCTGAAGCAGCTTGGCCTGGAGGGCGCGGTCGGCAACGAAATCCTCCGGAAGGTCGAGCGTGCGGGCGGTGCGCGGGAGATGTTCTTCTCGGCGGTCCGTGCGCCGGCAATCGTCGAGCGCGTGATCCGCTGGTCCGCGGACTACCGCAAGCGCATGCATCGGCACCTGGTGTCCGAGCTGGGCATCGAGCGCGGGGACACGCTCGCATTCGTGGACCTCGGCTACTTCGGGAATATCCAGCGTGCGCTCGAACCCATGGTGCGCGAGGAATGGGGCATCGAGCTCCTGGGCTGGTACTTCATGTGCTACCCGCAGGCGGGCACGAGGGCCGAAACGCGGTCGGCGCTCATCGATCGCGCGCGCTATGGAGAGCAGACCCTGCGGACGCTGCTGCCGTTCATGGCGACGCTGGAAACACTGTGCACGGCGCCCGGCGGATCGGTCAGGGATTACGCCGCGGACGGCACGCCCGTGCTGGAGGAACAGCTGATCCCTGCCCGGCAACAAGCCCTGGTGGCCGGCATCCAGGACCAGGCGATCGAGTTCGTCCGTGCGGCCGCGGCGTCTTCCCAGCCGGCGACCATCGACGACCTGCGCGACGCGACCCTGGCCGAATTGACCCGGCTCCTGTATATGCCGGCGCGCCACGAGATGGCGTTGTTCTCCTCGTTCTCGATGGACGAGAACATGGGGTCGGACCTGGCGATCCGGATCTCGGATCCCGACCAGGCGGTGCTCGACATGCGCCGTGACGGCATCTTCTTCGCTACGCGCATGCGGCCGAAGTTGAGGAGGAACATGGCGCACGAGCTCCGCCATTGCGGCATGGAACTGAGCCTGACGACGCTGTCCGTGTACCGCAATGAGTTGAGCATGCGTTCCTCGGACTGGAGCCTCCGGGAGGAGCCACTCCCGCTGCTTTACCTGAGCGGACAGGAAGCGTCGCGCCAGCAGGTGACGGCCCAGAGTACCTACGACGGCTTCTACCGGGCCAGGGTCCCGGTCGGCAGCGGCGCGGCCCACGTCGGCCTGCTCCTTGGCGAGCGCTACCTCTGGGTCCAGGTCCTGGAAGCGAACCTGTTGCCGCTGGAGCAGCTGGCTGGCGACCTGCCCGGGGAGGATGTGCGCGGCCGCCTGATTCTCGACCAGATCCAGGACCATGGCGATGGCCTCCTGGAATGCACCACCTCCAGCGCGTTCGCGATGCTGCCCGCCAGCATCACGGGCCTGAGCGGCAAGGTCGCGCTGGAAATCGTGTTCCGACCCATCCTCCCGAGAGAAGCCGAGGGCAACGCGACGTGAAGGACTACGACAACGGCCAGATCCTCGTGGCGAGCTGCTTTGCCTTCAGCGACCCGCGTTGCGTGCAGTTCTTCAACAACCTCGGCGAGGCCCTCGCGGAGCGGCGTATCCAGCTCGTCGCGTTGAGCACGAGGGACACGCCCGGCCTCGAATTTCCCCAGCTCCAGATCCCCTACTCGCTGCTGGGATTCGACAAGCTCGTCCAGCTGCCCGGCCTGTCGCCGATCCATGCCATCGCCCCGCTGGCGAATGCCGAGCGTGCCTGGTCGGGCGCGATCGCAAGCCCCGATACGTGGGTCAGGGCCGCCGCCAAGTGCGAATGGCTCTACCAGATCATCGCCGAGGAGCTGGCGCCCTGCGGGGCCCTGTTGTGGAATGCCACGCACCCGAACAGCCGGATCGGCAGGAACATCCTCCAGGGCAACGACATCCCGGCGTGGTGCCTCGAGCGTGGTCAGCTGGCCGGCACCTACCAGGTGCAGGTCGGCGAAGTGAATGACTGGGACGATTCGCTCGCGGCGTTCTCGATGCACGCCGGGTTGGCCGGCGACCTCGCCCGTCAGACCGAGGATGCGTTCAATGCCGCGCGGGCCTTTTCACTGGCAGGCCCGGTGGATCGCCATGTCATCCCGGATTCCGGCCAGCACCTGCCGGAGCGCCGCGGCCCCGTCATCCTCGTGCTCACGAGCGCTCTTGGCTCATCGATCGAGCCGGACATCGTCCGGTCGGTCAATCTGAGCCAGCCGCCATGGGGCGGGCTGCAGGCGACCGTCGATGCGCTGGATGCGCTCCTGCCCGCCAATGCCACCGTCCTGTTCCGGGACCATCCGATCAACCGGACGGTGATCGAAGCGCCCCTGCGGCTGCCTGCCCGATTCATCGAGGCCAACGGCATGCCGATTGCCGACCTGATCGAGTACGCGGATCGCGTCGCATGCATCGGCACCACGACGCTCCAGTACGAGGCGCTGCTCCGGGACAAGCCGTTGCTGCTGTTGGGTCGCAGCCTGGCGGGCCGGGCTGGCGCGGCGTACGTCGCATCCGGCGCAGGCCACGCCCGCGAGGTGATCGCCGCCTGGATGGATGACAGCGAGGGCGAGCTGCGCCGTGCGAGGGCACGTGCCTTGGTAGGACTGCTGTGCGAACGCATGCTGGTGCGCGAGTCCGACCAGGTGTCGCACGTCGCGAACGGCGTGGCCGAACTCGCGGACTTCATTGCGGCGCAAGCGATTTCCGGAAGCCAGCCAGTGGCCGACCGGATCGAACGATTCACCAGTCGTTTCATCGAAGGCTGCACCAGTGGAGACCCCGTCCCATGAAGACCGTTGCATTTCTACCCGCAAAGGGAAGCAGTGACCGCATTGGCAACAAGAACGTGCGGCTGCTGGATGGCAAGCCCTTGTTCCTCCACGGCATCGACAAGTTGCTTGCCTGCGATTTCATCGACGAGGTCTACCTGGATACGGAGTCCGAGGAGATCGCCAGGATGGCGGCCGACCGGGACTGCAAGGTCCTGATGCGGGACCCCGTGCTGGCCAGCAATGCGACGGACGGCAATCGCCTGTTCATGAACCAGGTGCGCCAGGTCGAAGCCGACATCTATATCCAGGCGCTCTGCACCAGCCCGTTCATCGAGCCGGCCACCATCCGCAAGGGCGTCGAGGCGCTTTCCGGGCCCGATGCCGGGTACGACTCGGCCGTCCTGGTGCGCAAGGACAGGCAATACACGTGGAAGGACGGGCGTCCGGCGTATGACATCGCCAACATCCCGAACAGCTTCACCCTCGATGAAACCATCATCGAGACCATGGGGCTCTACATGGTGCGGCGTGAGGCGGCGCTGCAGTTGGAACGCCGCATCGGGGACCACCCGTTCCTGCTCGAAGCCAGCCCGCTGGAGGCCATTGACGTCAACTGGCCCGAAGATTTCGCCCTTGCCGAACTGATCGAAGCCGGCCGACGGGAGCGTGATCGCTACCTGCTCAACAACCTCAAGGGCCTGCTCTCCAGTCCGATGCTCTCCGACATCCTCGACGATCATGGGTACCCGAACCAGGTGATCCGGGGATTGGCGCCGAATCTGCCGGATGTCCGCATGCTGGGGCGCGCCAAGACGCTGCGTTTGCGGAAGCTGGAGGAAGGCGAGGATTTCCGGGGCATCTACAAGGCGCTGGACAGCTACGCCACGGTCGTGCCGAACGATGTCATCGTGGTCGAGAACGAAATCGGCGAGTTCGCCTACTTCGGCGAACTCAACGCGAACCTCGCCATCCGGCGGGGTGCAGCCGGCGTGGTCGTGGGCGGCATGACCCGCGACAGCGCGGACGTGGTCCGCCTGGGCCTTCCGGTCTTTGCGCGCGGATATTCGTGCCAAGACGTGCGCAAGCGGGCAACGCTGGACCACGTCAATCGCCCCATCGTCGTGGGCGGGGTGAGAGTCGCACCGGAGGACCTGGTCTTCGGCGACCGGGAGGGGCTCGTGGTGATTCCCAAGCGGATCGAGCAATCCGTGCTCGACGATGCGCTGCGCATCGCCACGAACGAAAAGCGCATCATCATCGACATATCGGAAGGTGCGGACGTGGAAAAGCTGACGCGCGACTACGGATTCTTCTAGTCGGCGTCACGCGCGTGGGGCGCCGTCGGCCTGCCGCCTGGGGCACGGGCTCGAGAGTCCCGGGATCCGTGTTGGCAGGCAATCGGCAGCCACTTCCCCGGGCACGCGCTGCCATCTTGCGATGGCCACCCTTCGCGTCCGTGCCCGCGACCCCCTTGCCATGCCGTGGCGATCGGTGTTCCGGGTGTCCGGGCATGGCCAGGTGTTCCGACAGCCTGGCGGAGCATCGGAGCTTCTTTCTGCTTCCGCGTGCGCGGATGAAAGCGGCATCACGCGATGTGCCGTGCGTCCGGCATTCGCACCACATCCGGATCAGGCGCGATCAGGCGACTCGCGGCCAGGCATCCTGCCGAACGTCGCCGCGATCTCATCCCATGGTCGGCCGCCATGGGAGTCAACCTTGCCGTCATGGATCGCAAGGGCGGGCATTGCCCGGGAACGAATCAGCGACACCGGTCGGCAGCCCTGATGGCGGCGGCCGTGGCAAAGACGGAAGGTTTTCCTTTTCGCGGAAAACTTTAGGCCATTCAGATTATTTTTTTAATTTCTGCGGCAAGGGTCGCAATTTCCGGCATTGGGCAGATGGGGGGGCTCAAGCAGCCAGCGGTGGGGCCGTTACAGAGTCCAGCAGAGGACGGGGCCACCAGACAGGCATCTTCTGCGGTAACCCCGGCACCAGCCCTCCCCGCCGGACACTACTTCAGGAGTCAAGATCATGGCTAACAGCGTCAACACCAACATCATGTCGCTGAACACTCAGCGCAACCTGTACACCAGCAACACCGGCCTGGCCACCTCGATCCAGCGCCTGTCCTCGGGCCTCCGCGTCAACAGCGCCAAGGACGACGCCGCCGGCCTCGCGATCGCCGAGCGCATGAACGCCCAGATCCGCGGCAACAACGTGGCCATCCGCAACGCGAACGACGGCATTTCGCTGTCGCAGACCGCGGAAGGCGCGCTGGGCAAGATCGGCGACGCGCTGCAGCGCATGCGCGAGCTGGCCGTCCAGTCGGCCAACGCCACCAACAGCTCCGACGACCGCACCAACCTGAACGCCGAGTTCAAGGAACTGCAGAACGAAATCAGCCGCGTCGTCAGCGGTACGACCTTCAACGGCACCTCGCTGTTCACCGGTTCGACCTCGTTCGCCTTCCAGGTGGGCGCCGGCACCACGGCGAACGACGTGGTCAGCGTGAGCCGCAACCAGCTGTCGGGCGGCACCGCCGGCACCAGCGGTGGCACTGCAGCCTCCTCGGCGGCCGATGCCATCGCCCGCGTGACCAGTGCCTCGGCCATCACCGGTACGGACGGCACCGCGTCGACCAATGCCATCAAGGACATCGACGTGGCCCTGGACAAGCTGAACTCCGAGCGTGCGACCTACGGTGCGGCACAGAACCGCTTCGAGTCGGTGATCGGCAACCTGCAGATCTCCGTGGAGAACATCTCCGCAGCCCGCAGTCGCATCATGGACACGGACTTCGCGATGGAAACCGCGAACCTGACCCGCACGCAGATCCTGACCCAGGCCGGTACCGCGATGCTGGCGCAGGCCAACCAGGCTCCGCAGAGCGTCCTCAGCCTGCTGCGCTGATCCTCTGGAATACCCCGTCGGGGAGGCCGGTTCGCCGGCCTCCCCGCTCGGGTTTCAAATTGATGAGCCGTCATGCCTGACATCACGCCCATCAGTGCTTCGCCTAGCGGCGCACTTCCTGCCTCGACGCCCGGCGCCGAGGCATCGTTGCGTCCAGCGCCTGGCGCAGCCCTTCCCCCGCTGGTCACGCCGCCCGGGAGTGAGGCCCAGGCACCACCCGTCCCGGCGCAGAAGCCAACAACCCCAAGCGAGCTGCAAAAGCAGATCGAGGCAACCTTGGCCGAGTCCCGGGTCCAGACCAACCTGCGGTTCAGGGTGGACGAGGAGTTGCGTCGTGTCGTGGTGTCCGTCGTGGATTCGGATACCGGCGAGACCATTCTCCAGATCCCCGACGACACCGCGCTTGCGGTGGCACGCAGGCTGGCCGATCGCGGTACCGGTCTCCTTGACCAGCAGGCATGAACGGCGCATCGTCCTGAAGGCCGACCGGTCTCAAGAACAGGTCGATGCTTGCCGTTAACCTTGTTGCACGCGGATTGCATGCGATCCATTGGATGACGGGGCCGTTTGCGGAGCCCTGAGGAGACAAGATGGCCACGCTCACCAGTGCCGGTGTCGGCTCCGGGCTCAACGTCGAGAGCATCGTCTCGCAGCTGGTTGCGGCCGAGCGCCAGCCGGCGGATGCGCGCCTCAGTGCCCTGGAGTCCACCACGAAGGCGCAGATATCCGCCTTCGGGTCCATCACCTCCGCGATGTCCAGTCTGGGCACGGCCCTGGACAAGCTGAAGGGCGACGGTAGCCTGCCGGGGCGAAAAGCCACCGTTGCCGCGGATGCCGGCTTCTCGGCCAGCGCGAGTTCCAAGGCCGCACTCGGCAGCTACTCGATCACGGTGGAGGCATTGGCGGCAGCCCAAAAGCTGCAGTCGGCGGCTGTTGCCAGCAGTACCCAGGTGGGCAACGGCACGCTGACATTCCAGGTCGGCGCCGACGCTGCGTTCAATGTTGTCATTCAGGCAGGCAAAGGGACGCTGGCGGACATTCGCGACGCCATCAACAGCCAGGCCTCGGGCAAGGGCGTCACTGCCACCATCGTCCATGGCGACAGCGGCGATGTGTTGACCCTGACGTCGGACAAGACCGGCAGTGCCGGCGTACTCAGCATTTCCGCGAGTGGCGGCGATGGTGGCCTGTCGGTGCTGGGAACAAGTGGCGGCACCCTCACCCAGGTCGTCGCGGCGCGCGACGCCGTGGTGACGGTCGACGGGATCACCCGTACCGCCTCATCGAACCGTCTCACCGACGTGATCGACGGCGTCACCCTGGATCTCGCCAAGGCCAAGCCGGGCGAGGCGTTCAGCTTGAGCGTGGGTGCCGATCCCAGTTCGCTGAAGACCACGCTGCAAGGATTCATCACGGCCTACAACGCCGCGCTCGGCACGATGCGGACCCAGAGTGCCGCGGGTGGCGAGGGTGCCACGGCGGGCGCGCTGAGCGGCGACGCCACGCCGCGGGCGATCATGGCGTCCATGCGCAACACGATCAGCAACAGCTACGCGGACTTCGCCGCCCTCGGCCTGAAGACCGGCGTCGACGGCTCCTTGAGTCTGGACGGCGCCAAGTTCGATACGGCCATTGCCGCCAATCCCAACGCAGTCAAGAATCTGTTCGGGGATGACGCCGATTTCGGCAAGAACATGCGCGGGCTGCTGCAGAACTACATCGGCGACGCGGGTTTGCTGGCCAGCCGCAGCAAGAGCCTGACCGAGCAGATGAAATCGGTTACCGAGCAGCGCAGCGCCCTGGATGCACGCATGGAGCGGGTGGGGGCTGCGTATCGCGCCCGATTCACCGCCCTCGACTCGATGATGGCGCAATTGCAGGGGACCTCCAGCTACATCGCCCAGCAGCTGGGCAAGACCACGAGCGGATGATCGCAATGAACGCACGAGCCTCAGCCCAACACTATCGGCAGACCGCGATCAACAGCGCGGTGCTCGATGCCAGCCCCCACCGACTGGTGGCGCTGATGCTCGCCGGGGTTCGCGAGCGCCTGAACCTTGCACAGGCCTGCATCGAAGTCGGTGACGTGGCGCGCAAGGGCCAAGCCATCAGCGAGGCCAGCATGATCATCGGGCAGCTGGATGGCTCGCTGGATCACAAGGCTGGGGGCGACATCGCCGCGGGACTGGCCTCCCTTTATGACTATGCCCAACGCCGCCTTCTCGAGGGGAATCTGCACAATGATTCTTCCAAGTTGAAGGAAGTTGACGGGCTGTTCGCCGATATTCAGGAGGCTTGGCTGGCGATCGACCCGGAGCGCGCCAAGTGACCGACTACACCGCCGGCATGCCGCCCGCCCTGCCCGTTGAGGCTCTGCGTGAAGCGCTGGGCCAGGCGGAGCTGGACGTGGCTGCGGCGCTGGTGGATGCCCACGACCGCGCGGTTCGCCAGTTCCTGGCGCCCGAGGATGCCGGGCTGCTGGATCCCCGCCAGCGCCAGGCGTGGCTGAACCTGCTGGAGGAGCAGCAGGCCATGCTGGCGGAGCTGGGCCAGCGACGCGACCATGTCGCCGGGCTCATCCAGCAGTTGCAGCGCCACCAGCGCGGCGCCAACGCCTACCTGCAGGCGATGGGATGAGCGCCTCGCACGCCGAGGCGACGCTGTTCGGCGACGCCCTGGCCTGCGAGGACACGCTGCGCGCGGCCTTCCTCCCGCAGCCGATGGATCCGCTGGCATTGGATGCCCTCTGCGCACGGGCGGAGATCCACCTCTCCGCGATCGCGATCATCGAGGACAGCCGCAACGAAGAGGAAGAAGGCGCCCAGGGCCTCGCCCTGCGCCGGATCGAAGCCAAGCTGGACCTCCTGCTGACCCTGGTGGGCGGGCTCAACCAGCGGGCCGCGCATGACCCTGCCGTCCCGGTGCGCTGGTCCGCGAAAGGGGCCTGCCTGCCGGCGGCTGCGCCGTTGGAGGCGGGCCAGGTCGGCCTGTTCCGCATCCAGGCTGCGACCTGGCTGCCGGAGCCGTTGACGCTCCCGGCGCGCGTGCTGGCGTTCGATGCCGAAGCGACGGCGGGCCCGGTCGCCTGGGTGGCGTTCGAGCCGCTGCCCGAGGCCACCCGCTCCGCCCTCGAGCGCCACCTGTTCCGCCAGCATCGCCGCGCCATCGCGGAACGGCGCGCCGCCCGAGAAACGGACTGACCAAGCCGGTGCCCGGGTTCCGCGGGACGAAGGCCTCCGGCGGAGCGGTGAGGTGAAAGGGCGAAAATCCGTCCACCTGCGGCACGCCGCGATCCTTGGCGCAGTGCCGCGTCAACGTCACCTGCCGCGTCGATTTTCCGACTCCGCGACGGCCGCCCCCTTCTATTGCCGAGGATTCGCCTTACACTGGCCGCAAGACGCATGGCGCGATCACGCGGTAGGGGCGACTTCACGGCAGCAAATGGGCGATTCGGGCAGGACCACGGGGGCCGAGGATGAAGGCTAGCTTGCAAGCGAAGATGGGGCAGTCGATGACGCTGACCCCGCAGCTGCTGCAGTCCATCCGCCTGCTGCAGGTCACCTCGCTCCAGCTGGAACAGGAGTTGCTGCAGGTCCTGGAGCGCAATCCCCTGCTGGAACAGGAGCCCGAGGACGACGACGCGCCGGCCCCGACCGACGCCGAGGTCGCTGCACAGGAGGCGGCGGCCTGGGATGAGCTGCCCGAGCCGATGTTCCTGTCCGGTGGCAGTTACACGGGTGATCCGGACGACGACCCGACCGCCCGCATCGCCGCCGGCGAATCCAGCGATCCCCGCCAGCGCCTGCTGCAGCAGCTCCAGCTGCGCTGCGACGCGCGCGACCTGGCCATCACCGCGTGGTGGCTGGACGCCTGCGACGACCGTGGCTACCTCGAGGCCGATCCCCGCGAGCTGGCCGGCCGCGGGGCGGCCGAGCTGGCCGGCGAGCTCCCCGGCGTCGACGAATCCGAGCTGCTGGCCCTGCGCGAACGACTGCTGCTGGACGGCGAGTGGCCCGGGATGGCCGCGGCCGATCCGCGCGAGTGCCTGCTGGCGCAGCTGCAGGCCCTGCCCGACCATCCGGCGCGGGCGCTGGCCTTGCGTCTGGTGGATGCCCACCTCGACCTGTTGGCCCGCCACGACCTTGCCGCACTGGCGGCGCGCCTGCAGGCGGCGCCGGCCGAGGTCGAGGCGGCGGTCTCGCTGGTGCTCTCGCTGCAACCGCATCCCGTGGAGCAGCCGCCCGAGCCGGAGCCGGCCTTCATCATCCCCGACGTCATCACCTGGCGCGCCGACGGCGGCTGGCAGGTGCGGCTGAATGGCCGCAGTGCACCGCGCCTGCGCCTGTGCGCTTATGCCGAGCAGGCCTCCGGCCACGAAGGCATGCGCAGCCTGCTCGAGGAGGCCCGCTGGCTGCTGCGCAGCCTGGGCATCCGCAACGAGACGCTGCTGAAGACCGCGCGGGTGCTGGTGGCCCGGCAGCAGGCATTCCTGGAGCGGGGCGAGGAAGCCATCGCGCCGCTGACCCTGAAGGAGGTCGCGGAGGAAATCGGGGTGCACGAGTCCACGGTGTCGCGCATCACCACCGGGAAATACATCCAGACGCCGCGCGGGACCCTGGAGCTCAAGCGCCTGTTCGCGGTGCGCCTGGAGGGCGCCGAGGTGTCCGGCGCGGCCATCAAGGCCATGGTCCGCCGCCTCATCGAGGACGAGCCGGCGCATGCGCCGCTCGCCGACGAGGTGATCGCCGCCATGCTGGCCCGCCAGGGCATCCGCGTGGCGCGGCGCACCGTGGCCAAGTATCGTGAACAGCTGTCGATCGCGCCCGCCCGGGCGCGGCGCCGCGAGCGTGGTGCCGGCCCGGTGGCGCGGCTGGGGTGATCTTCTGCAGGGGAAGAAGATGTTGAGGACGATCAGGGTGCTGCTCGTGGATGACCACGAGGGCTTCATCAACGCGGTGGTCCGGCATATGCGCAAGCATCCCTGGATCGACATCGCGGGCACCGCCGCCAATGGCATCGAGGCCGTGGCCCGCTCCGAGGCCTTGCGCCCCGACGTGGTGCTGATGGACCTGGCCATGCCGGAAATGGGCGGGCTGCAGGCCACGCGCCTGATCAAGGCCCAGGACGCGCCGCCGTTCGTCGCCATCGTCAGTCATTTCGACGACAACGAGCACCGCGAGCACGCCCAGCGGGCTGGCTGCGACGCCTTCGTCAGCAAGCTGAACTACATGCAGGAAGTCCTGCCGTTGCTCGAACAGTTGGCCGGAGGCGGAGCCGACGCATGAGCGAATCACGCATCCTGGTGGTCGATGCGGACGACGCGCGCACCGAGCGGCTGGCGACGCTGCTCGATTTCATGGATTTCACCCCGCGCATTGTCACCGATGCCGCCGACATCCACCTCGACCGCGCCCGCGCCACCGACTGGGTGGCGATCATTGCCGGCGACGTGGGGGATGCCGGCGCCTGGGACCGTTTCGCGGCCTGGCTGTCGGCGCAGCCCCTGCATCCGCCGGTCATCGCCCTGCCCGGCCAGGCCGACGAGGCCGGCTGGCGCAAGCACCTGCACCCGGAGATGATCTGGCCGCTGGACTTCCCGGTGCGCCGCAACCAGCTGCAGGACGTGCTGCGCCGCGCCAGCATCAAGCGGATGGACGACGATGCCCGCCGCGAGCTGCCGCAGGTGGGGCCGACCGGCCGAAGCGCCGCCGTGCTGCGGCTGAACCGGATGATCGACCAGGTCGCCCGGTTCGACACCACCGTGCTCATCCTCGGTGAATCCGGCACCGGCAAGGAGGTGGCGGCCCGGGCTATCCACGCGCGTTCGCCGCGCAAGGACAAACCGTTCGTCGCGATCAACTGCGGCGCGATCCCGCCGGACCTGCTGGAGAGCGAGCTGTTCGGCCACGAGAAGGGCGCGTTCACCGGCGCGTTGACCCAGCGCAAGGGCCGCTTCGAGATGGCCGAGGGCGGCACGCTGCTGCTGGATGAGATCGGCGACATGCCGATGGCGATGCAGGTCAAGCTGCTGCGCGTGCTGCAGGAGCGGGTGTTCGAGCGCGTCGGCGGCGGTCCGCCGATCACCTGCAATGTGCGGGTGCTGGCGGCAACCCATCGCAATCTCGAATCCCACATCGCCGACGGCAAGTTCCGCGAGGACCTGTTCTACCGCCTCAATGTCTTCCCCATCGAGATGCCCGCGCTGCGCGAGCGCAGCGACGACCTGCCCGACCTGGTGGCCGCGATCACCCGCCAGCTGGCCGAGGCGGGCCGCGGCCGGGTCTCGCTGACGGACGACGCCATCGCCGCGCTGCAGCACTACGACTGGCCGGGCAACGTCCGCGAGCTCAGCAACCTGCTGGAGCGGCTGGCGGTGCTGCACCCCGACGGCCGGGTCGGCATCGGCGACCTGCCGGCGCGCTACCGGGCGGCGATACCGGACGACCTGCTGGCCAAGGCGGCGCCGCCACCCGAGGACGACCTGCCGCCGCTGCAACCGGCCGCGGTGCCGCCCCCGGATCCGACCACGCTTTCCCCGCTGGTCTCGCTGCCTGCGGGCGGATTGGACCTGCGCCAGCACATCGCCGAGATCGAAAACGAGCTGATCCGGCAGGCCCTGCAGCAGAGCGGCGGCGTCGTGGCCCATGCCGCTCCCTTGCTGGGCCTGCGCCGCACCACGTTGCTGGAAAAGCTGCGGAAATACGGGATCGGGCGTGGGAGCGAAGCCGCAGTGGAAGACGGCCAGCACGACGCCTGAGGTCGATCAGTCGACCTGCGGGATGAAATGTCAGGTTCTGCCTGATATTTTCATTCCATATTGCTGATTTTATTGGTGTTGGCGTTTCATGACGTGGGCGGCGATTCGGCGCTGGTTTGCGGCAACCCCGGCCCGGTGGCGCCTTTTTGACATCGCTCCGGCACGTGATTTGCATTGTGAGCGGCAGGCCTTTCCTGTCCACCGCCCGCATGACCGATGCCATCAGCTCGATCCTGTCCCAGATCCGCGCCCACGAGTCGCGGACCCAGGGTGCGCTGGGCGGTCCGGCCGGCCTCGGTGACGCACGGCCGTCCAATGCGGTCGACGTCGCCCGTCCCGCCACCTCGGACTTCCAGAAGACCCTGTCCAATGCGATCGACGGCGTCAGCAAGGCCCAGAACGAGTCCGGCGCCCTGCAGCAAGCCTTCGAGCTCGGCGACCCGCGGGCGGACCTGGCCCGGGTCATGGTGGCCATGCAGCAGTCGCAAGTGGCGTTCAAGGCCGCCGTGGAAGTCCGCAACCGTCTCGTCCAGGCCTACCAGGACGTGATGAACATGCCGGTCTGACGCCTGCCCCGCCGCCCTCAACTTCCCTCCGATAACGACGCCCGACCGCCATGAGCGCCATCGCACTCCCCAAGACCACCGACGGCCTGAAGAACCTGGGACGCCTGCAGGACATCCCGCTGGTCCGGCAGCTGCTGACGCTGGGCGTGACGGCCGCGGCGATCGGGCTGGGCCTGTGGCTGTTCTTCTGGACCCAGAAGCCCAGCTACGCACCGCTGCCCGGCCTTGACGCGAAGACGGCCGGCGAAGCCCGCGATGCGCTGCGTACCGCGCAGGTGCCGTTCAAGATCGACCCGGCCACCGGCGCGCTGTCGGTGCCCGAGGACCGGATGGGCGAAGCCCGGATGGCGCTGGCGTCCAGCGGCATCGGCGCCGCCGACGACCGCGGCTTCGCGGTGATGGAGGGCGACCAGGGCTTCGGCACCAGCCAGTTCGTGGAAACCGCGCGCTACCAGCACGCGCTGGAAACCGAGCTCGCCCGGACCATCGCCAACCTGCGCCCGGTGCGCGAGGCCCGCGTCCACCTGGCCCTGCCCAAGCCGTCGGCGTTCACCCGCCAGAAGGATCCGGCCAGCGCCTCGGTGGTCCTGCAGCTGCAGAGCGGTGCCACCCTGGAGCAGGGTCAGGTGGATGCCATCGTGCACCTGGTGTCCTCCTCGATTCCCAGCCTGCCGGCCAGCAACGTCACGGTGGTGGACCAGTTCGGCCGCCTGCTGTCCAACCCCGATCCCGACAGTGACGCCGCCATCAGCGCCCAGCAGTTCGAGCGCCAGCGTCGCCAAGAAACCGTGTTCGTCCGCCGCATCCAGGAGCTGCTGGAGCCGATGACCGGTCCCGGCCGCGTCCGCGCCGAGGTCAGCGTGGACATGGATTTCAGCCAGACCGAACAGGCCAGCGAGAAGTACGGTCCCGATCCGGCCATCGTCCGCAGCGAGCAGCTCTCGGAAAGCGGCAACCTCGCCGCCGCAGCGCCGCCGCAGGGCGTGCCGGGCAGCGCCAGCAACACGCCGGGGGCAACGGCAGCGCCGGCCAATTCCGCCGCGGCACCGAACACGAATGCGAACGCCGCGGCTGCGCCGGCCAATGCCACCGCGCAGACCGCCACCGGCAACGGCTCGCGCAGTTCGGTGCGCAACTACGAAATCGACCGCACCCTCACCCACACCCGGCAGGCGCCGGGGCGCATCCAGCGGGTGACCGCGGCGGTGCTGGTGGACAACATCCCGGGGGCACCCGGCAAGGACGGCAAGCCCACGTCGCGCGCCCTCACCGCGCAGGAGATCCAGCGCATCCAGGCGCTGGTGCAGCAGGCGATTGGCTACGACACCCAGCGCGGCGACATGGTCACCGTGGTGAACTCCGCGTTCGCGCGCCAGCCCGAGGTGGCGCCGGAACCGCTCCCGCTGTGGGAGAATCCGAAGGCACGCGACATGCTGCGCACGCTGCTCGGCGGCCTCGCGGTGCTGGCGGTGGTTTGGTTCGTGCTGCGCCCCGCGTTCCGGGCGTTGACCACGCCCAAGGTGCTGGTCCGCCAGGACCCGCAGGAAGTGGAGATCACCCAGATGGTGGACCACGACGAAAGCTCCCCGCCCCCGGCGCTGACCCAGGAGCGCATCGCCAAGCGCCGTGATTTCGAAGCCAAGGTGCAGGTGGCACGCGATGCGGTGAACGCCGATTCCAAGCGCGTCGCGGCCGTGGTGCGCGACCTGGTGAATGCCGATGAGTGAGTACGTGCTCACCGGCGTCCAGCGCGCCGCCGTCATCCTGCTGTCGTTGGGCGAGCAGCAGGCCGCCGAGGTGCTCAAGCACATGGGCGCCAAGGAAGTGCAGAAACTGGGCGTGGCCATGACGTCGGTCGGCGGCGTGTCCCGGCAGGACGTCGAGAAGGTGATCGACAATTTCGTCGATACGCTGGAGCAGCCCAACATCGGCAGTGGTGCCGATGAGTACGTGCGCAGCGTGCTGGTGCAGGCGCTGGGCGAGGAGCGCGCCAGCAGCCTGATCGACCGCATCCTGCTGGGCCGCAACACCACCGGGCTGGACACCCTGAAGTGGATGGAGCCGCGGGCCATCGCCGACCTGGTGCGCAACGAGCATCCGCAGATCATCGCGATCGTGCTGTCCCACCTGGACCCGGACCAGGGCGCCGAGGCGCTGAAGTTCCTGCCGGAGCGGACGCGCGCCGACGTGCTGATCCGCATCGCCACCCTGGACGGCATCCCGCCACACGCGCTCAACGAGCTCAACGACGTGATGGCCAAGCAGTTCGCCGGCAACCAGAACCTCAAGTCCTCGACGATCGGCGGCGTGAAGGTGGCGGCCAACATCCTCAATTTCATGGATAGCGGGCAGGACGAAGCCATCCTGGCCGCGATCGCCCAGATCGACGAGCCGCTGACCAGCAGCCTGCGCGACCACATGTTCGTGTTCGACAACCTTGCCGAGATCGACGACCGCGCGATGCAGGCGGTGTTGCGCGAAGTGCCGGCCGACAAGCTGGCGCTGGCCCTGCGCGGCGCCGACACGAAGGTTCGCGAGAAGATCACCAGCAACATGTCGCAGCGCGCGGCCGAAATGCTGGTCGAGGACATGGAGGCGCGTGGTCCGGTCCGCCTCGCCGAAGTGGAAGGCGCGCAGAAGGAAATCCTCACCATCGTCCGCAAGATGGCCGATGACGGCACCATCCAGCTCGCGGCAAAGGCCGAGGTCTTCGTATGAGCAGTGCGGTGCGCTGGGCTGCGCCCGAACTGGCGCCACCGGCGCCGGTGGTGCAGGAGCCCGAGCGCCACATGCCCAGCGTCGAGGAGCTTCAGGCCATCGAGGAGGCCGCGCACGCCGAGGGCTATGCCCGCGGCCATGCGGAAGGCGTGGCCGCCGGGCAGGCGGAGGTCCGTCGCATCGCCGCCCAGATGGAGGGCATCCTCGACGCCTTCACCCGGCCACTGGCGCGCCTGGACGCCGAAGTCGGCGACGCCCTTGGCGACCTGGCGGTCCGCATCGCCGGCGCCCTGCTCCGCCGGGAATACGCCACCGATCCGGCCCTGCTGGAAGCACTGGTGCGCGAAGCCCTGGAGATCGCGGGCAGCGACCAGCGCCAGATGGAACTCCGCCTGCATCCCGACGACCTGGCGATGCTCGCTCCGCAGCTGGTGGCGCCCACCGGCGTGCGGCTCAGCGGGGATGCCACCCTGGCCCGCGGCGACCTGCGCCTCCATGCCGACAGCGTGCGTATCGACGGCAGCCTGTCGGCCCGCCTGAATGCGACCCTGCAGCGCCTGGTGGCGGGAGACGGCACGTGATGCCGGCCGGCTGCCGCTTGCACTTTGGGAAAAAATGGCGCTGGATAGGTGCCATGAACCGTGACGTCGTTCGCGGTTCCACAGAGGTCACGGCATCCGGCAACGCGGGAGGAAGCCGATGAGCATTGCCGCCGCACAGTGGGACGAAGCGCGCAGCCTGCGGCTGGCGATGCGCCTGCGCGGCATGGATCCCACGCGCATCGGTGGCCAGGGCATGGTCCGCGAGGGCGTCTTGCGCCGCGCGGTGGGGCTGACCCTGGAGGCCACCGGCTGCGAAGCCCCGCTCGGTGCCCGTTGCAGCGTGGAAAGCAGCGGCGGACGCTGGGTGGACGCCGAGGTGGTCGGTTTCGCCGGCGACCGCACCTTCCTGATGCCGACCTCCGATCTGTCCGGCCTGCTGCCGAACGCACGCGTCATCACCGGCTCCAGCCGCGGCGAAGTGGCGGTGGGTGAAGGTCTGCTGGGCCGCGTGATCGACAGCGACGGCGTGCCGCTGGATGGTCGCCCGCCCCTGCGCCCCGAGGATTTCGTCGGCTTGGCCGGCGTCCAGATCAATCCGCTGATGCGCGAGCCGATCACCCGCTCGCTGGACGTCGGCGTGCGTGCCATCAATGCCCTGCTGCCGATCGGACGCGGCCAGCGCGTCGGCCTGTTCGCCGGCTCCGGCGTCGGCAAGTCGACGCTGCTGGGCATGATGACCCGTTACACCGCGGCCGACGTCATCGTGGTCGGCCTGATCGGCGAGCGCGGCCGCGAGGTGCGCGATTTCGTCGAAAGCACGCTGGGCCCGGAAGGGCTGCGGCGGGCGGTGGTGGTGGCCGCTCCGGCCGACCGGCCGCCGCTGGCCCGCCTGCACGGCGCCCTGCGTGCCACCGCCATCGCCGAGTGGTTCCGGGACCAGGGCTTGCATGTGCTGCTGCTCATGGACTCCCTGACCCGCTTCGCCCACGCCCAGCGCGAGATCGGCCTGTCCGTGGGCGAGCCGCCGACGACCCGCGGCTACCCGCCGTCGGTGTTCGCGCGCCTGCCGGCGCTGGTGGAGCGCGCCGGTAACGGCGCCGATGGGCGTGGCTCGATCACCGCCTTCTACACCGTGCTGACCGAGGGCGATGACCAGCAGGAGCCGATCGCGGATGCCGCCCGCGCCATCCTCGACGGCCACATCGTGCTGACCCGCCGCATCGCCGACGCCGGCCTGTACCCGGCGATCGACGTGGAAGTCTCGGTCAGCCGCGTGATGCAGGACATCACCGACCCGGCCTGGCGCGCCCGCATCCGCCGCCTCAAGCAGCTGATGGCTGCCTACAACGCGCAGCGTGACCTCATCGCCATCGGCGCCTACCAGCGCGGCAACGACCCGCTGGTCGACGACGCGCTGGCGCTGTGGCCGCAGATCCTGCAGTTCCTGGGCCAGGACGTCGCCGAATCCGCCGACGTCGAAGCCAGCCGCAATGCCCTCGCCCGCCTGCTCGACGGGACACCGGAGATCACCCCATGACCCGCTCGCAACGCCTTGATCCGCTGCTTCGCGTCACCCAGCAACGCCAGGACGCGGTGGCCAAGCAACTCGCCGAGCGCGACAAGGCGCTGGCCGAGCAGCAGCAGCGCTTTGACATGCTCAAGGAATACGCGGACGCCTATCGCGTCGCCCCCAGTGGCGGCACGCTGGCGCCGGCGATGCTGGCCAACCACGTCGCGTTCCGGGCCAAACTGGATAGCGCCCTGCAGCAGCAGGCGCAGGTGGTGGACTCCTCGCGCCAAAGCTGCGAGGTGGAACGGGCCCGCCTGATGCTGGCCAGCCGGGACAACAAGGTGCTGGAGCAGCTGGCCGCGAGCTATCGCGCCGAAGAGCTGCGGGTCGCCGGGCGCCGCGAACAACGCGAATTGGATGACCTGGGGGCCCGTCGCGTCCGCGGCGCGCAGGACGGCGGGGAATCGTGATGGCCGAGACCACCGCGCTTCCGCTTCAACAGACGTCGACGCCCACTGTCGCGACGGCGGCTGCGCCCACCAACGGCGCGGCCAGGGCGACCGGACCGGTCGCGGCGCAGCCGCCCGATGCCAATGGCACCGAGGCCCCGACGGATGCCGCACGCCTGTTCGACCTGTTGCTGGGTGACGCACCGGAGAGTGGGGCTGGGCTTGATCCCGCGCAGCCCGTTTTGGCCCGCACGACCACTGCCCGTCGTCTGGACGACGCGCCTGTCGAAGCGGATCCGCTGCAGCTGATCCTGGCCCAGATGCCCATGCCGGCGACCGCGGTGCCTGCGCAAGCGGCCACAAGTCCGACGGCAGCCGTTTCCGCGGAGGGCGCCGCATCGTCTCCCGCGCCGGTGACGGCTGCCTCGCCCGCGCCGGCGGGCCTGCAGATGCCGGGAGTGCTGCAGGATGCCGCGCTGGATGGCCAAGGGGCGCCTGCCCCGACCGCTGCCGCGCAGCCGCAGGCCGTGGACGTCAAGGCATCGACGGCAATGCCGGACGGCTTGATGGCGGCCATGCGTTCGGCTGCTCCGGGCACGGATTTCCCTGCGACCGCCTCCGTGCGCGCATCGGGCCAGCCGGTCTCTCCGTTTGCCGCGCTTGCGGCGGACATGGCGCCGGCCTCCCAGGTGGGTGGCGACTCGCCCGCCGGCCCCGCCGCCTCACCCGTGCAGGCGATGCAGGGACTGGGGGTAGTGCAGGTGCACGCCACCGCTGCACCACAATCCGCCCCCGCCCCGGTCCCGGTGTTGCATCAACCCGCGGATCCGGCCCAGGGTTACGACGAGCCGTTCGGCCAGCATGTCGCCTGGCTGGCGGGACAGCGCATGGGGCAGGCCGAGATCCGCGTGGTCCCGGAGCATCTGGGCGTCATCGACATCCGGTTGCAGATGGACGGCAACAACGTCCGGGCAGAGTTCCACAGCAGCCAACCGGAGGTCCGGCAGGCATTGGAAGCCAGCTTCCCCCGCTTGCGCGACATGCTGGGGCAGCAAGGCCTGCAGCTGTCGCACGCGGGCGTGGGGCAGGGCCAGAGTGGGCAGCGACAGCCTGGCGGCGGCGCGCAGGGCCAAGGCCAGGCCGAGGGTTTGACCCTGCCGCATGAAGCAGGATCGCCGCTGCCGCCGGATTTCCGTCGCGGCCGCGGGTTGGTCGACGTTTACGCCTGAGCCCTGCCTGACAGCAGGCCGCGGTGCCGGTTTGGCGTCATCCTGCGGCACCAATCCACGGCCGCGATGGCCGGTGTTCGACGCAACCAGGCATTGCAATCCGGCACGCGATTTGCAAGATGGCACTCTAGCCCCGTTCATGGATGGATCGCCCCGTGCCCGCAGCATCTGCAAAATCCGCCGCGCCCGCGAATGCCGGCGCCACCGAGCAGCCGCCGAAGAAGAAGCCGAAGAAGCTGCTCCTGATCATCATCGCCCTGCTCGTGGTGGTGGGCGGGGGCGCCGGTGCGGCGTTCTGGTTCCTCAAGCCGTCCCACCCGCCGGCGGCCAAGCCCCTGGCGCCGCCGCAGTACATCGCGCTGGATCCCGCATTCGTGGTCAATCTCGCCGATGACGGCGGCGCCAAGTACCTGCAAGCCGACGTGCAGCTGCAGACGCGCGATGCCGATACCGCGGCCGCGATCGCCCTGCACACGCCGATCATCCGCAACCGCCTGCTGCTGCTGTTCGGCCAGCAGACGTCCACCGAGCTGACCGGCCGCAACGGCAAGGAAAGCCTGCAGGCGCAGGCCCTGGCGGAGGTCAAGAAGACCCTGAAGGCCCAGCATGCGGCCAACCAGGTGGACGCGCTCCTGTTCACCAGCATCGTGATCCAGTAACGGACGCCAACGATGACCACCGACCTCCTCAGCCAGGACGAGATCGACGCCCTCCTCCACGGCGTGGATTCGGGCGCGGTCGACGTGGAGCCGCCACCGGCTCCTGGCGAGGCCCGGACCTACGATTTCGCCAGCCAGGAACGCATCATCCGCGGTCGCCTGCCGACCCTGGAGATGATCAACGAGCGCTTCGCCCGCACCTGGCGCATCGGCCTGTTCAACCTGTTGCGGCGCTCGGCCGACCTGTCGGTGCGTGGCATCGACATGATCCGCTTCGGCGAGTACATGCATTCGCTGCAGGTGCCCACCAACATCAACCTGGTGAAAATGAAACCGCTGCGGGGTACCGGCATCGTGATGTTCGAGCCGCGCCTGGTCTTCACCGTGGTCGACAACTTCTTCGGCGGCAACGGCAAGTACCACACCCGCATCGAGGGGCGCGAGTTCACCCCGACCGAGATGCGCGTGATCCAACTGCTGCTCAAGCAGACCTTTTCCGACTTCACCGAGGCCTGGGCGCCGGTGATGAACCTCGAATTCGAATACATGAATTCCGAGGTCAACCCGCACTTCGCCAACATCATCAGCCCGCGCGAGTACATCGTGGTCTGCCGCTTCCACGTCGAGCTGGAAGGCGGCGGCGGCGAGGTGCACGTGGCGATGCCGTGGTCGATGCTCGAGCCGATCCGCGACCTGCTGGACGCCGGCGTGCAGAGCGACCGCGTCGAGAAGGACGAGAACTGGACCCGCGCGCTGCGCGTGCAACTGCAGGACGCCGAGGTCGAGGTCAGCAGCGCGATCACGCAGCGCACGATCACCCTGCGCGAGCTGTGCAGGCTCAAGGTCGGCGACGTGATCCCGATCGAGCTGCCGAAGACCGTCACCGTGCAGGTCGAGCAGCACACGCTGTTTTCCGGCGAATTCGGCACGCACAACGGCCGCAACGCCATCAAGGTCACCGAGGTGCATGCACCGCGGGCCATCACCACTCCCGAGCTGTCGAGCACGCCATGACCACTTCCGACGCCGCCACGCGCGCGGCTTTCGACTCGCTGAGCGCCGACGGGGCCGGCGGCCCCGACCTGAACCTGGACGTCATCCTCGACGTGCCGGTCTCGCTTTCGCTCGAGGTCGGCCGCGCGCGCATCCCGATCCGCAACCTGCTGCAGCTCA
>DASWXO010000018.1:0-8848 GCA_036405455.1 Thermomonas sp. | reverse complement strand
GTCCATGCCGTCGACGTCCTCGATCTCGTCGGTGGCGGCCTCGGCCAGGTCTTCGCGGGTGCGGATGCCGCGCTCGGCCAGGGCGTAGGCGGTGGCCTCGTCCATGCCGTCCAGCGACAACAGGTCTTCGGCCGGCTGGTGTTCTTCCAGCCCTTCCTCGACCGCCAGCGCGTCGTTGAGCAGCGCGTCGCGGGCACGCGAGCGCAGTTCCTCGACGATGTCCTCATCGAAGCCCTCGACCGCCAGCAGTTCGCCGACCGGTACGTAGGCGATTTCCTCGACGCTGTTGAAGCCTTCCGACACCAGGATGCCGGCGATTTCCTCGTCCACTTCCAGCTTGTCGATGAACAGCTGGCGCGACGCGGCCTGCTCGGCCTCCGACTTCGCCTGCACCTGGTCAGCGGTCATCACGTTGAGCTGCCAGCCGGTCAGGCGGCTGGCGAGGCGCACGTTCTGACCGCCGCGGCCGATCGCCTGCGCCAGCTTGTCCTCGGCGACGGCGAGGTCCATCGAGTGCTTGTCCTCGTCGACGATGATCGACTGCACTTCCGCCGGCGCCATCGCGTTGATCACGAACTGCGCGGCGTTGTCGCTCCACAGGATGATGTCGACGCGCTCGCCGTTGAGCTCGTTGGTCACCGCCTGCACGCGCGAACCGCGCATGCCGATGCAGGCGCCGATCGGATCGGTGCGGTTGTCGTGGGCCAGCACCGCGATCTTGGCGCGGTCACCCGGGTCGCGGGCACAGCCCATGATCGACACCAGGCCCTGGCCGACTTCAGGCACTTCGAGCTTGAACAGCTCGATCATGAATTCCGGCGCAGCGCGGCTGATGAACAGCTGCGGGCCACGCGGCTCGCTGCGCACGTCGAACAGGTAGCCGCGGACGCGGTCGCCGGTGCGCAGCACGTCGCGCGGGATGCCCTTGTCCTTGGCGATGATAGCCTCGGCGTTGCCGCCCAGGTCGACATAGATGTTGCCGCGCTCGACGCGCTTGACCACGCCGGTGACCAGCTCGCCCACGCGGTCCTTCCAGGCATCGACGACCTGCTGGCGCTCGGCCTCGCGCACGCGCTGCACGATCACCTGCTTGGCGGCCTGCGCCGCGATGCGGCCGAACTCGGGGTTCTCGATCTGCTCTTCGATGTAATCGCCGACCTCGGCGTCCTCGCTCTCGTCGAGCGCGTCCATCAGGCGCACCTGGCGGTCCGGCGACTCCATCACCACGTCGTCGGCCACCACTTCCCAGCGGCGGAAGGTCTCGTAGCTGCCGTCCTTCGGGTCGATCTGCACGCGCACCAGCACGTCCTGGTCGACGTAGCGCTTCTTGGCCGCCGACGCCAGCGCGGCTTCGATGGCCTCGAGGATGACCGACTCCGGCACGCCCTTCTCGGCCGCGACCGCATCGACGACCAGCAACAGTTCCTTGCTCATGCCCGCTTACTCCGCATCGGACGACCCGTTGGCCGCCGTCTTGTTGGTTGGATGTTTCTTCGCCGCCGGGGACTTGCCCGGCGCCGCGTTGTGCTTGGGGGATTTCTGCTTGCCCGGGCGCAGGTCGCGGCCGGACTTGTCCTGCGCGGGCGCCATGCCCAGCGCCACCCAGTCCGGCACCAGCCGCGCCTTCTCGATGTTGGCGGCGGCGGCGGCGAACTCGGCGCCGTCGAGGTCGAACACCACGGTGTCGCCGTCCACGCGCAGGATGCGGCCCTGCAGGCGGCGACGGCCGTCCTGCGGCAGCTTCAGGGTGACCTTGGCCGACTCGCCGACGAAGCGCGCGAACTGCGCGGCGCCGAACAGCGGGCGGTCGATGCCGGGCGACGACACCTCGAGGGTGTAGTTGCCGGTGATCGGGTCTTCCACGTCCAGCTGCGCCGACACCTCGCGGCTCACCGCCTCGCAGTCCTCGATGCCGACCATGCGCGTCTCGGCCTCGGCCTGCGGCACGTCGATGTAGAGGCGCACCGTGGCGCCGCCCGGCGCGGGCAGGTATTCGATGCCCAGCAACTCCAGCCCCATCGATGCGACGGTGGGCGAGAGCAGCGCGGCGATGTCGTCGGCCTTGTCAGTCACGTCTTGCCTGCGAAACGCTGGTTCATGGGACGGCCCGGCCTGAACGCGGACCCCGGAAACGAAAAAAGGACCCGTAGGGCCCTTTTCCGATGACGCTGGAGTGCGAAAGCTTGGAGCGGCTTTCGCGAGCCCGAGCCCGGTGCCGTCGATACCGGACGGCACTGGAACTTGGTAGCGGGGGCAGGATTTGAACCTGCGACCTTCGGGTTATGAGCCCGACGAGCTGCCAGACTGCTCCACCCCGCAGCAGAGTCACGCATTGTAGGCAGGCGCCGTTCCACTTGCAACCACAATCTTCAGTTTTCGTTCGGATGGGCGCACCGAGGCGCTGCCAGCCAACGATCAGACGGCTGCAACGCGCAGGAAGCGCTCCGTTCCCAGCCTGGCCGCTTCGATGGCACCGGCAAGATAACCGGGGAACTGCGGCGACCACTCGCTGGCGATCCCGGTCAACGCGTCCCGCCACGGTCCCTCCGCCGCTCTGGCGGCGGGCGCCGGCACATGATCGGCGGGACCCGCCAGGTCGGCCGGGGTGGCGGTACGGGGATCGGTGGCCCAGTCTTCGAGATACTCCGCCCGCGGCGCGCCGGCGGCGGCGCCGAACAGCCGCACCAGCTGTGCGCGGCAGTCGGCGCGCAGCACGTCCGCCGGGATCGCCCGCCGCGCCAGCGCGGGAACGCCCACGAAGCCGAAGAGCGCGGCGACGCCGTCCGGTTGCGAGGCATCGTGGATCTCGGCGAGCGGACCGACGGCACTCTGCGCCATGCCGGATAGGCCCACCTCGCGCCAGAACGGCCGGTCGAACACCGCCACGTATTTGGCGTGTGGCGCCATCCACGTCGGCGTCGCCCGCCACGCGGCCAGGAGGTCCGGCGGCAGTGCCGGCGTGAACGCAATCGCCGCCTCCGCGGCGCGCGGCGGCACCGCCAGCAGCACGTGCGCCGCGTGCCAGCGCACGCCACGACCCGCGGCATCGACGGCTTCGATCTCGACGCCCGCCTGCGTGCGCCGAAGCGCGCGGACGGCGACCGACGTGACCACCTTCTCCGCGTCGATCCGCCCGCGCAGCGCCTCCACCAATGCCCCTATGCCGCCGCGCAGACGGAAGGCATCCGCCATGCCGATGCCCCCGGGATAGCGCATTGGCGGCAAGGAGGCGGAGCGCTCCACCAGCCCATCGCCCTGCCCCGGCTGCGCGAACCGCGCCAACCCCAACGCATCGATCAGCGCATCCAGCTCGGGCTGGAACGCCGGCCAGAACCAGGTCGGCCCCAGGTCCACCTGCGCCGCCTCCACGCGGTCGAAGCCATCCGCGGACACGCTGAGGATGCGGCCCCCGAGCCGATCGCGCGCCTCGAGCAGCAGGCAATCGGTGATGCCAGCAGTGGCCAACTGCGCCGCGGCGGACAGGCCGGCCAGCCCGCCCCCGATGATCGCCACGCGCACCGGCGTCATGGCGCGCCTTGGGGCGCCCACAGCCCGAGCTCACCCGTCTTCAGGTAGACCGTGGCACCGTCGGGGCCGGCAACGACGTCGGAATGCGTGCCGGGCGGCAGACGCAGCCAGCTGCCCGGGCCGAGGCGCTGTCCGTCGGCCAGCAGCGTGCCCTCCAGCACCACCGCTTCCGCCCCGGGCGCCGGGGCCGCCAGCAGTGGCCGCCCCGGCGCCAACGCCAGCAGGCACACCGCCTCGTCTTCGTTCGCGAACAGGTCGCAGCGCCGACGATCGCCGTCCGCGCGCCACCGGGCAGGATCCCGCGTGTCGAGGCGGACCCAGGCCTGTTCGTCCGGCCGCATCTGGCGCAGCTTCACGAAAATCACCGCGCCTTCCGCGCTGGCGGGGCGATGGCGGGAGCCCGGCGGACTGCGCAGGTACCAACCTGCCGGGAAGTCCTTGCCGTCTTCGGAGAACGTGCCCGACAGCACCAGGATTTCCTCGCCGCCGGGATGGTCGTGCGCGGGGAAGTCCGAGCCGGGCGCATAGCGCACGACACTCGTGGCCCGGGCCTGTTCGCCGCCGATGCGGTCCAGCATCACCCGCTCGACGCCCGCCTGCGGCGACGCCACCCAGTCCCAGGCATCTCCGGGCACGGCCACCCGGCGCGAAAAGTCGGCATTGATCCACATGGCGCGCTTTACGGTTCCAACCGCCCGAATGGATCCACTGTCTCCGCGTTGGCACCCAGCGGCTTGCCCTGCCCTGCACCGCCCCTCATTTGAGGTAGGTCCGCATCAACGCGACCAATTCCTGCGCACCGGCTTCACGCTCGGCAGCGCCGGCGGGCGCGGCGACATGCGCCTGCAGGTGGTCCTGCATGACCTCCATCAGCAGCCCGTGCACGGCGCCGCGGATGGCGGCGACCTGTACCAGCACGTCGCTGCAGTCCGGCTCCTTGGCCAGCGCAGCCTCCAGTGCGGCCACCTGCCCGCCGATCCGGCGGACCCGGGCCAACAGCTTCCTGGGGTGTTTCGCGATGTGGGCCATGGCCGGGATCATATACCCTATGGGGGTATTTTGACCGAGCACGCCCCATGCACCTCGACGCTCATGCCAGCGCCCGCGCCCACCACCACCGGTTCGACGACGGCAACCCGCTGGCCGAACGCAATACGCGGCGCGCCCTGTGGCTGACCGCAGCGATGATGGTCGTGGAGATCGCCGGGGGCTGGTGGTTCAACTCCATGGCGGTGCTTGCCGACGGCTGGCACATGAGTTCGCACGCGCTGGCGCTGGGACTCGCCGTCTTCGCCTATGCGTTCGCGCGGCGCCACGCCCAAAACGCGCGATTCGCGTTCGGGACCTGGAAGGTCGAGATCCTCGGGGGCTACACCAGCGCCATCCTGCTGCTGTGCGTGGCCGCGCTGATGGTGTTCCAGTCGGTGGAGCGGCTGTTCGCGCCGATGCCGATCCACTACGACCAGGCGATCCTGATCGCGGTGGTGGGCTTGGGCGTCAACCTGCTGTGTGCGTGGTGGCTGCGCGACCACCACCACCACGATCACCACCACGATCACCACCACGATCACCACCACGATGGCCACGGGCATGGCCATGACCACGGCCACCACCACGACCTCAACCTGCGTTCCGCCTACATCCACGTGATCACCGATGCAGCGACCTCGGTGCTGGCCATCGTGGCGCTGGTGGGCGGCAAGCTGTGGGGTGCGGCCTGGCTGGACCCCGTCATGGGCCTGGTGGGCGCGGCACTGGTGACCGCCTGGGCGTGGGGCCTGCTGCGCGACGCCGGGCGCGTGCTGCTGGACGCGGAGATGGACGCGCCGGTGGTGGCGGAAGTCCGCGAGGTGATCGAGGCGGGGCAGGTGCCGGCCCGCATCACGGACCTGCACGTGTGGCGCGTGGGCCGCGGCAAGTACGCCTGCCTGGTCAGCCTGGTCACCACCGAGCGCGTCGACGCCGCCCACTTCCGCGACGCCCTTGGCATCCACGAGGAGCTGGTGCACGTGACGGTGGAAATCGACTACGTGCCTCCCCACGCTCCGGCCACTGCGGCCTGACGGCGCGACTCAGGCGGACGCCGAGGGTTCCCTCGGTGCCGCCAGCCACGGCACGGCCAGGGCGGCCAGCGTCGCGGCGACAGCACCGGCCCAGAACGTCACGGAAGGCGACCAGCGGTCCCACAGCCAGCCGGCCGTGCCGCTGGCCAGCAGCAGCGCCACGCCCGACAGCAGGTTGAACACGCCGAAGGCGGTGCCGCGATAGTCCGGCGGCGCGGTGTCCGTGACCAGGCTCGCCAGGATGCCCTGGGTCAGTCCCAAGTGCAGGCCCCACAGCGCGATGCCGGCGAACAGCAGCCCCGGCTCCACGGCCAGCGCCAGTGCGGTGTCTGCGAGCACCAGCACCGCCATGCCGATCGCCAGCACGTGCCGCCGCGGCAGGCGGTCGGAGAGTTGCCCCGCGGGATAGGCGGACAGCGCATAGACCGTGCTCATCACCACCAGCACCAGCGGGACCCAGGTCAGCGGCACGCCCCGCTCCGAGGCACGCAGCACCAGGAACGCCTCGCTGAAGCGGGCCAGCGCCAACAGCGTCCCCAGCGCCACCAGCCGCCAGAACGGGGCGCCCAACCGCGCCAGGCCCGCGCGGTCCAGCGGCAGCCGCGCGGGCCGCAAGCTGCGGTCGGCGGGCTCGGGCACTTTCAACAGCAGCAGCACGGCGAGGATGCCCGGCAGCACCGCCACCCACAGTACCAGCCGGATGTCATCCGCGAACGCCCACAGCAGCACGATCGCCAGCGTTGGGCCGAGCACCGCGCCCACCGTGTCCATCGACTGGCGCAGGCCGAAGCAGGCGCCGCGGATGGCCGGCGGCGCGAGATCCCCGACCAGCGCGTCGCGGGGTGCCCCGCGGATGCCCTTGCCAAACCGGTCCAGCAGGCGCGCGGTGGTCACCGTGGCCACCGAATCCGCCAGCGGGAACAGCGGTTTCACCAGCGTGGCCAGCCCGTAGCCCAGCAGCACCAGCGGCTTGCGGCGACCCAGTGCGTCGCTGAGGTAGCCGGAGAACACCTTGGTCACCAGCACCAGCGCTTCGGCAGCGCCTTCGATCAGGCCGATCGCCAACGCGCTGGCACCCAGACCACCTGCCAGCAGCACCGGCAGCAGCGCGTGGACCATTTCGGACCCCACGTCGGTGAACAGGCTCACGAAGCCCAGTGTCCAGATGGTGGTGGGGATGCGGACGGCAGGACGATCGACGGCGTCGGACACCAGCAGGACTCTCGCGCTCGCGGAACGTGCCGCCAAGATACGCCTCTCGCCCCGTCACCGGCGCCGGCACGATGCCGCAACGGCGGACGGCAGCCGCTGCAACCGGGCCATTCCCCAAAAGGAAAAGCGCCTTGCAGGGCAAGGCGCTTCGGGCTTGCGGCCGGGCGTTGCGGGTCAGACGAACGCGGCCTGGCACCACGCCATCAGCGGGTTCCAGAACATGCCGAACACCAGCAGGCCCAGGGCGTTGATGCCGAACACCACGCGCAGCAGGCGGTCGTCGCGCGGGACCACGGCCTCGCCCACCGGCTCGTCG
The DNA here is from genome assembly GCA_036405455.1 of Thermomonas sp. Lineage (GTDB taxonomy): Bacteria > Pseudomonadota > Gammaproteobacteria > Xanthomonadales > Xanthomonadaceae > Thermomonas. Next base: position 1,729 of record DASWXO010000018.1, on the reverse strand, counting down.
AAGTACATGACCTTGATGACCCGCAGGTAGTAGAACGCGCCGATCACGGCGAACACCACACCGACGATGGCCAGCCACAGCATGCCGCCGTTGATGGCCGCACGCAGCACGGCCAGCTTGGCCCAGAAGCCCAGGAACGGCGGGATGCCGGCCAGCGACGCCATCACGCACAGCACCATGCCGGCGCTCCACGGATCGCGGGCGTTCAGGCCCTTGAAGTCCTCGATGCTGTCCGCCTCGAACCCGCGACGCGCCAGCAGCACGATCGCACCGAACGCGGCGGTGGCCATCACGGCATAGCTGATGGCGTAGAACATGGCGGCTGAGTAGCCTTCGGCGCCGCCGCCGGCCAGACCCAGGAACAGGAAGCCGACGTGGGAGATGGTCGAATACGCCAGCATGCGCTTCAGGTTGACCTGCATCAGCGCGATGACGTTGCCCACCACCAGCGACAGCGCGGCCAGCACGGCCAGCATCGGCTGCCACTGCGCGGCCAGCGGCGAGGCGCCGAAGCCCAGCAAGCGGACCACCATGGCGAAGGCCGCCAGCTTCGGGGCCGAGCCGATGAACAGCGTGATCGGGGTCGGCGCGCCGTGGTAGACGTCGGGCAGCCACATGTGGAACGGCGCCGCGCCGAACTTGAACGAAATACCCGCCACCATGAACACCACGCCGGTGAGCAGCAACAGCGGCTGCGCCACGCCCGGGGCGGCATCGCGGATCGTGGCCAGGTCCAGGCTGCCGGTGGCGCCGTAGACCAGCGACATGCCGTACAGCAGCAGGCCGGAGGCCAGCGCGCCCAGCACGAAGTACTTCATCGCCGCCTCGGAGGCCAGCTTGCTGTCGCGATCGATCGCCACCAGCGCATAGGAGCTCAGCGCCAGCAGCTCCAGCCCGAGGTAGACCATGATCAGGCTGCCGGCCGAGGTCAGCAGCATCATGCCCAGCACCGCGAACAGCACCAGCACCGACACCTCGCCCTTGTACAGCCCGCGCTCGCGCAGGTAGGGCCAGACGAACAGCAGGGCGACCGCCGAGACGCCGCAGGTCACGACCTTCAGCACGTCGGCCATGGTGTCGCGCACGAACATGCCGTTCAGCACGGGGGTGCCGTCGCCCGCGCCGACGCCGGCGGCGACCAGCCCGCCCACCACCAGCAGCGTGGCGACGGAGAGCACGTGGGTAACCACGCGCTGGCTGTCCTTCAGGAACAGGTCCAGCATGAGCAACGCGAACGCGGCGCCCACCAGCACCAGTTCGGGGATCAGCGGCAGCAGTTCGGTGGCTGCCGGCATGGCGAGAGTGGCCTGCATCGTCGTCATGTCCTCAGAGTTTCGTCGCGGCGAGCTGGCCCGCCAGTTGCGCGATGGAGGGCTCCATCAGGTCGGTCAGGGGCTTGGGGTTGATGCCCAGCGCCAGGGTGAAGGCGGCGAACACGCCCAGCACGATCCATTCGCGCGCATTGATGTCCTTCAGCTCGGCCACGTGCGCGTTGCCCACGTCGCCCCAGATGATCCGCTTGGTGAGCCACAGCGAGTAGCCGGCACCGATGATCAGGGTCAGCGCGGCGGCGAAGGCGATCAGCGGATGCTGCTGGAACGCGGCCAGGATGACCACGAACTCGCCGACGAAGCCGCTGGTGCCCGGCAGGCCGGAGTTGGCCATCGCGAACAGCACCCAGAACAGCGCGAACCACGGCATCACCTTCGCCACGCCGCCGTAGTCGCGG
>DASWXO010000017.1:0-7951 GCA_036405455.1 Thermomonas sp. | reverse complement strand
CTTGTAGCGCTCGATCATCGCCGGGACCTGCTCGCTCTGGTCCGGATGGACCAGGAACACGATTTCATAGTGACGCATGGTGGTTTCCTTGTGGATGGCGGCTGGCGCGATGCCGGCCGGACAGCCCTCGGCCACCTGCCGATGGACGGACAGGCGCGTTCGGGCAAGAGCCTCCCGCGGACGGGAGCCCGCCATTATGGCGAATCAAGGGGTTGCGCGCAAATTCAGGCGCGCGCGTCGGGCCCGGTGGTGAAGCTGGACCCGCAGCCGCAGCCACCGGTCACGTTCGGGTTGTCGAAGGTGAACTGCTCGTTCAGGCCCTGCTTCACGAAGTCGATGCGGGTGCCGTCCACCTGCGGCAGGCTGGCGGCGTCCACGTAGATGCGCACGCCGCCGTCGTCGAAGACCACGTCGTCGGCCTGCTGCTGGCGCGCCATGTCCACCTTGTAACCCCAGCCCGAGCAACCGCTGCGGGACACGCCGAAGCGCAGGCCCAGGGCCTGGGGATCGCCGTCGAGGTAGCCCTGGATGCGGGCGCGGGCGGAATCGGTGAGCAGGATGGCCATGCGGGGATTGTAGCTCCGGTAAACTGCGGGTTCTATTTCAGGCTTGCAACGCAGGATTTCAAGATGACGACGATCTCCGTGGCCCAGGCGCTGGCCGGGCACGTGCCGGAAGGCGGCCAGGTTTCTGTGCGCGGCTGGGTGCGCACCCGGCGCGACTCCAAGGCCGGCCTGAGCTTCGTCAACGTCAGCGACGGCTCCTGCTTCGCGCCGATCCAGGTGGTGGCCCCCGACACGCTGGCCAACTACGAGTCCGAGGTGAAGCACCTGACCACCGGCTGCGCGGTCATCGCCACCGGTACGCTGGTGAAATCGCAGGGCCAGGGCCAGAGCTTCGAGGTGCAGGCCTCGGACATCGAGGTCGTCGGCTGGGTCGAAGACCCGCTGACCTACCCGATGCAGCCCAAGCAGCACTCGCTGGAATACCTGCGCGAATTCGCCCACCTGCGCCCGCGCACCAATCTGTTCGGCGCCGTCACCCGCATCCGCCACTGCCTGGCGCAGGCGGTGCACCGCTTTTTCCACGAGCGCGAGTTCTACTGGATCAGCACGCCGATCATCACCACCTCCGATGCCGAAGGCGCCGGCCAGATGTTCCGCGTGTCCACGCTGGACATGGCCAACCTGCCGCGCGACGGCAAGGGCAACGTCGACTTCAGCCGCGACTTCTTCGGCAAGGAGACCTTCCTCACCGTGTCCGGCCAGCTCAACGTCGAGGCCTACTGCCTCAGCCTGAGCAAGGTCTACACCTTCGGCCCCACCTTCCGCGCCGAGAACAGCAACACCACGCGCCACCTGGCCGAGTTCTGGATGATCGAGCCGGAGATCGCGTTCGCCGACCTCAACGACGACGCCAACCTGGCCGAGGACTTCCTGAAGTACCTGTTCAAGGCGGTGCTGGACGAGCGCGCCGACGACATGGCCTTCATCGCCGAACGGGTGCAGCCCGATGCGATCACCCGCCTCGAGAAATTCATCAACGCGCCGTTCGAGCGGATCGACTACACCGACGCGATCTCGCTGCTGCAGAAGTCCGGCAGGAAGTTCGAGTTCCCGGTCGAATGGGGCCTGGACCTGCAGACCGAGCACGAGCGCTGGTTGACCGAGGAGCACGTCGGCCGCCCGGTGGTGGTGATGAACTACCCCGAGCACATCAAGGCGTTCTACATGCGCCTGAACGACGACGGCAAGACCGTGGCGGCGATGGACGTGCTGGCGCCGGGCATCGGCGAGATCATCGGCGGCAGCCAGCGCGAGGAACGCCTGGACGTGCTGGACGCGCGCATGGCGCAGTTCGGCCTGGACCCGGCGCATTACGGCTGGTACCGCGACTTCCGCCGCTACGGCACCGTGCCGCACGCCGGCTTCGGGCTGGGCTTCGAGCGGCTGGTGGTGTACGTCTGCGGCCTGGCCAACATCCGCGACGCGATCGCCTACCCGCGCGCGCCCGGCAACGCGGAGTTCTGAGCCCGCCATGGATGCCGACATCGTCCTGTTCCTCGCCCTGTTCGCCTTCGCCATCGCGATCGCGGGCGCCACGGCGTTCGTGATCTTCTGGCCGCTGGCACTGGTCCACGTGCGCGACCGCCACCCGCAGATCACCGCCCAGCTGGGCGAAGGTGCCTTCCTGAAGCCGCGCGCCCTGTGGTGGCTGCTGCGCGGCGGCTACCGCGCCGCCGGCGACCGCAACCTGTCGGGCCTCGCCACGCCATCGCGCATTTCGCTGCTGGTGATCCTGGGCGGCGTGGCGCTGGGCGGCGTGCTCTGGTTACTCGGGCAGGCGCTGTCGTGAGCGCCTCGCGCGACAGCTGGTGGCTGGCCACTCTCGGACGTACGCTGGTCTGGGCGCGCCTGCGCGAACGCGACGCCGGCACCGCCGAGGTGTTCGACAGCGATGGCAACACCCTGCCCTACGACAGCGTGGACACCGCGCGCGCCGCCCTGATGGACGCGGAGTTCGTGGAATTCGAAGGCCTGGACGAGGAGGACGCGTTGGCGCGTGGCTTCTCGCTGCAGGAAATCCAGCCACCCGGCGCCGGCGATGATGCGGCCCTGCGCGACCGGATGGTGCAGTCGCTGGGCGCTCGCGCCTGACACGCGCCTCGCCCCCGCTGCGGGGTGCACGGCGCTGGCGACGCTTGCCGACACCTGCGGCTAGCCAGAATTAACTAGGGCGAAGGCTTCGCCGGTGCCGGCACCGGTCGTACGCTGCCGTTGTCTTCCTGCAGCGCCGGCTTGAACGGGATGTCCGGGGCCGCGCGCCCGGTGGATGACTGCTCGTTGGCATCCGGGTCGACCGGCATGCAGCCGCCGCCGAACTGCAGCAGCGAAACCACGCACTTCAGCTTGAGGCCGGTGCCCGGGATCGGAATCGACAGCTCCTTGATCCCGCGCCGCACCCACTCCTGCAGCAGGTTGCCCTGCGGGATCCAATACTTGTCGAAGCGGGTGCCGCGGTATTCCAGGCCGGGCCGCTGCAGCCAAGTGCCGGCGCGATCGAGGTCCAGGCCGTCCTGCTTCGACCATTCGTCCGGCAACCGCACGCTGCCGTCACCGTTGAACAGTCCGGGCTTGCCGTTGCCGCCGTTGCCATCCCGGGCGCCTTGGCCGGTGCCCGTGCCGGCGACATTGCGGGTCGAAGCGCCCCAGTCATCGCTCTTGGCAGCGCCCGGCCACCCGCCCGGCGCAGGTTTCAGCGCGGGCCCGGCGCCCTTGCCGGCCGCCGCCACGCCGCGCCCGTCGGCGGGCGCGCTGCGTGCCCCCTGCCCGATTCCAGCAGCGGCCTGTCCGCCGCCCGCTGCCACGGCCGCCTGCCCCGGTGTCGTCCCCTGACCGGCCGTGGCCGACGATCCACCTGACTCCTCGGGGCGCAGTGGCAGTGCGCGGACTTCGCCACGCAGCTGCGGCACTTGCACTGCCGGCGTCCGCGGGGCCGGCGCGGCCCGCTCGCGCGCCACCAGGGCACTGTCGGGCCGGAAGACCTCCAGTTCACGCACCTGCTCTTTCAGCTCGGGAGTCTGCAGCGCCAGCTGCGGCGGGGCCTGCGACAGCGTGCGCACCCGTGGCGCATCGAGCTGCGGGACCGCCTCGACCTGCTGGCGCGGCTGGACCTCGCGCAGCGTCGCCTGCGGCAAGGCCACGCTGCGCTCGCGCGGGGGCGGCAGGCGGAATTCGCCGGGCTGCGGCTGGGGCACCTCGCTGACCTGCAGCACCTGGCGCGGCAAGGTCGGCGCTTCCTCGAGCGTGGGCACCGGACGGCTCGCGTCGATCGGCGTCGGTGGCGCCAACGCCGCGGGGGCGAGGTCAGGAGCCGGAGGGGACACTTCGGCAGGGCTGGCTGCCGCGGCGGGCGCTGCCTGCCGCGGAACCGTCGACCGCGTCGGCGCGGACGACGGCGCCCCCGCACTGGCCATCGCCCCGCCACCGGTCTCGGCATTGCCACGGCCAATGAACTCGACCTGCACGACCTGGCCCGGATCGTCCTGCTGTTGCGCCATCGCCAGCAGGCGCAGGTACATCAGCCAGAGCAGCAGTGCCGCCAGCACGACGTGCAGCAGGATGTCCAGCGCCCCCACACCGATGCGCAGCGCGCGCTCGTCGCGCGGGTCATGCGGTCGCGCGAGGCGCTGCAGTTGGAAGAACGGCAGGCCCAAGCGCGTGACCCGTGCCTCCGCGGCGTAGGTCAGGCGCTGCGCCAGCGGCGCGACCCATGCCTCCACCCGCGCCCGCGCGGCACCCGCATCGGCGACGGGCTGGGACTCGAACCAGCGCTGCCAGCCCTCCGGCATGCCCGCCGGCTCGTCCGCCCCGCCGCGCTTGAGCAGGCGGCGGCGCTCCAGCGCGGCGATCAGCTCTTGTGCCGTCGTCACGCGCGCCCGGATCCGTCAGGTCCGGCCGTGCGGCAGGTAGGGCGCACTGCCGGTCGCATGGTCGGTGGCATCGCGCACGCCGGTCACGCCCGGCACCTTCTCCAGCAGGGTCTTCTCGACGCCCTGCTTGAGGGTGACGTCGACCATGCTGCAGCCGTGGCAGCCGCCGCCAAAGCTCAGCACGACGATGCCATCCGCGGTGACTTCGGTCAGGGTGACGTGGCCCTTGTGCATGGCCAGCTGCGGGTTGATCTCGTTCTCGACCACCCAGCGCACGCGCTCCACCAGCGACGCCGACTCCGCCGGCGCCAGCCCCTTGATCTTCGGCGCGCGGATCTGCAACTGGCCGCCGGTGGCCAGCGTGGCGTAGTCGATCTCGGCGCCGTCGAGGAAGGGCACGCTGGCGGCATCCAGCCAGAGCGTGAATCCCTCGCAGTCGATCGCCCACTCGTCGCCCGACAGCTCCTCGCCACCGGCGAACTCCAAGCGCACGTCGGCGCGCGGCGTGCCCGGGTGCTGCGCCGACAGGCGCACGCCCAGGCCCGGAATGGCCTCGCGCTGGAGGAGCTTGCGGAAATGTGCCTGCGCGGCTTCGGAAATCTGGATCATGCGGCTATTCTAGCGAGGCGGCGTTGCCCCTGCGCATCGCTGGCGTCCCGGTTCAGCCCACCGCACGGAGAGCACGTCCATGGCCGACCTCATCCCCCTCGCGCAGGCGCGCTGCATCGTCCGCCGCGGCCACGAGCACCGGCTCGGCGAAGCCCGCATCCGCGAACTGCTGCCGGAAATTCCCGGCTGGGAGCTGGTCGAGCAGGGCCACGCCCTGACCAAGACCTTCACCTTCCCGGACTACTACCGGACGATGTCGTTCGTGAACGCGCTGGCGCATATCGCCAACGCCGAGAACCACCACCCCGACCTGTCGGTGCACTACGACCGCTGCGTGGTGCGCTTCTCCACCCACGACGTGGGCGGCCTGAGCGAGAACGACTTCATCTGCGCGGCGAAGGCGGACCTGCTGGCCGGCTGACGCGCGCCTCGCAGGCCCGCATCACCCCAGCCGGTCCAGCACCTCGATCAACTCCGGGACCAGCGGCGCGCTGAGCGAATACGGCGCCTTGCCGCCATCCAGCGCGAACTCCAGCGTGGATGCGTGCAGGAACAGCCGCCTCAGGCCCACCTGCTCGCGCAGCCGCTTGTTCGCGGCCGCATCGCCATACTTGTCGTCGCCGGCCACCGGGTGGCCGATGTGCTGGGCGTGGACGCGGATCTGGTGGGTCCGGCCGGTTTCGATGCGGACTTCGCAGTAACTCTGGCCGCCCCGCCGCTCCAGCACCCGGAAATGGCTCATCGAGGGCTTGCCGGCCGAGTTGACCTGCACGTGGCGCTCGCCGCCCTGGCGCAGGCCGACGTGCAGCGGCGCGTCCACGCTCATGACGCCGTCGGGCATCCGGCCGACCAGCAGCGCCAGATAGCGCTTTTCGATGCCGGATCCATGATCTTCCCGCAACAATCGCTGAAGTTCCGTCAGGGCGGAGCGCTTTTTCGCCAGCACCATCAGGCCCGACGTGTCCCGATCCAGCCGGTGGACCAGCTCCAGGCTGTCGCGCGGGCGCAACGCGCGCAAGGTCTCGATGACCCCGAACGAAATGCCGCTGCCGCCGTGGCTGGCGATGCCCGACGGCTTGTTGATCGCCAGCAGGCGCGCATCCTCGAACACGATCGCCGCGTCCAGCGCTGCCAGCAGGCCTTTCGGCGGCGAACGGTCGCCATCTTGCGGGGATTCGATACGAACAGGCGGGATCCTCACCTCATCTCCTGCCTCCAGTTTGCGCTCGGCCTTGGCCCGACCGCCGTTGATCCGCACCTGGCCGCTGCGCACCAGTTTGTAGATCAGGCTGCGCGGCGCGCCTTTCAGCTGCCCCAGCAGGAAATTGTCCAGCCGTTGGCCGGCACGGTCCTCGGGGACGCGGACCGTGTGCGCACCGCCGCTGGGGGAAGAATCCGGCTGTGTCATCGGGACCTGATCTGGTACACTCGGGGGGCGATGCAAGGGTTTGATTTCGCAGGAAGTGTCGGGCGCCACAACGCCCATCCGGCCGAAAGCCGGCCTGCCTGGCGAGGCCCGCCGCAGTGACGTTGCCACCACCCTCGGGGCGGACATGTTAACGGCTGCGCGGCAAACCCGCCCGTTGCCGGCTCCACGCCGTGACAGTGCCCGTTGAACAACGCCCCGCGCGACGCGCCCATCCCCGCAAGGCATGGCGCGGCGGTCGCCGGCCCCGCAACACCTTAACAAGGAACAAGCGCTCCCGCGGTTCGCCGTGGTGTGGCAGCGCTGGAAAACTCAAGAGCGGCACGGCCTGCGCCCCGCGCGGCCGCGCGCTTCGCGGTATCCAGAAGCGAAACGCCCATGGCGTTCCGCGCATCGCCCCTGAACGGGCGACGGGCGCAAAGGAACGCACAATGAAGCGAATGCTCATCAACGCCACGCAGGCGGAAGAACTGCGGGTCGCGATCGTCGACGGACAGAACCTCTACGACATCGACATCGAACAACCGTCGCGCGACAACAAGAAGTCCAACATCTACAAGGGCCGCATCACCCGGCTCGAACCCTCCCTCGAAGCGGCCTTCGTCGAATACGGCGCCGAGCGCCACGGCTTCCTGCCGCTGAAGGAGATCTCCCGCGATTACTTCCAGGCCGGCGTCGACCCGAACAAGGCCGGCATCAAGGAACTCCTGCGCGAGGGCCAGGAAGTCGTGGTGCAGGTGGACAAGGAGGAGCGCGGCAACAAGGGCGCCGCCCTGACCACGTTCATCTCGCTGGCCGGCCGCTACATGGTGCTGATGCCGAACTCGCCGACCGCCGGCGGGGTGTCGCGCCGGATCGAGGGTGACGACCGCGCCGAGCTGAAGAAGGCGATGGACGCGCTGACCATCCCCGACGACATGGGCGTGATCATCCGCACCGCCGGCGTGGGCCGCGACGCGGAAGAGCTGCAGTGGGACCTGGACTACCTGCTCAGCATCTGGCGCGCGATCGCCGAGGCCGCGCTGACCAAGCCGGCGCCGTTCCTGATCTACCAGGAGTCGCGCCTGATCGTGCGCGCCCTGCGCGACTACATGCGCTCCGACATCGGCGAGATCCTGGTGGACACGCCGGAGATGTACGACGAGGCGCTGGAGTTCGTCGAGCAGGTGATGCCGCACAACAAGCGCAAGCTGAAGCACTACACGGACGACGTGCCGCTGTTCAACCGCTTCCAGATCGAGTCGCAGATCGAGAACGCCTACGAGCGCACCATCCGCCTGCCCTCCGGCGGCGCGCTGGTGATCGACCAGACCGAGGCGCTGACCGCGATCGACGTCAACTCGGCGCGCGCCACCAAGGGCGGCGACATCGAGGAAACCGCGTTCAACACCAACCTGGAGGCGGCCGAGGAAGTGGCCCGCCAGCTGCGCCTGCGCGACCTCGGCGGCCTGGTGGTGATCGACTTCATCGACATGTCGTCCAAC
>DASWXO010000016.1:0-3424 GCA_036405455.1 Thermomonas sp. | reverse complement strand
GCGCGGTCTCGCGGCCGAAGAACTCGTCCAGCGGACGGTCGTTGACGGTGATGTTGCCGCTGCCCTTGCGCAGGAACACGCGGGCGGTGGAGGACTTGCGGCGGCCGGTGCCGTAATTCTGGGTGATAGCCATGATGATCGGACCTTAGATGTCGAGCGGCTGCGGCTGCTGGGCGGCGTGCGGATGCTCCGCACCGGCGTAGACCTTGAGCTTGCGGTACATGGCGCGGCCCAGCGGGCCCTTCGGCAGCATGCCCTTCACGGCGATCTCGATGACGCGCTCCGGGTGGCGCTCCAGCGCCTGGCCGAGGCTTTCGGTCTTCAGGTTGCCGATGTAACCGGTGAACCGGTGGTACATCTTGTCCTGCATCTTCTTGCCGGTCACCGCGATCTTGTCGGCGTTGATCACGACGAGGTAATCGCCGGTGTCGACGTGCGGGGTGAAAACGGGCTTGTGCTTGCCGCGCAGGCGGTAGGCCAGTGCTGCGGCCAGACGACCCAGGGTCTTGCCCTCGGCGTCGACGACGTACCAGTCGCGCTGGACGGTCTCGTTCTTGGCGATGAAAGTCTTCATGACGAACTCTTGTGGGGTGCTTGGTCGGGCTGGTTCCGGAGCGCGGAACGTCGCCTCGCGTTGTTTTCCACGCCGGCCGATGACCAAGCCCGGGCAGGGAAGAGGCGGAATGATACGCCCCGCCGCCCACGGGCGCAAGCTACCCCCTGCGCGCGCCGTCGGCGGCCTAGAATGGTCGGCATGGATACGCTTCGCCGCCTCGGTCCGCTGGACCGCCTGCTGGATTCGGCCCAGAACGCCCTGTCCACCGTCCTGGGGGCGCCGCGCGCCGCGCGCGCCAACCCCGGCTTGGCCGCCCCCGAGCCGGCGCTGGACGACGGCCAGCGCCGCCATGCCGCCGGCCTGATGCGGATCAACCACACCGGCGAGGTCTGCGCGCAGGCGTTGTACATCGGCCAGGCGGCGGTGGCCCGCGATCCGGCCACCCGCGCCCACCTGCTGGAGGCCGCGCAGGAAGAGACCGACCACCTCGCCTGGTGCGCGGACCGGCTGCGCGAGCTGGACAGCCGCCCCAGCCTGCTCAACCCGCTGTGGTACGCCGGCAGCTGGGCCATCGGCGCGGCGGCCGGGCTGCGCGGCGACGGCTGGAATCTGGGCTTCGTGGTGGAAACCGAGCGCCAGGTCGAAGCCCACCTGGCGGAACACCTGGCCTCGCTGCCGGAGGACGATGCGCGCAGCCGCGCGATCCTCGCGGTGATGAAAGACGACGAGGCACGCCACGCCGACGACGCGCTGGCCGCCGGTGCGCGCCTGCTGCCACCGCCGATCCCGACCGTGATGGCCGCGATGTCCAAGGCGATGAAGACGGTGGCGTACCGGCTCTAGGCCGGCCCAACCGGTCCGCCGGGGCCGCCGCTCAGTCGGGCTGCACGGCGCCGTCCACCATCCGCAAGCGCGGGCGCAGCGTCACCGTGCGGGTGGTGTCCATCAGCTGCAGCTCGCCGTCCTGGATCATCGCGGTCACGCGCATGCCGCGCTCCAGCAACGCCACGGCATCCGCGACGGCCGCGTCGTCGAGCTCCATCACGGTGAGGTTGCGCAGCCGCGACAGCGCGGAGGCGTTGCGCTTCCTCCACGCCTCGGCGGCCTGGCCACCGTAGCCGACCACCACCACCTGCGCCGCGCGCCCGCTCGCCTTGCGGAGGCGGGCCTCGTCCGGCTGTCCCAGCTCGATCCACTGCAGGATGTCGCCGGTGTAATCGCGCCGCCACAGCGCGGGCTCGTCCTCGTCGCTGAGCCCGCGGCCGAACTCCAGGCGCTCGTCGGCGTGCAGCGCGAAGGCCAGCAGCCGCACCAGCAGGCGGGTCTCGGTTTCCGATGGATGCTGGGCCAGCGTGAGCGCGTGGCTGGCGTAGTAATGGCGGTCGAGGTCGGTGACCTGCAACTCGATCTTGTAGATGGTGGCGTTGGCGGCCATGGCGCGTCCTGGGCCACGGGGCCGGGTCGGGAAGGGCTGCATTCTACGGATACGCGGGCACCGGACGCCGGCGCGGCCGTATCCTGCGCACCTGCGTGCAGACAGGACCCGCCCGATGGCCAGCCACGAATACGATCCCGACGACAACTTCGGCCACGCCTTCCCCCGCCATGTCGAAACGGACGACGACGACGCGCTGGACGTGGTCGCGTGGCAGTTCCTGCTGCTGGTCAATCCGGACGACGAGGACGCGGCGCTGCAGCAGTTCGCCGCGTTCCGCGCCGCGCTGGAGGAGGCCGGCGGGGACGCCGATCCGGTGGCGCTGCTGCGCGACGTGATCGACTGGAAGGCCGGCTTCCACGTCGGCGAGGAGGACGCGGCGGGCCTGATGGACGCGCTGGACGAACTGGCGTCACGCTGGCGCCAGCGCATCGACTGGGGCATCGACGAGGACGCGGACGCAGTGCCCGATACCGACGCCGTGCTGCAGGCGGCGTTCGTCCAGCTGCGCGAACGCCATTACAGCCTGTGGACGGTCGAGACCGGCGAGGCGACATTGGCCGGCTGGATCACCCACGAGCGTGACGAAGAGGCGATGCAGCTCGTAGCGGGCGCACTGGGCATGTCCGCGCGCCCCGGCATCGGCTGATCGTCGGGGCCAGACACAGGAACGCCGGCTTGCGCCGGCGCTCCGGGGTGCCGCGGGGCATCGACCTCAGTCGACCAGGTTGCGCCCGTGGTACAGCTCTTCGATCTCGCGCTTCAGCCGCGCCTCGATCTTCATGCGCTCCTTGAAGGACAGGTTGCGCGCCTTCTCCTCGAACAGGTACTGGTCGAGGTCGAAGTCCTTCAGGTGCATCTTGGTGTGGAACATGTTCTCCTGGTAGACGTTCACGTCGAGCATCTCGTAGCGCGCGCGGACGTTCTTCGCCAGGTAGTCCTGGATCGAGTTGATCTTGTGGTCGATGAAGTGCTTGCGGCCCTTCACGTCGCGGGTGAAGCCGCGGACGCGGTAGTCCATCACCACGATGTCGGACTCCAGCGACTCGATCAGGTAGTTCAGCGCCTTCAGCGGCGAGATCACGCCGCAGGTGGACACGTCGATGTCGGCGCGGAAGGTCGCGATGCCGTTGTCCGGGTGGGTCTCCGGGTAGGTGTGCACGGTGATGTGCGACTTGTCGAGGTGCGCGACCACCGCGTCGGAGATCACGCCCTTGGCATCGGCCTTGTCGATCACCGGCTGCTCGGAGATCAGGATCGTGACCGAGGCGCCCTGCGGGTCGTAGTCCTGGCGGGCGATGTTGAGGATGTTCGCGCCGATGATCTCCGCCACGTCGGTGAGGATCTGGGTGAGGCGGTCGGCGTTGTATTCCTCGTCGATGTACTCGATGTAGCGCCTGCGCTCGTCCTCCGACGCGGCGTAGCACACGTCG
>DASWXO010000015.1:0-5080 GCA_036405455.1 Thermomonas sp. | reverse complement strand
CGCCTGCATCAGCGCATGCGTGTCCAGCCCGGCCTGGGTGGCGTGTGCGGCATACAGCGCGCTAACGATGACCTGTTCGATTTCGGCGCCGGAATACCCCTCGGCCGCCGCGGCCAGCGCCGACAGGTCGATGTGTTCGCGGGCCAGCTGGCGCCGGTCCAGGTGCAGGGCGAAGATCTCCGCGCGGGTGGCGGCATCGGGCAGGTCGACGAAGAAGATCTCGTCGAAACGGCCCTTGCGCAGCAGTTCCGCCGGCAGCTGCTGCACCTGGTTGGCGGTGGCGACCAGGAACACGCGCGCCTTGCGCTCGGCCATCCAGGTCAGGAGGTAGCCCAGCACCCGCCGCGACAGCCCGCCGTCGCCGTCGCCGCCGTCGGTCGCCAGGGCCTTCTCGATCTCGTCGATCCACAGCACGCAGGGCGCGAGCTGTTCGGTGGACGCGAGCGCGGTGCGCAGGTTCTTCTCGGTTTCGCCGTGGAACTTGTCGTACAGGGTGCCGAAGTCCAGCCGCACCAGCGGTACGCCGAAGCCGCCGGCCACCGCCTTGGCCAGCAGCGACTTGCCGCAGCCCTGCACGCCCAGCAGCAGCACGCCGCGCGGCGGCGGCAGCCCGGCCGGGGGCGGGTCCTGCACGAAGGCGGCGCGCCGTTGTTCCACCCACCGCTTCAGGCGCGCTGCGCCGCCCACGTCGGAAAAACGCGCGGTGTCGTATTCGTAGTGCAGGTGGCCGCTCTTGTTGAGCAGCTCGAACTTCAGCCGCGCCAGCTCCGGCAGGTCGTCGGCGCCCAGCGCGCCGTCGCGCCAGATCAGGTGGCGGGCGATCCGGCGCGCGTCGGTCAGGGTCAGGCCGTGCAGGTTGCGCACGATCTGCCGGACCGCATCGGCGTCGGCCTCCACCCGGCGTCCGCCGTTCTGCGCGGCGTAGTCGCGGGCTTCGTCCTTGACCAGCTTGAGCAGGGCGTTGGCGTCCGGCAGGCGCAGCGAGAACCTCGCGGCGAACGGTTCCAGCGCCTCCGGCAGCTCGATCCTGGTGCCCACCAGCACGATCACGTGCGGCTGGCTGCCGCGGCGCTGTATGAGGTCGCGCAGCGCGCGCTGGTAGCTGGCGTAGCCGAGGTAGGGGGTGGCGTCCATCAGCAGGTAGACGCCGCGCTGGCTGGCCTCGCGCATTGCGTTGAGGGTGGCGCTGAGATCGGGTGCCAAGCCGCTTTCGTCCTCGCCGTCCATGTCCACCCGGCGCAGGCCTTCGGTCACGCTCCAGCGATACAGCGCGCGCCAGACGTGCATCAGTGACTGCCGGAACAGTTCCATCACCCGCGCTTCGTCGGGTGTTTCGATCACCAGCAGGGGGGTCTCCGCGCGGATCAGCGCGGCCAGGTCCAGCAGTTCGCTCATGGGCGGGCACGATAGCGGTGCGTCGGCGATGCCACAATCGGCGCATGGACGATGTGTTTTCCGCCGAGATGCAGACCCTGTCCGCGCGTGCCCTGCAGCGCCTGCGCGCGGCCGGTTGCGCGATTACCGACGAAGCGGCGCTGGCGCGCCTGGCGGTGGCCAGCGACTTCGCCATCGATGCGCTCGTCCGCCAGCCGGAACTGCTGGACCGGCTGCAGACCGATGCGGCGGCCCCGCTGCCTGCGCCGATGCTGGAGGCGGACAACCAGGGCGAATGGGCGCGCCTGCTGCGCCGCTACCGGCAGGCGGAATCGACCCGGCTGGTGTGGCGCGACGTGGTCGAGTGCGCCGATGTCGAGGAGGTCCTCGCCGGCAGCAGTGCGCTGGCGGAAACCTGCCTGCGGCTGGCGCTGGACGCGCTGGAGGCGGATTTCGCCCGGCGCTTCGGCAGCGTGCGCGATGCCGAAGGCGCACCGCAGCGGCTGGTGGTGTTCGGCCTTGGCAAGCTGGGCGGGCGCGAGCTGAACTTCAGTTCCGACATCGACCTGGTCTACGCCTACGAACACGAGGGCGAATCCGATGGCGCGCGCAGCCTGCATGCGCAGGACTACTTCGCGCGGCTGGGCCAGCAGCTGGCGAAACTGCTGGACGAGGTGACCGCGGATGGCTTCTGCCATCGCGTCGACCTGCGCCTGCGCCCGTTCGGCAACGCCGGGCGGGTGGCGCTGTCGTTCGCGGCGATGGAGCTGTATTTCCAGCGCGAGGGCCGCGACTGGGAGCGTTACGCCTGGCAGAAGGCGCGCTGCGTGGCCGGCGACATCGCCGCCGGCGAGCGCTTCCTCGATGCGCTGCGGCCGTTCGTCTATCGCCGCTATCTGGACTACGGTGCGCTGGACGGGCTGCGCGCGATGAAAGCGATGATCGCCGCGGAAGTGGCGCGCAAGGACATGGCCGGCGACATCAAGCGCGGGCCGGGCGGCATCCGCGAGATCGAGTTCCTGGCGCAGGCGCTGCAGCTGATCCGCGGTGGCCGCGAGCCGGCGCTGCGCCGCCGACACCTGCTGGCGACGCTGCAGGCGCTGGCGCAGGCGGGGCACATGGAAACCGACGCGGCATCGGCACTGGCGGTGGCATACCGTTTCCTGCGCCGGCTCGAGAACCGCCTGCAGATGCTGGCCGATGCGCAGACCTATGCGCTGCCCGAGGACGGGCTGGCGCGCGCGCGCCTCGCCGCCGGGCTGGGTTATGCGGACTGGCAGGCGCTGGATGTCGCGCTGGCGGCGCAGCGGGCGAAGGTGGCGGAGGAGTTCGGCGCGTTGCTGGCGCCGCGCCGTCGCCGCATCTCCGGTGGCGACGAACTCGCCAGTTACTGGCGGGCGCTGCCCGAGCACGGCGAAGCCGCGCAGCTGGAGGCGGTCGGCTTCGAGCATGCCGCCGAGCTGCACGCCAGCCTCTGCGATTTCGCCCGCACGCCCGGCGTGCGCGACCTCTCCGACGCCGCGCGCGCGCGCCTGGATCGGGTGCTGCCGGCGCTGCTGCAGCACGCCGCCGCTTCCGATACGCCCGATGCGGTGTTGCGCCGGGTGCTGCCGCTGCTGCACACCATCCTGCGCCGTGCCAGCTACTTGGCGCTGCTGGACGAGCAGCCGGCGGCACTGGCGCGGCTGGCCAGCGCGCTGGCGCGCAGCGCCCTGCTGGGCGAGCGCCTGGCCGCCTATCCGCTGCTGCTGGACGAACTGCTGGACGTGCGCGTGGGCGGCGAACTGCCGGATCGCGCGACCATGCAGGCCCAGTGCGCGGCGGCGCTGCGCGACAACGACATGGAGGCGTCGCTGGATGCGCTCAACGAAGTGCGGCAGGCGCTGAGCTTCCGCTTCGCGCTGGCGCTGCTGGATGGCCGCATCGATGCGCAGGATTGCGCCCGCCACCTGGCGTGGCTGGCCGATGCGGTGGTCGCCTGCGTGCTGCAGCTGGCCGACGACGAACTGCGCGGCGCGCACGGCCGCGTCGACGGCGGCCGCTTCGCCGTGCTCGGCTACGGCACGCTGGGCGGCGAAGAGCTGGGTTTCGGCTCCGACCTCGACCTGGTGTTCCTGTTCGATGCGCCCGCGGACGCCACGTCCAACAGCGCGCGGCCGCTGGATGCGCCGCGCTGGTACGCGCGGCTGGGGCAGAAGATCGTCTCGCTGCTGGGCGTGCGCACCGGCGCCGGCCGGTTGTTCGACGTCGACGTGCGGCTGCGTCCCGACGGTGCCAAGGGGTTGCTGGTATCGAGCTTGGCCAGTTTCACCGACTACCAGCGCAACCGCGCGTGGACATGGGAACATCAGGCGCTGGTGCGCGCCCGTGCGATCGCCGGCGACGCCGCGCTGGCGGGGGCCTTCGACGCCCTGCGCGCGCAGGTGCTGGCGCAGCCGCGCGATGGCGGCAAGCTGGCCGAGGATGTTTCCGCGATGCGCCGCAAGATGCGCGCCGAACTGGACCGCAGTGATGCTGCCATGCTCGATCTCAAGCAGGGCGAAGGCGCGCTGGTCGATCTGGAGTTCCTGCTGCAGTTCCTGGTGCTGCGCGATGCGGGTGCGAGCCCCGGATTGCTGGCGCCGCGGGCCACCAGCGCCCTGCTGGAAGCCGCGCTGCAGGGGGGCAGTCTGGACGCGGCTACCCACGCCGCGCTGCGCGAGGCGCATGCCGCGCTGCTGGACACCGGCCTGCGCTGCACCCTCGACCGCCGTCCCCGCCGCGCCGCGCGCGACGAACGCATCGAGCGCGCCTGCGCTGCGATCGTGGCGGCGGTGCAGGCGCAGGGGCTGGCGTTCGACGCGGCGTAAACCGAATCCATCCCCCAGATTCGTGGGAGCGCACTGAAAGGGCATGACCGCTCTCGCGGGATCGGAATCGTGCAAGGCACGTCGCGCCCCTGCGGTGCTCCTACATGCCCAGACGCTGGCGGATCTCCCGCGCGACGCGCGCGGTTTCCCGCAGCGGCTCGGCGGCGAACGGTGCCATCGCATCGTCCAGCGGGCGCGCGCGCGCGCTTTCGATGAGTGCATCGAGGAAGGCGCGTGGGCGTCCCTGCAACGCCTGCGGCGACCACACGTACAGCGGCGCGCGGGTGGCCGCCGCTTCGCTGAGCATGTTCACCGAGTCCGGCGTGCAGACCATGCGGTCGGCGCAGGCCAGCAGCCCAGCGTAGGGATTGGCGCCGTCGCCGGTGTCGCGCCAGCGCAGGCCGGGCAGGTGCGGATCCACGCCCGCCAGCGCGTGGCGCCAGGCCACGGGCGTGCGCCGCGAGGCGACAGCGCTGAAGCTGCCGCCTTCGGCCCGTGCCTGCGCGGCCAGCCGCTGCAGCAGCGCCGCGAAGTCGGCATCGTCCAGCGGCGCGTGGCGGGTCGGGCCGCCCACCAGCAGCACGCTGTGCGGGGTGGGCAGGGCGGCCAGCGACGGGAATGCGGCGATCGCGCACAGCAGGTAGTCGTCGTCGACCGGGTGCAGGCTGCCGAGCGTGGCGATGACATTGGCCCCTTGGAGGCCGTCGTGCGCGGGGGCCACCACGATGTCCCAGTGCCGGCTGGCGATGCGCGGATCGAGGATCTGCACCGCCTTCGCGCCGCGTGCGCGCAGCAGGCGGGTGGCCAACGCCGCCTGCCGGCCGCAGCCGATGGCAACGGTGGGCGGCGCACTGCAG
>DASWXO010000014.1:0-1963 GCA_036405455.1 Thermomonas sp. | reverse complement strand
GCCATCAGGTTGTTCAGGGCCTCGACCAGTTCCGCATAGACGAACTCGAAGCGGCGCGCGTTGCCGCGCCTGCCGAAATCGCCGGCCACCGCGGCATCCACCAGCGACTTGATCTCGGCATTGATCGCCAGCATGCCGGCCTTCACTGCGTCCACGGCCTCGGTCACCCGCGCCTTCTGGCCGGGGTAGCGCTCGATGTCCTCGGCCAGGTCGCCGCGCGCGTACTGCGCCACGATCCGGATCGCGTTCATCTTGACCTGGACGTGCGCGGCCACCACCGAATTGATGCCCTCCGCCATCCTTCCGTATGCGCCGGGGAAGCGCGCGGCCTCCATCTGGAAGTCGATGTTGCCGGCTTCGTGCTGCTGCTCGAGCTGCGTCTGGGCGGTGGCGAACTGGCCCAGCGTGGTCACCATGCCGCGCATGGCACGGGCCAGGTCGCCGATCTCGCTGCCGTCGTTGCAGGTGATGCGGCCGTCCAGGTTGCCCTGGGACACGGCGTTGGCCACCCCGACCACCTCGCGCAGCGGGCGCACGATGGAGCGGCTGATGCCGATGGCGCCGATCGACGCCAGCACCAGCGCCACTACCAGCAGCACCGCGATGGCCAGCAGGCTCAGCCGATAGCTGCGCTGCTGCGCATCCACCGCCTGGTCGAGGCGCTGCATGTTGTAGTCCAGCAGGCTGCCCAGCTGGTCGGCGGTGGCCTGGCGCAGGTCGGCGGCGCCCTTGGCCGGGGTCATGTCGCCCACCTTCAATGCTTCGACCAGCTTGCGGCTGTTGTCGAAGTAGCGGTTGGCGCGCGCCATCGTTTCCTTGTACAGCGCGCGGTCGCGGGCGTCGCTGATCTTCGATTCGTAGGTCTTGGCGAGGGTGAAGAAGGCCTTGCTGCCTTCCGCCAGTTCGCCGGCGTATTCCTCGCGCTTGGCCGGATCGTCGGCGCTGGCCACCAGGCCGCGTTCGCTGACCCGGTATTCGGCCAGCATCGTCGCCAGCCGACCGAGGTCGCGGATCGCCGGCACCGACTCGTCGGTGACCTTCTGCACCATGCGCTGGGTGTTGCCCATGCGCAGGGCGGAGAACACGCCGGTGACGAGGATCAGGATGGCCAGTGCGGAAAAGCCGATGGCGAGCCGCTTGCCGATGGTGAGGTTCTGGAGCATGGGCTGTCCCCGGTCAGTAGGTGAACTGCACGCGCAGGCCAACGGTGAACGGATCGTTGGCGATGCCGCGGCGGCTGCTGTCGTATTGCAGGAGGTTGGCGATCACCCGCATGTTCGGGTGCGGGTAGCAGGTGGCGGCCAGGCCCCAGCTGTCGGCGCGGCCGCCGCGCATGGCCGGGCCGTCGTTGAGGTCCATCACGCTGTAGCGCAGCGCCAGTTCCCAGCCCACGTGGCCCTTGGGCGAGGGCGCGGTGGCCACGCCGCGCTTGTAGCTGCGGCCATCGCCGGTGGGCGACCAGGTCAGCTGCATGCTGGCGGCATCGCCGCTGACGTCACCGGCATCGCGGCGCAGGAACACCTTCGCCGACTCGGCCTGCAGCGACCAGGCCCCGCGCACCCACAGGCCCTCGATCGCGGCGCGGTCGATCCGGTCCACCCCGGTGATGCTGCCGGTGGAGGCCACCCGCAGGTCGCTGAGCACGCTGCCGGCGTTGAGGCTGTAGCTGGCGCCGTGGCTGCGCGGCGATTCGCTGGCCAGGCTCAGGCCGACGTGGGCGCTTTCCTCCTTGCCCGAGCGCAGCAGCCAGGTGCCGCGCATGCTGGCGCCCGGCGAATCGCTGGTGCCATCGAGGCGATGGCCGAACAGGGCGGCGTTGAAGGTGCCGCGCTTGCCCCAGCGGGCGTATTCCGCGCCGATCCGGCGGCTGATCGCGAAGGCGCCCACCGGGGACGCCTCGAGGAAGGCGGTCTGCTTGTCGGCAATCGCGTCTTCCAGCGCGAACGGCTGCTTGAACTGGCCG
>DASWXO010000013.1:0-2095 GCA_036405455.1 Thermomonas sp. | reverse complement strand
ACGGTCCGGTTGGTGTCGCTGGCCAGTTCGCCGAAGCGGCCCGGCAGGCGGGTGTCGATGCGCCGGGTCAGGTCGCCATCGGCCACGGCGGACAGCACTTCGCCCACTTCGGACAGGCCATGGTCGGCGGTCGCCATCAGGGTGTTCAGGCTTTCCACCAGTTCGGCGTAGACGAATTCGAAGCGGCGGGCGTTGCCGCGCTTGCCGAAATCCCCTGCCACCGCGGCGTCCACCAATGCCTTGATCTCGGCATTGATCGCCAGCATGCCGGCCTTCACCGCGTCCACCGCCTCGGTCACCCGCGCCTTCTGGCCGGGATAGCGTTCGATGTCCTCGGCCAGGTCGCCGCGGGCGTACTGCGCCACGATCCTGATTGCGTTCATCTTGACCTGGACGTGCGCGGCCACCACCGAGTTGATGCCTTCCGCCATCCGTCCGTAGGCGCCGCGGAACCGCGAGGGATCCATGCGGAAATCGATGTTGCCGGCGTCGTGCTCGCGCTCCAGGTGCGCCTGCGCCGCGGCGAATTCGCCCAGCGTCGCCGTCATCCCGCGCATGGCGCGGGCCAGGTCGCCGATCTCGCTGCCGTCGTTGCAGGCGAGGCGGCCGTCCAGGTCGCCCTGCGACACCGCGTTGGCCACCCCGACCACTTCGCGCAGCGGACGCACGATGGAGCGGCTGATGCCGATGGCGCCGATCGAGGCCAGCACCAGCGCCACTACCAGCAGCACCGCGATGGCCAGCAGGCTGAGCCGGTAGCTGCGCTGCTGCGCCTCCACCGCCTGGTCCAGCCGCTGCATGTTGTAGTCCAGCAGGCTGCCCAGCTGGTCGGCGGTGGCCTGGCGCAGGTCGGCGGCGCCCTTGGCCGGACCCATGTCGCCGACCTTCAAGGCCTCGACCAGCTTGCGGCTGTTGTCGAAGTAGCGGTCGGCGCGCGCCATGGTTTCCTTGTACAGCGCGCGGTCGCGGGCATCGCTGATCTTGGATTCGTACGTCTTCGCGAGGGCGAAGAAGGCCTTGCTGCCTTCCGCCAGTTCGCCGGCGTATTCCTCGCGCTTGGCCGCGTCGTCGGCGCTGGCCACCAGGCCGCGTTCGCTGACCCGGTATTCGGCCAGCATGGTCGCCAGCCGGCCGAGGTCGCGGATCGCCGGCACCGACTCGTCGGTGACCTTCTGGACCATGCGCTGGGTATTGCCCATGCGCAGGGCGGAGAACGCGCCGGTGACGAGGATCAGGACCGCGAGTGCGGAAAAGCCGATCGCCAGGCGCTTGCCGATGGTGAGGTTCTGGAGCATGGCGGATTCCCGGTCAGTAGGTGAACTGCACGCGCAGGCCGACGGTCAGCGGATCGTTGGCGATGCCTCGGCGGCTGCTGTCGTATTGCAGGAGGTTGGCGATCACCCGCATGTTCGGATGCGGGTAACAGGTGGCGGCCAGGCCCCAGCTGTCGGCGCGGCCGCCGCGCATGGCCGGGCCGTCGTTGAGGTCCATCACGCTATAGCGCAGCGCCAGTTCCCAGCCGACGTGCCCCTTGGGCGAGGGGGCGGTGGCCACGCCGCGCTTGTAGCTGCGGCCATCGCCGGTGGGCGACCAGGTCAGCTGCACGCTGGCGGCATCGCCGCTGACGTCGCCGGTATCGCGGCGCAGGAACACTTTCGCGGATTCCGCCTGCAGCGACCAGGTGCCCCGCACCCATAGGCCCTCCACCGCGGCGCGGTCGATCCGGTCCACGCCGGTGATGGCGCCGGTGGACGCCACCCGCAGGTCGCTGAGCACGCTTCCGGCGTTGAGGCTGTAGCTGGCGCTGTGGCTGCGCGGCCGTTCGCTGGCCAGGCTCAGGCCGACGTGGGCGCTTTCCTCCTTGCCCGAGCGCAGCAGCCAGGTGCCGCGCATGGTGGCACCCGGCGAATCGCTGGTGCCGTCCAGGCGATGGCCGAACAGGGCAGCGTTGAACGTGCCGCGCTTGCCCCAGCGGGCGTATTCCGCGCCGATCCGGCGGCTGATCGCGAAGGCGCCCACCGGGGACGCCTCGAGGAAGGCGGTCTGCTTGTCGGCAATCGCGTCTTCCAGCGCG
Source organism: Thermomonas sp. (assembly GCA_036405455.1). Classification (GTDB taxonomy): domain Bacteria; phylum Pseudomonadota; class Gammaproteobacteria; order Xanthomonadales; family Xanthomonadaceae; genus Thermomonas. Next base: position 21 of record DASWXO010000013.1, on the reverse strand, counting down.
AACGGCTGCTTGAACTGGCCG
>DASWXO010000012.1:0-2684 GCA_036405455.1 Thermomonas sp. | reverse complement strand
CAGCGTGGCCACCGCCACCAGCTGCGGGATGACGATGAAGAAATTGAAGATGCCCATGTACACGCCCATCTTGCGCGCGGGCAGGCTGTCGGACAGCAGCGCGTAGGGCAGCGACAGGATCGAGGCCCAGGCGATGCCGACGCCGGCCATCGACAGCAGCAGCCAGTTCTCGTCGGGCAGGAACGGGATCGAGGCCAGTCCCAGCCCGCCCAGCGACACGTTGACCAGATGGCTGCCGCGCAGGCCGAAGCGGCGCGCCATCCACGGGATCGCGATCGCCGCCAGCGCGGCGAAGCCGTTGTAGGCGGCGAACAGCACGCCCACCCAGTTGGCGCCGGTGTTGTAGGCGGCCGAGGCGGTGTCGGTGCTGCCGTAATACACGCTGGTGACGGTGGCGGTGGTGTAGATCCACATCGCGAACAGCGCGAACCACGAGAAGAACTGCACCACCGCCAGCCGGCGCATGGCGGTGGGCATCGCGTAGATGTCGTGCATGACCTGGGCAAAGCCGTTGTCGCGGCCCACCACGTTCAGTGCCAGCAGGGCCACGCCGTAGGCGGCCAGCAGCGCGCCCAGCAGGTACAGCTCGCGCGGCAGGCCCTGCCAGGCCACGCCGGCCAGGCCCAGCCCGCCCAGCAGCAGCCACAGCAGCCCGAAGCGGGTGGCACGCGCCTGGTCGAGCGGGGCGCGGTCCAGCGGCGGCGCCTGGTCGAAGGCCTGCAGCGCTTCCGGCGGATATTCGCGGGTGCGCAGCACCGTCCACGCGATTGCGCCCAGCAGCACGCCTGCGCCGGCATAGAAGGCATAGCGCACGGTGTCCGGCACTTCGCCGGGCCCGGCGGTGTTGGCCACGCCCCATTTTTCCAGCAGCCACGGCAGCAGGCTGGCCACCACCGAGCCGATGCCGATGAAGAAGCTCTGCATCGCATAGCCCTTGGCCCGCTGCGAGACGGGCAGCTGGTCGCCGACGAAGGCGCGGAAGGGTTCCATCGACACGTTGATGGACGCGTCCAGCACCCACAGCAGGCCGGCGGCGATCCACAGCGTGGGCGAGTCGGGCATGAACAGCAGCGCCAGCGAGGCGAGCAGGGCGCCGGCGAGGAAGTACGGCCGGCGCCGGCCCAGCCCGGTCCAGGTGCGATCGGACAGATAGCCGATCACCGGCTGCACCAGCAGGCCGGTCAGCGGCGCGGCGATCCACAGGCCCGGCAGCGAGTCCATCTCCGCGCCCAGGGTCTGGAAGATGCGGCTGACGTTGGCGTTCTGCAGGGCGAACCCGAACTGGATGCCCAAGAAGCCGAAGCACATGTTCCATATCTGCCAGAACGACAGCTGCGGTTTGGCGTTGGTGCCGGTGGTGGGCATGCGGTCCCCTGTGCGCGCGGTGGCCGGCCGGGACGGGCGGCGGGGTAGATATACCGCACCGCTTCCACCGGTCCGTGCATGTAAACGTATTCACGCAGCAGTGGTGCCGCAGCCGTGGCGACGCGCGGCATAGTCCGCGCTTGTCGCAGGGGCGTGGAGCGGGAATGGCTGGACAGAACTGGTGGCGCGGCGCGGTGATCTACCAGATCTACCCGCGCAGCTTCCTCGACACGAATGGCGACGGCGTGGGCGACCTGCCGGGCATCCTGGCGCGCCTGGACTACGTCGCCTCGCTGGGCGTGGACGCGATCTGGATCTCGCCGTTCTTCACCTCGCCGATGGCCGACTTCGGCTACGACATCGCCGACTTCCGCGGGGTCGATCCGCTGTTCGGCACGCTGGCCGATTTCGACCGCGTGCTGGAAAAGGCGCACGCGCTTGGCCTGAAGGTGATGATCGACCAGGTGCTCAGCCACTGCTCGGTCGACCACGCCTGGTTCCAGGAGAGCCGGCATGGCCGCGACAACCCGAAGGCCGACTGGTTCGTCTGGGCCGACGCCAGGCCCGACGGCACGCCCCCCAACAACTGGCTGTCGATCTTCGGCGGGGTGGCATGGACGTGGGAGCCGCGCCGCGGCCAGTACTACCTGCACAATTTCCTGTCGTCGCAGCCGCAGCTCAATTTCCACAATCCCGAGGTGCGTGCGGCGCAGCTGGACAACCTGAAGTTCTGGCTGGACCGCGGCGTCGACGGTTTCCGCCTGGATTCGATCAACTTCCCGTTCCACGATGCGCGGCTGCGCGACAACCCGCCCAAGCCCGCGCACCTGCGCACCGGGCGCGGCTTCAGCGCCGACAATCCCTACGCCTTCCAGTACCACTACTACAACAACACCCAGCCGGAAAACCTGGCCCTGCTGGAGGACGTGCGCGCGCTGCTGGACCGCTATCCCGACGCTGGCGCGCTGGGCGAGATTTCCTCCGAGGATTCGCTGGCCACCACCGCCGAGTACTGCACGCCGCAGCGGCTGCACATGGGCTACAGCTTCGAGCTGCTGACCACCGATTGCAGCCCGGCCTACATCCGCGCCACGGTGGAAGCACTGGAGGCGAAGATGACCGAGGGCTGGCCCTGCTGGGCCATCTCCAACCACGACGTGCAGCGCGCGGTGACGCGTTGGGGCGGTGGCGACGATGCGGCGATGGCCAGGCAATTGCTGGCGCTGGTGTGCTCGCTGCGCGGCTCGGTCTGCCTGTACCAGGGCGAGGAGCTGGGCCTGCCCGAAGCCGAGGTGCCGTTCGAGGCGCTGCAGGATCCC
>DASWXO010000011.1:0-15969 GCA_036405455.1 Thermomonas sp. | reverse complement strand
CAGTTGCGTGATGGTCACGCGCGAAGGCACGCGCCCGCTGCTGGTGGAGGTGCAGGCGCTGGTCGATGCCTCGCCGCTGTCGAATCCGCGCCGCGTGGTCGTCGGGCTGGAAGGCAACCGGCTGGCCATGCTGCTGGCGGTTCTGCACCGCCACGGCGGGGTGATGGTGGGCGATCAGGACGTGTTCGTGAACGTGGTCGGCGGCATACGCGTGCAGGAAACCGCGGCCGACCTGCCGGTGCTGCTTGCCGTGCTGTCCTCGCTGCGCGACGCGCCGCTGGCGGAGAAGACGATTGCTTTCGGCGAGGTGGGCCTGAGCGGCGAGATCCGCCCGGTGCCGAACGGCGAGGAGCGCCTCAAGGAAGCGGCCACCCACGGATTCCGGCGCGCCATCGTGCCGAAGGCGAACGCACCGAAATCGGGCAGCTACAAGGGCATGGAAGTGATCGCGGTGGAGCGGCTGGCGGATGCACTGGAGCAGGCCTGAGGCTCCCAAATGTGACGTTGGTCACGATGATGGCAGGCACTGGCTGGTCGTCGTCGCGACCGACACAGTGGACGCTACTCCCAACCCGATCTCCCCTGCATGCGCTTGACCGGCCTGGTGCGCCGCGCCGCCCTCCTGCTGTGCCTCGTCGGCACCGTGCCCGCCGCGATTGCGGGCAATCCGGTGTCGCAGGACATGCCTGACATCGCCCTGTCACGGCACCCGGAAGGGCGCTGGGCGGTGCGCTACGTATTGCCGGTACCGGCCCGGCAGCTGGTGTTCGTGCGCGCCGATGCGCGCGGTACGCGGGCGCGCGACTGGACCGCGCTCGATCCGGACTTCCAGCTGGTCGTTGAAAACGGCGTCGAGGTGGTGCGCCGTCGCGACGGTGCGCCGTTCACCCAGGCGGTGTTCACGATGCCGACCCGGTACGTGACCCTGGACAAGGACTATGCACCGTTCGCGCCGTTCGGCGACGGCGGCCTGCTGGTCCACAGCGGGCGCTTCCACGCCTGTGCGGAACGCTGCCCCGAGGTCGGTATGGGCCGGCCGGTTCGCTGGCGGGTCAGGCTCATGCCGTCCGCGGGCGAGCATGCGATCGTGGGCGGGCAGGTGGTTGCGGCGGTGGATTTCCTCGATGGCGACGACGGCACCAGTCTGTACGTCGGCAAGGCCACGCCGGTCGAGACCGCCGACGTGCTGGCGGTCATCGACCAGGCCATGCCGGATGGCATCCGCCAGCGCCTGCAGTCGCTGCTGCCGCGGCTGATGGCGCTGTATGCCCGCGAGTTGGGCGCGCTGCAGGCAAAGCCCATGCTGTTCGCGTCGCGCGACGCCGCCCATCCGGGCGGTGGCTATGGCTATCAGGGCGGGACGCTGCCGGGCCAGGTGTTCATGCACATCTACGGCGACCACCCTGCCTTCGCCACGCCCGCATTCGCCGCGCGCATGGACGCCTTCTTCGCCCACGAGGCGGCGCACATGTACCAGCACTATCCGGCCACCGACCAGGCAGCGAGCTGGATCCACGAGGGCGGCGCGGACGCGCTGGCCGCGGTCGCCCTGCAGCAGCTCGGCGAGTCCGACCCCGCGGCGGTTGGCGTGCGGCTGCGCGATGCCCGCGACAGCTGCGCCACCAGCCTCGCTGCCGGGCCGTTGGCGGAGGCGGGCGAGCGCGGCGACTTCGATGCCTACTACCGCTGCGGTTTAGTCCTGCAGATGGCGGTGGACGCGGCGGTGCGCCGCGCCTCCGGCGGCCAGTGCGGCCTGTTCTGCGTCTGGCGCGATTTCCAGGCGCGGGTGCGTGGCGGCGCGCCGTGGACCGGCGCCACTTTCATCGAGGCGACGCGCCAGCGCGGTGGCGATGGGGCGGCGGACTTCCTGATGGCCGTCACCGACGGCAAGCCCGACAACCCGGCCGCGCTGCTGGCGGACGGCATGGCGGCGGCCGGATTGCCGCCCGCGCCACCGAAGAATTGAGTTGATGCGCGGGCTAGTGCCCGCCACCAGCGGGCGCGCCGCCGGTCTTGGCCCCGAACGGCGGCTTGGCCAGCCACACGAACAGGATCACGCCGATGAAGATGATCCCCAGCAGATGGAAGATCTCGTTGAAACCGAGCTGCGCGGCCTGGTTGGAAATCATCTTCTCCAGCACCGCCGCGCCGCGCTGGAGGTCGCCGCCGCCGTATTGCGCCACCGCTTCCATCGCAGTGGGATCGAGCATGGAAACCCGCTCGGTCATGTGCGCGTGGTGCACCGCACCGCGCTCGCTCCAGGCGTAGGTGGTCAGCGAGGCGGCGAAACTGCCGCCCAGCGTGCGCACGAAGGTGGCCAGGCCGGAGCCGGCGGCGATTTCGTGCGGCTCCAGGTCGGACAACAGGATCTGCAGCACCGGCATGAAGAACAGCGCCACGCCCAGGCCCTGGAACAGCTGCACCAGCGCGACGTGGTGGAAGTCCACGTCGAGGTTGAAGTGCGAGCGCGCGAAGCTGGTCAGCGACATCGCGATGAAGGCGAAGCTGGCGAGGATGCGCAGGTCGAAGCGGTTGGCGTACTTGCCCACGAACGGGGTCAGCAGCACCGGCAGGATGCCGATCGGCGCAGTGGCGAAACCGGCCCAGATGGCGGTGTAGCCGAGGTTGCGCTGCAGCCACAGCGGCACCAGGATGCCGACGCTGAAGAACGCGCCATAGGCCACGGTCATGGCGATGGTGCCGGAGCGGAAATTGCGGTGGCGGAACAGGCGCAGGTTGACGATCGGGTCCTTGTCGGTCAGCTCCCAGATCACGAACACCGCCAATGCGATCGCTGAAATGATCGCCAGCGCGACGATGGTGGGCGAGGAGAACCAGTCCTCGTCGTTGCCCAGGTCCAGCAGCACCTGCAGCGCGCCCACGCCGACCACCAGCGTGGCCAGACCGATGTAGTCCATCTTCGGCTTTTCCAGCCGCTCCGGCCGGCCCTTCAGCTGGCGGCCGACGACGGTGCTGGCGAAGATGCCGATGGGGATGTTGATGAAGAAGATCCATTCCCAGCTGTAGTTGTCGGTGATCCAGCCGCCCAGGATCGGTCCCGCGATCGGCGCCACCACCGTCACCATCGCCAGCAGCGCGATCGCCTGCCCGCGCTTGGCGGGCGGGTAGATCGACAGCAGCAGCGCCTGCGTCACCGGGTACATCGGGCCGGCCACGAAGCCCTGCAGGGCGCGCGCGACCACCAGCAGGCCCATGCTGTGGGCGATGCCGCACAGGAACGAGGCGAACACGAACGCCAGCGTGGACCACATGAACAGCTTGCGCTCGCCGAAATGGCGGGTCAGCCAGCCGGTCAGCGGCAGCGCGATCGCGGTGCTGACCGCGAACGAAGTGATCACCCACGTGGCCTGGTTGGCGCTGCCGCCGAGGTTGCCGGAGATGGCCGGCAGCGACACGTTGGCGATGGTGGTGTCCAGCACCTGCATGAAGCTGGCCAGCGCCAGCCCCAGCGTGGTCAACGCCACGTTGGGCGGGCGGAAATCGGAGGGCTTCGCCGTGGCTTCGCGGCCGGGCGGCAGGCCCATCGATTCTTCTTCCTGGGCGATGGTGTTGGCCATGGGGGCTCGTTGCTAGGGAAGGTGCAGGAGCGGCAGCGCGGTGGCTGCCGGCCGGGCGGGATCCGTCACCCAGAGGGGGAGGGGGAGGGAACGGGGCGCCGCCGGCGCGACTCCTGCGAAGTCGGTCAGGACGCGCGGCCCTGCGGCAGGTTGCCGGCGATGATGCGATCGATCAGTGCGTCGGCGTCGTGCAGCTGGCGCGCATAGGCGTCGGTGGTCAGCACCGGCTTGTCGGCCGGCGCGGCCGGCAGCACGGGGCCGTTCTGCTCGTGGACGTCCACGTCCACCGCCATGCTCATGCCGAGGCGCAGCGGGTGGTCGCGCAGCTGCTTGGGATCCAGTTGGATGCGCACCGGAATGCGCTGCACGATCTTGATCCAGTTGCCGCTGGCGTTCTGCGCCGGCAGCAGGGCGAACGCGCTGCCGGTGCCCAGCCCGAGGCTGACCAGCTTGCCGTTGAAGGTGACGTCGTCGCCGTACACGTCGGCGGTCAGCGTCACCGGCTGGCCCAGGCGCATGTTGTGCAGCTGGGTTTCCTTGAAGTTGGCGTCCACCCACACGTCCTGCAGCGGGATCACCGCCATCAGGGCGCCGCCCGGCTGCACGCGCTGGCCCAGCTGCACGCTGCGCTTGGCGACGAAGCCGTCGACCGGCGCCACGATGGCGGCGCGCTGCACGTTGAGGTAGGCCTGGCGCAGCTGCGCGGCGGCGGCCTGCACCTGCGGCTGGCTGGCCACGGTGGTGGCGTCGACCAGCGCGCGGTTGCGCGAGAGCTGCCCGCGCGAGGCCGACAGCGCGGCTTCCGCGGCCTTCAGCTGGGCCTGCGCATGCGCCAGTTCCTCGGAAGACACCGCGCCGCTGGCAACCAGCCCGCTGCGGCGCGCGACGTCGGCGCGCGCCTGCTGCAGCGCCACTTCGCGGGCGGCGATGTCGGCCTGCGCGCTGTCCACGCTGCTGAAGAGGCCGCGGACCTGGCGCACCGTTGCCGCAAGGTTGGCTTCGGCCTGCGCCAGTGCCACCTGCGCGTCGTTGGGATCCAGCTGCACCAGCACCTGGCCGGCCGTCACCCGCATGCCGTCGTCGGCGTTGATGGAGACCACGGTGCCCGGCGTCTGCGCGGTGATGCTGACGATGTTGCCCTGCACGTAGGCGTCGTCGGTGTCCTGGTGCCAGCGGGCGACCAGCAGGTAATAGGCGAGCCAGGCGATGCCGGCGACGACGACGACGGCCAGCAGGACCAGCAGTGCACGGCGGCGCTTGCCCTGTGCGGGCGTCCGCGTGACCTGCGAGGGCGGCAGCGGGGCGGCCGGGCCGGTGGAGGTGTTCGGAGTGGATTCGGTGGTCATGGGGGCGCGTCAGTGGGAGGCGATGGGGGTGGGCGCGGTGGAGGCGATGCCGCCGCCCAGCGCCTGGTCGAGATCGATGGCCGCGGCGTAGCGCAGGCTGCGCACGGCGGCCAGTTGCTGCTCCGCCTGCAGCAGCGGCTTGCGGGCCGCCAGCAGGTCCAGCCGGTTGGCCAGCCCGGCGCGCTGGCGCTGCTCCACCACCTGCGCGGCGGCGGCGGCGGCGCTGCGGGCCTGTTCCAGCGCGGCCGCCTGGGCGTCCAGCGCGCGGATGGCCTGCACGGCGTCGGTGACCTGGCGCAGGCCATCGACCACGGTCCGGTTGTAGTCGGCGACGGCGAGGTCGTAGTCGGCGTCGCGCGCGGCCAGGTTGCTGCGCAGCTGGCCGCCGTCGAAGATCGGCAGGCTCAGGGCGGGGCCACCGAAGCCGAGGAAGGCGTTGCTGTCGAACAGGCCGCTGAAGCCGGTGGCGGCAAGCCCGACCAGCCCGCTGAGGTCGATGCTGGGGCGGAACCGCGCCCTGGCGGAGGTGATGCCCTGCGCGGCGGCTTCCACCCGCCAGCGGGCGGCGATGACGTCGGGGCGATGGCCCAGCAGTTCGCTGGGCAGTACCGACGGCAGCGCCGGTGCCGGCGTCTCGAGCAGGTGCGGTCGCTGGATCGCCAGGCCGCGGTCGGGGCCTTGCCCCAGCAGCGCGGCCAGCGCGTTGCGCAGCGCGTCGATGCGGTGCTGCGCGCCTTCCGCCTGCGCTCGGGCGGCGGCAGCCAGGGCTTCGTTGCCGCGCAGCGCGGCCTGGTTGTCCAGGCCGGCGGCGATGCGCTGCTTGCCGAGCGTGACGAGGTCGTCGGCGCGGGCCTGCTCGCGGCGGGCGAGGTCGAGGTCGTCGAAGGCCTGCGCCAGCGCCACGTAGCTGCGCGCGACGTTGGCCGCGAGCGACAGTCGCGCGGCCTGCGCGTCGACCTCGCTGGCGCGGGCCTGGCCCAGCGCTGCTTGGGCGTCGGCGCGCTTGCCGCCCCAGACGTCCAGCGGCCAGTCGAACTTGAGGGTCAGCACGGCGTTGTGCAGCAACTGGCCGCCCAGGTCCTCGCCGGCCAGGCCGGCGGGCAACTGGGCCACGGCGTATTGCGCACTGCCGCCCAGGCTGGGCTTGCGCGCCGCCTCGGCTAGGCCGGCCTGTGCCTGCGCTTTGCGAACGCGCGCCGCGGCGGCGTCCAGCGAAGGCGAGCCGGCCAAGGCCTCATCGACCAGGGCGTCGAGCTGGGTGTCGCCGAATGCGGTCCACCAGCGGTCGGTCGGCCAGGCCGCGGCGGAGAGCGGGGCGCCGGACAGGGCGCGTCCGGCCTCGAGGGTGGACGCATCGCGCGGCGTGCCCTGCGGGGCCAGGCCCGCGCTGCTGGCGCAGCCGGCCAGCAGCAGGGCGCCACCGAGGGCGAAGGCGAGGGGGGAGAGTCGGGGCATGGGGTCAGTCCGGGGAAAGCAGGTTGTCGCGGGCCTGCTCCAGCAGGCGGGTGAGCTGGGCGCGGGTGGCCTCGTCCATCCCGTGGAACGCGCGCTCGCGCACGCGGCGGCCGCACTGGTCGACGTCCCGCCACAGGTCGCGGCCGGCGTCGGTCAGGTGGATGTGCAGGGCGCGGCGGTCGCGGGGATCGGCCACGCGGGCCAGCAGGCCGCGCGCCTCCAGTTTGTCGAGCAGGCGGGTCATCGCGCCGGGGTTGAGGTCGGCGGCACGGGCCAGATCGGTGACGCTGGCGTTGGTGCCATCGGCCAGCTTCTTGATGGCGATGTACTGGCTGAAGGTCAGGTCATGCCCGGCCTGCGCCAGCTCGCGCTCCATCCGCGCCCACATGGCGTCGCGCAGCTGGCGGAACAGCAGGCCCAGGGTGGAGCCGCTGCAGGGGCCGGCGGAGGTGGACGGGTCGTTCATGGGGCGGCATATTGCTACCCCATGCAATATTTGTCAATGCAATTATTCGATCTGCAATCGTATTCTCGGGCGCATCATCCCAGCAGCTTGGCCAGCGCCGTGGTCGCGCGGTCCTCGTCCTGCAGGTCCAGCGGGAGATCCGGCTCGAGGCCCTCGATTTCGTTGGTGCTGTTGTCCAGGAAGCGGGCGCAGTTGGGCATCCACACGTCTACCGGGACGACCCGCAGCCGCACCGGGTCGCCGCCGTTGACGTAGCCGCAGCCTGCCCCGGCGGTGCGCGCGCCGATCACCGTCGCCACCCGGTTCTGCCGCAGCCAGGCCACGAAATCCTCGGCCGCGGAGCCGGTGCCGCGGTCGGCCAGCACCCACAGTGGCCCGCGCCACGTGCCGTCGCCTTGCAGGGTGGCCCGCGCGCTGCTGCCGGGGGCGAACTCCTCGCAGGGCGGCCGCCGGCCCTGCCAGACGACGCTGCGGTCGCAAGTGGCGCCGACGATCCGCGGCTCGCGGCGCGACAGGAGTTTGTCCGTCATCAGGGCGATCACGTCGGACACCCATTCGGTGCCGCCGCCGTTGCCGCTGACATCCACCAGCAGGCGGGTGGCGCCCTCCGCGCGCAGGCGGCCGATGGCCTGCCGCAGGGCCGCCTGCTGGCGCGCGCGCACCGCCAGCTGGAGCGCGCGTTCGCCGATGCCGGGCCGGAACACCGCCCGGCACGCGGCCAGGTAGCGGTCCTCCCCGAACTGGGCGATGCGCAGCACCCCGGTGGCGCCGATGATGCCGATGGGGAAGTCGCCGCCGCCGAGCGGGCGCCAGCCGGGCAGCCGCGCGAACGGGGCGCGGAACGCGTGGTCGCCCTCTTCATAGCCGGCGGCCTCGCAATCCGGGCCGGCTGGCGGGTCGATGTCCTCGGCGGTCGCGGCGTCGGTCGCAACCGTGGTGGGCGGCGCCGGGCGTTCGCCCGGCCGCAAGCGGAAGTGGGGGTCGTCGAAGCGGCGCACGAAGCCGCGCAGTGCGAGGAAGGCGCGCACGTGCGAATGGGCGCCGCGCAGCGCGGCGGTCGTCTCGCGATCGAGCGCCGGCAGGTCGATCCCGCGTCGCGCCACCTGCCAATCGAGGTTGGCATAGCCCTGTGCCATGGCGTGCTTGAGGCGCCCGTAGTCGGCCAGCCAGGGGTCCGGGTCGTAGGTGGCCACGTCCACCGCGATCGCGCCTGCCACCAGCAGCGCCAGCGCGATGCCGCTGCGCCGCAGCCACGTCCTTGCCTTCGCCATGTCCCGCTCCCGATGCCTGAGTTGCGGGGAGTCTGGCCACGGCGGCCGGACATTCACAGCGGATTGCGACGAAGCGCCGCCACCGGCGACGAAGCGGTGTGGCGAGCCCTCAGCCGGGGCGGTGCAGGACCAGCTCCAGCACGAACTTGCTGCCGAAGAAGGCCAGCACCAGCAGCGCCATCGCCGCCAGCGTCCAGCGCACTGCACGCGCGCCGCGCCAGCCGTGGCGCCAGCGGCCCAGCAGCAGGGCGCCGAACGCCAGCCACGACAGCACGCTGAGCACTGTCTTGTGGACCAGGTGCTGGGCAAGCAGGTTCTCGACGAACAGCACGCCGGTCAGCAGCGTCGCGGTGAGCAGCACGAAGCCGACGGCGATCGTGCGGAACAGCAGGGTCTCCAGCTCGGTCAGCGGCGGCAACGCGCGCAGCCAGGCGTGGAATTCCCGTCGTCGCAGCGCGCGCTCCTGCGCCCACAGGAACACCGCCAGCAGCGCGGCCAGTGCCAGCGTGGCGTACGCCAGCAGCGCGAGCCAGGCATGCAGCAGCAATCGCCAGTCCAGTACCTCGGTGGGGCCGGAATGGCCGTAGAGCTGGTAGGCCAGCAAGGCGATGCCGGCGATCGGGAAGACCACCACGCCCAGCGCCCGCATCCGGCCGGTGGCGCCCACGAGCGCGGTCAACGCCGCCATGCCCAGGCCCACCAGCGACAGCGCGCCGAAGAAGTGCAGGTCGTTGGCGCCGCGCCATTCCCAGACTACCCAGTGCACGGTGGCGTGCAGCAGCAGGGCAAGGCCCGCGGGCAGCAGCCAGCCGCGTCCGGTGCCGGGTGCGCCGCGGCGGGCGTCTTGCGCCAGCCAGGCGGCGGCGGCCAGGTAAAGGGCGAGCGCGGTCAGGATGATCCACATGCGCGAAGTGTCGCACAGGCGGTCGCCGGCCCAGAACGGCCGGCTCTCGAAACGGCGCGGCGGGGGATGGGGCGGGGCTTGCTGCCGCTATACTTGTGTGTTCCCGCTTTCCCGTCGAAAGGTCGTCCCCGCGTGTTCGAATCCCTGACCCAGCGCCTGTCCGGCACCGTCGAGCGCCTGCGCGGCCGCGGCCGCCTGACCGAATCCAACATCAGCGAGGCCGTGCGCGAGGTCCGCATCGCGCTGCTCGAGGCCGACGTGGCCCTACCGGTGGTGCAGGCGCTGGTCCAGCGCATCAAGGTGCGCGCGGTTGGCCAGGAGGTCATGCGCTCGCTGACGCCGGGCCAGGTGCTGGTGCGCATCGTGCGCGACGAGCTGGCCGCGGTGATGGGCGCGCAGGCGTCCGACCTCAACCTCAACGTGCCGGCGCCGGCGGTCATCCTGATGGCCGGCCTGCAGGGCGCGGGCAAGACCACCACCGTCGGCAAGCTCGCCAAGCACCTGAAGGACAAGCGCAAGAAGAAGGTGATGGTGGTGTCGGCGGACGTCTACCGCCCGGCCGCCATTGAGCAGCTGCAGACGCTGGCCGGGCAGGTGGGGGCGGCGTTCTTCCCGTCCGACGCGGCGCAGAAGCCCGAAGCCATCGTCAAGGCCGCCATCGACGAAGCCCGCAAGACCTTCGTCGACGTGTTGATCGTCGACACCGCCGGCCGCACCAGCATCGACGACGCGATGATGGCCGAGATCAAGGCGCTGCACGGCGCGGTGAACCCGATCGAAACCCTGTTCGTGGTCGATTCCATGACCGGCCAGGACGCCGCGGTCACCGCCAAGCACTTCGGCGAGGCGCTGCCGCTGACCGGCGTGGTGCTCACCAAGACCGACGGCGACGCCCGCGGCGGCGCGGCGCTGTCCGTGCGCTACGTCACCGGCAAGCCGATCAAGTTCGTCGGCGTCGGCGAGAAGCCCGACGGCCTGGACGTGTTCCATCCGGATCGCGCCGCCGGCCGCATCCTCGACATGGGCGACGTGCTGTCGCTGGTCGAGCAGGTCGAGGCGCAGGTCGACAAGGACAAGGCCGCCAAGCTGGCCGAGAAGGTCGCCAAGGGCAAGAAGTTCGACCTCAACGACATGCGCGACCAGCTGGAGCAGATGCAGGCCATGGGCGGCCTGCACGGGCTGATGGACAAGCTGCCCGGCGTCGGCCAGCTGCCGGATGCGGTGAAGCAGCAGGTCACCGGCAAGGAAGTGCCGCGCATGATCGCCATCATCAACTCGATGACGAAGAAAGAGCGCCGCAACCCTGACCTGCTCAACGGCTCCCGCCGCGCCCGCGTGGCCCGCGGCGCCGGCCTGACCCCGGCCGACGTCAACAAGGTGCTCAAGCAGTACCAGCAGATGGAAAAGATGATGGGCAAGCTGGGCCGCGGCGGCATGAAGGGCATGATGCGCGGCCTGTCCGGGATGATGGGCGGCCGCGGCGGGTTGCCGTTCCGCTGATCGACGCCGAACGTCCCTGCCACCTGCAATTCCTGCGGTCGATCGGGTAAGGTCGCCGTGTCCGGTGGGGAGCCGGGCACGGGATGCGCGCCGGACTGCGTGGCTGGCCGGTGCATCCGGCCCTCGGGGGAATCTCCATGCTTGATTCGATCCCGGCGGCTCCCGCCGGCGACTTCCATGCGTCCGGCGACCTGCCGTCCGAACAGCGCCACCAGCCCGTCTTCAGCGGCCGGGCGGGCGAGTACTTTGGCATCTGGTTCGTCAACCTGCTGCTCAGCATCGTCACCCTGGGCATCTATTCGGCGTGGGCGAAAGTGCGCACGGAGCGCTACTTCTATGCCCATACCCGCCTTGCGGGCGCCAGCTTCGAGTACCTGGCCTCGCCCATCGCCATCCTGAAGGGACGGCTGATCGCCTATGCGGTCGTGATCTGCCTGGTGCTGAGCGCCCAGTTCATGCCGGCGCTGTACCTGCTCATGGTGCTGACGATCGGCTTGCTGATGCCGGCGCTGATCGTCTGGAGCCTGCGGTTCCGGGCCAGGAATTCGGCCTGGCGGGGCCTGAGCTTCCGGTTCGATCATGATCCGGGCGAGGCTTACGGGCCGTTCCTCCTGTGGCCGTGGTTGAGCGGCCTCACGCTGTCCCTGCTGTATCCGGCGATGAAGCGCCGCCAGCATGCCTTCGTGGTGGAGGGGCACCGGTTCGGGAGCAAGCGCTTCCAGTTCTCGGGCAGGACCGGGCAATACATTCCGACGTACCTGATGATGTTGGGCGGTGGCATCGCGATGCTGGTGGTGTTCGCGTTCGTCATCGGCGCGGCGGCGGCGGTGGGTGGCGACACGGCCACAGGCAAGGCGGTGCTGGGTGGAACGATGGTGCTGGCGATGCTCGGCCTGTACGGCAGCTTCTTCGCCTTGATCGTCTTCATGCGCGTGCGCTACGCCAATCTGATGTGGAACAACACCAGCTTGGCGGGCCACGCTTTCGTCAGCACGCTGCGCGTGCGCGACATGGCGTGGCTGTACTTCAGCAACCTCGTCGCGATCGTCGTCACCCTGGGCCTGGCGACGCCTTGGGCGATGGTCCGGCTTGCGCGCTATCGCGCCTCCCGATTCACGCTGGTGGCGCGCGGCGACTTCGATGAGTTCGTCGCGGCCTCCGAGAGTCGGGCCGACGCGACCGGCGCCGAGCTGGTCGATGCGCTGGACGCAGGGCTGGACCTGGGCCTTTGATCGGCGTGGAGGCGGACTGGTTCGACGGACGCTCCAGCCGCGCGCTGCGGGTCTCGCTGCGCCTGTCGGTGGACGGGCGGTCGCTGCTCGTGGAGCCGGTCGGGCCGGATGCGGACGTTCCGGCGGAGGCCTGGCCGCTGGCGGAGACGACCATCACGCCGCGGCTTGGGCGCGCTCCCCGGATCCTGCGCAGGCCGGGTTGTGGCCAGCTGGAGGTCGCGGACGCCCCCCTGTTCGATGCATGGTTTCCCGGCGGCGGTGGCTGGATCGAGCGCTCGGCGGACTGGTTGGAGCGTCGGCGCTGGATGATGGTGGCGTCGGCAATGGCGGTGGTGTCGCTGGTGCTCGCCGTCGCCTTGGTGGGGGTGCCACTCGCCGCGGGCCTGGTCGCGGAGCGGATGCCCCGTTCCATCGAGCGCCATGCCAGCGACCAGGTGCTGGCGCTGCTCGAGCATGCCGGCATCCGCCCCACCGCCTTGCCCGCTGTCCGGCAGGCAGGCCTTGCCAGGCAGTTCCGGGCGCTGGTGGCGCGCGAGCCGCGGGCAGGGGAGATGGCGTTGGCGTTCGTCCGCGGCGGGCGACTGGGCGCCAACGCGTTCGCCCTCCCGGATGGCCGGATTTTCGTGACCGACGAGCTGGTCGAGCTGGCCGGATCCGACGACGAGTTGTTGGCCGTGCTCGCGCACGAAGCCGGCCACCACGTCCATCGCCATGCGATGCGGGGGGCGTTGGAGAGCTCCTCCGCGCTCCTGCTGGCTGGCGTCCTGTTCGGCGATGTCTCCGGATCCTCGCTGTCGGTCGGGTTGCCGGCCGCACTGCTGAGCAGCCGCTTCTCCCGCGGACATGAGCGCCAGGCGGATGCCTATGCCTTCGTGTTGCTGCAACGCCACGGACGGACCCCGGGGGCGTTTGCCAGCCTCCTGCGACGACTCGCCCGCGCGGGGGATCCGGCGGAAACGGCGGGCTATTTCTCCAGCCATCCCCCCAGCGCCGAGCGCATCGCGGCCGCCGAAGCCGCCGCATCGGCAGGGGGAGGTTCCACGGAGCCGCCCGGCAGGCTATAATCGCCGGCTTACCCGGCCATCCCGGCCGCTGGGCAACACCGAGAAACCGCAATGGTCAAGATTCGCCTTACCCGTGGCGGCGCCAAGAAGCGCCCGTTCTACCACATCATCGTCACCGACAGCCGCAGCGCCCGCGACGGCCGCAACATCGAGCGCGTCGGCTTCTACAACCCGGTGGCGCAGGGCCAGGAAAAGCGCGTCGAGCTGAACCTCGAGCGCATGAAGTTCTGGGTCGACAACGGCGCCCAGCTGACCGAGAAGGTCGCCGACCTGTACAAGCAGGCCGCCAAGGCCGCCTGAGTCCGTCGGGCCGCCAGCGCGCGGCCCCGCGACGCCTCGCTCCCATGGATGCACCGGACAGCAGTCAGCGGATGATTCCCGTCGGCCGGCTGCACGGTGCGTTCGGCGTGCGTGGCGAAGTGAAGCTGGAAAGCTATACCGACCCCGCCCACGCCATCGCCCGCTACCAACCTTGGACGCTGCGCGACGCGCGCGGCGTCGAGCGTGCCTGCGACGGCGCCAAGGTGCGTGAAGGGGCGAAGGGCCTGATCGCCACCTTGCCCGGCATCACCGACCGCGACGCGGCCGATGCGCTGCGCGGCACCGAGGTGCTGGTGCCGCGTGCCGCATTGCCGCCGACCGCGCCGGGCGAGTTCTACTGGGTGGACCTCGAAGGCCTGCGCGTGGTCAACGTCGAGGGCGTGGACTTCGGTCGCGTCGCCTACCTGTTCGACAACGGGGCCAACCAGGTGCTGGTGGCGCAGGGCGACCGCGAGCGGATGATCCCGTTCGTGCAGCCGGACTACGTCCGCGCCGTGGACCTTGCCGCCGGTGTCGTCACCGTCGACTGGGACGCGGAGTTCTGATCCGCGCCGTTGCGGCGCGCGCCTGCGCGACCGCGACGATCCGCCACCGGAGAGGCCATGCGCTTCGACATCGTCAGCCTGTTCCCCGAATTCGTTGCCCAGCTCGCTTCCCACGGCGTGGTGGGGCGTGCGGGCGAGCGCGGCCTGCTGTCGATCCACGGCTGGAATCCGCGCGACCACGCGGAGGGCAACTACCGCCGCGTCGATGACCGGCCGTTCGGCGGCGGGCCCGGCATGGTGATGCTGGTCGATCCCCTGCGTGCGGCGATCGATGCGGCCCGTGCGGCCGATCCCGCCCCGGCGCGGGTGGTCTACCTGAGCCCCCAAGGTCGCCGCCTCGACCAGCGCAAGGTGCGCGAGCTGGCGGCGCTGCCGCGGCTGGTGCTGCTGTGCGGGCGCTACGAGGGCGTCGACGAGCGCCTGCTGCAGGCCGAAGTCGACGAGGAGGTGTCGATCGGCGATTACGTGCTGTCCGGCGGCGAACTGGCCGCGGCGGTGCTGGTGGATGCGGTGGCGCGGCTGCTGGACGGGGCCCTCAACGACGCGGAGTCCGCGGTCCAGGACAGCTTCGAGGGCGACGGTCTGCTGGATTGCCCGCATTACACCCGGCCGGTGCAGCACGCCTTGGGCACGGTGCCGGAGGTGCTGCTGTCGGGCAACCATGCCGAGATCGCGCGCTGGCGCCGGCAGCAGTCGCTGGGCCGCACCTGGCTGCGCCGCCCCGACCTGCTGGACGAGGCGGCCCTGTCCAAGGCCGATCGCGCCCTGCTGGCCGCGTTCCGGGCGCAGTGGCTGGCGGCGGCCGGCGAGCCGCCGGACGGGGATGCCTAACCCATCGGCACGCAACGGAATTTCCCGCTATAATGCGCGGCTGGGCCAAGACCCAGTGCAACACCAGTGCCATGACGCGGGTCCACGTGCACTCGCGCAACAACGACTCCAACAGGCGCGTGCCGACGCACGCAACACGAATCCACAGGTTGATCCCAATGAACAAGCCCTCGATCCACACCCTCGTCCAGGACTTCGAAACCGCGCAGGCCTCGCGCCAGCTGCCTGACTTCGGTCCCGGCGACACCGTCATCGTCAACGTCAAGGTGAAGGAAGGCAACCGCGAGCGCGTGCAGGCCTACGAGGGCGTGGTGATCGGCAAGAAGAACGCCGGCCTGAACTCCGCCTTCACCGTGCGCAAGATTTCCCATGGCTTCGGCGTCGAGCGCGTGTTCCAGACCCACAGCGCGGCCATCGACTCGGTGGAAGTGAAGCGCCGCGGCGCCGTGCGCGCCAGCAAGCTGTACTACCTGCGCGGCCTGGAAGGCAAGAAGGCGCGCATCAAGGAAGACCTGGCCGGCAACGCCAAGGCCAAGGCCGCGGCGGCGGCCGCTGCCGCCGAGTAAGGCGCTTCCGCGATCCGCACGACGGCCACCTCCGGGTGGCCGTTTGCGTTTGCGAAGCAGCAGAAATCTGCGCATGCCGACTCCAGACGACACCGCCAGCGTCCGCCTCGACCTTTGGCTGTGGGCCGCGCGTTTCTTCAAGACCCGCGCGCTGGCCAAGCACGCCATCGAGACCGGCAAGGTCGAGGTCGGCGGGCAGCGGGCGAAACCCTCGCGCGGGGTCCGGGCCGGCGATGCGCTGGTCGTGCAGCGGCTGGAGGAGCGCTTCGAGGTGGAAGTGCTGGCGCTGAGCAGCGTCCGCGGGCCAGCCAGCGTGGCGCAGGCCCTGTACCGCGAGTCGGATGCCTCGCGGTTGGCCCGCGAGCAGGCGCGTGCGCAGCGCGCCGCCGAGCGTGCCGGCTTCCAGCCGCCGGAGACCAAGCCCGACAAGCGGGCGCGCCGGTTGATCCGCGCGCTGGGCGACATCGACATGCTCTAGGCGCGGTGCTGGCTGGACCGGCCTTCAAGGGGCCGGCGGTAGCTCCACGTTGCGCTGGAACTCGAAGATCAGCCGGGTCTCGATGTGGGCCACCTCTTCACGCTCGGTCAGCGCGCTCAGGGTGAACTGGCGCAGGTGCTCGCTGTCGCGCACGCCCACGTGGGCAAGGAAATCGTCCGCGCCGGCCACGTGGTAGCAGGCCAGCACCTCCGGCAGGCCCAGCAGGTGGCGGTGGAAACCGTCCACCAGCGCACGCGAATGCCGCGCCAGTCGCACCGAAACCATCGCCTGCAGGCCGATGCCGAGCGCCTCGGGCGCGATTTCGGCGTGGTAGCCCAGCAGGATCTTCGCCTCGCGCATCCGTCGCACGCGTTCCAGCGCGGTGGACGGCGCGATGCCGGTTTTGTCCGCC
>DASWXO010000010.1:0-15396 GCA_036405455.1 Thermomonas sp. | reverse complement strand
CCCGACTACCTGGACGAGGTGCTGCTGCGCACGCCGATGGGCCGGGTGGGCGAGCCGGAGGAAGTGGCGGCGGCGGTCGCCTTCCTGTGCCTGCCGGCCTCGGGCTACGTCACCGGCGAGTGCCTCGCCGTGGACGGCGGCTTCCTGCGCTACGGCTTCTGACGGCCGGCACGGGCGACGACGCGGATGCTGCCGGGCTGGGCGCTGCTGCTGGTATCGGTGGGTTACGCCGCGCTGCTGTTCGGCGTGGCGTGGCTCGGCGACCGCCACCCGGTGTACCCGCGGAGCCCGCGCCTGCGGCCGGTGGTCTACAGCCTGGCGCTGGCGGTGTACTGCTCGTCGTGGACCTTCTATGGCGCGGTGGGCACCGCCGCGCGGCAAGGCCTGGGCTACCTGCCGATCTACCTCGGCCCGCTGCTGATGATGCTGTTCGGCTGGCGCATCCTGGAGCGGCTGGCGCTGATCGCGCAGTCGCAGAGCACCGTGTCCATCGCCGACTTCCTCGGCGCGCGCTACGGCCGCTCGCAGCGGATGGCGGCGCTGGTGGCGGTGATCGCGCTGGTGGCCGCGGTGCCGTACCTCGCGCTGCAGTTCAAGGCGGTGGCGATCAGCCTGGACGTGCTGGGCGGCCGCGCCGCGCAGGCCCCGGCCTTTGGCGACCCCGCGCTGTACGTGGCGGCGCTGATGGCGCTGTTCGCGATCCTGTTCGGCACGCGCCAAGTGGATGCCACCGAACACCGCCCCGGCCTGATGCTGGCGGTGGCGCTGGAGTCGCTGGTGAAACTGGTGGCGCTGGTGGCGATCGGGCTGTTCGCGCTGTGGTGGCTGGACGCGCGCGCGATCCCGCTGGGTGCCGCCACCCTTGCACTGGTGGACAGCGCGCCGCCCGTGGGGTTCGTCGCACAGACGCTGCTCGCGTTCGCCGCCATGGTCTGCCTGCCCCGCCAGTTCCACGTCGCGGTGGTGGAGTGCGCCGACGTGGCCGATATCCGCCGCGCGCGCTGGCTGTTCGGCGGCTACCTCATCGTGATCAGCGTGATGGTGCTGCCGATCGCGGTGGCCGGCGTGGCGAACTTCGGCAGCGATGGCGCGGTGCCGGCCGACAGCTTCGTGCTGGCATTGCCGCAGGCCGGCGGCCACGACGCGCTGGCGCTGCTGGCCTACGTCGGCGGCTTCTCCGCCGCCACCGGCATGGTGATCGTGGCCAGCGTGGCCTTGGCCACCATGGTCAGCAACGACCTCGCGATGCCGGTGCTGCTGCGCTACCGGCTGGTGGGCGAGAACGTGGCCTCCACCGTGCTGTGGATCCGCCGGCTGGCCATCGTGGCGCTGGCCGCGGTGGCCTGGGGCTACTACCGCGCCAGTGCCAGCGACACCGACCTCGCGGCCTACGGGCTGATGGCGTTCGCGGCGATGGCGCAGTTCGCACCGCCGCTGATCGGCGGGCTGTACTGGCGCGGTGCCAGCCGTCGCGGGGCGGAGACCGCGCTGCTGCTGGGCTTCGCGGTGTGGGCCTACACCCTGCTGCTGCCGGCGATGACCCGCGCCGGCTGGCTCGACCCGGGCTGGCTGGACGCCGGCCCGTTCGGCATCGCCTGGCTGCGTCCGCAGCAGCTGTTCGGCCTGACCGGCTGGGACCCGCTGACCCACGGCACGGTGTGCTCGCTGCTGGCCAACGTGGGCGCGCTGCTGCTGGGCTCGATGCGCTGGCGGCCCAGCCTGGACGAACGCCTGCGCGCCGCGCCGTTCCTGGATCCCTACGCCGCGCAGCGCACGCTGGCCGGCGGCGACTGGCGCGGCAGCGTGCGCGTGGGCGAGCTGCTGGCGCTGGCCGAGCGCATCGTCGGCGAGCGCACCGCGCAGCGCGCGTTCGCGGAGCAGGCGCGGAGCGCCGGCATCGAACTGGCGCCGGGCGCGCAGGCCGACCGCCCGTGGATCCAGTTCACCGAGCGCTTGCTGGCGGCGGCGCTGGGCGCCGCCTCGGCGCGCCGCGTGCTGACCAGCGCGCTGCACGGCTCGGGCATGGAAGTAGCGGAAGTGGTGGCGGTGCTGGACGAAGCCGGACAGGCACTGCGCTTCAACCGCGAGATCCTGTCCACCACGCTGGAGAACATCGACCAGGGCGTGAGCGTGGTCGACCGCGAGATGCGGCTGGTCGCGTGGAACCGCAGCTACCAGCGCCTGTTCGACTACCCGGACGGAATGCTCTACGTGGGCCGCCCGATCGCCGACATGATCCGCTACAACATCGAGCGCGGCGAGCTGGGCGAACTCAGCGACGGCGACGTTGAAACGCAGATCGAAAAGCGGCTCGGCTACATGCGCGCCGGCTCCCCGCACGTCACCGTGCGCCTGCGCGCGGACGGCACCGTGATCGAACTGCGCGGGCAGGCGCTGCCGGGCGGCGGCTACGCCACCAGCTACAGCGACGTCACCGACCACGTGCGCGCGCAGCGCGAGCTGCGCGAGATCAACGAAACGCTGGAACAACGCGTGGCCGAGCGCACGCGCGAAGCCGAGGCCGCGCAGGAGACGCGCGCGCGCTTCCTCACCGCGATCAGCCACGACGTGCTGCAGCCGCTCAACGCCGCCCGGCTGTTCGCCTCGGCGCTGCGCGAGAGTGGCGATGCCGCCGAGCAGCGCCACCTGGCCGAGCGCGTGGACGCCTCGCTACGCGCCGCCGAGGATCTGCTGGACGGCCTGCTGGACGTCTCCCGGCTGGATGCCGGCGCGCTGACCGCGCGCTTCGCCGACCTCGATGCGGGGCAGCTGCTGCACGAGCTGGCGGCGCAGGCCGCGCCGATGGCCGCCGCGCGCGGCATCGCCCTGCGCGTGCACGCGCCCTCGCTGGTGGTGCGCAGCGATCCGCGCCTGCTGCGCCGGGTGCTGCAGAACTTCCTGGCCAACGCGCTGCGCTACACGCCGCGCGGCCGCGTGGTGCTGGCCGCGCGCCGGCGCGGGACGCAGGTGCAGCTGCAGGTGTGGGACACCGGGCCCGGCATCCCCGCGCACCACATGCGGCAGATCTACGACGAGTTCCACCGTTATGAGCAACCGTTCGACTGGGACGGCCGCGGCATGGGCCTGGGCCTGTCGATCTGCCAGCGCATCGCGCGCCTGCTGGGCCATCCGCTGGACGCGCACTCGACGGTCGGGCGCGGCTCGATGTTCGCGATCACCGTGCCGCGCAGCGAGGCCAGCGTGGCGCCGGCACCGGCCGCCGCGACGGCGCCCGATCCCGGCCTGGAGGGCCTGCGCGTGCTGTGCGTCGACAACGACGCCGAGATCCTGGCCGGCATGCGCGCACTGCTGGGGCGCTGGGGCGTGCAGGTGCTGTGCGCCGACACCGTGGACGCCGCGCTGGGGCTGGCATCGCAGGCCCCCGACGTGCTGCTGGTGGATTACCACCTGCACGACCGCCTGGACGGGCTGGACACGCTGGATGCGCTGCGCGCCGCCTGCGGCGACGTGCCCGGCGCCCTCCTGACCGCCGACGGCAGCGCACCACTCAAGCAGGCCGCCAAGGCACGCGGCTACCGGGTGCTGACCAAGCCGGTGAAGCCGGCGTCGCTGCGGGCGTTCCTGGCGGCGCACCGTGGCAACGCCTCGGGGCAACCCGCAGAATGAAGGCACCCGCCGCAGGGCGGCATCGTCGCAAGGCCGGGCCTGTCCCGCGCCAGTGGGCTTCCGGAACCCGCCATGCTTGAACCCCCTCCCCGCCTCCCGCCGCCGCTCGTGGCCCTGATCTCGGAGCATGGCCAGCTGGAGCGTTACGCCGCCAATGACGTGCTGTTCCACGAAGGCGATGCCTCCACCGGCCTCTACCTCCTGCTGTTCGGCCGCTTGAAGGTCCATGCCACCGCCGCCGATGGGCGCGAGGTGACCTACAACCTGCTGGAGCCGGGAGAGCTGCTGGGCGAACTGTCGATGGACGGTGGCGCCCGCACGGCCTCGGTCCGGGCGTTGACGGACGTCACCTGCATCCTCGTGGACAATCGCACGGCCCGGACGTTGCTGCGCACGCAACCGGACCTCGCGGAACACGTGCTCTCCCTTGCCGCCCTGCGCGCCCGGCGCAGTACCCACATGACCCGCAGCATGGCGCTGGAGTCCACGCGCGACCGCGTGCTGGGCTTGCTCGAGCGCCATGCCATTGCCGATGGGGACGTGTGGCGCGTGCCCACCGAGCTCACCCAGCAGGAAATCGCCAACCGGATCGGGGCCAGCCGGGAAACGGTGAACCGGGCGATCGGGGCCCTGGTGCGGGAGGGTATCGTGCGCAAGGACGCGGGGCAGCGCATGTCCCTGCTGGCATTGGCGCGGCGCCGCACGGGGTGAGGGTGGCAAAACGGGCAACCTCCGTGTCGCCCGAAACGCCCGGCCAATCCCCTCCCCTGGCCTTCCGGCTATTTCAATCCTTGCGGCGACGGCAAAGGAAGTGGCGATTGCACTTGACTTCGCCCGCCTGACAGGCGTCCCTGGCGCGCGCCTTTACTCGGCGTCGTCCTCGGCAGGAACCATCGCGCTATCCGGCTCCACCAGCAGGCGGCCGGCCAGCAACACGGCCTGGGTGCGGTTGGTGGCGCCCAGCTTGCGCAGGATCGCGCTCATGTGGGCCTTGATGGTGGCCTCGGACACGCCCAGCTCGTAGCCGATCTGCTTGTTGAGCAGGCCGGCGCACAGCATCTGCAGCACGCGGAACTGCTGCGGGGTCAGCTCGCGCACGCGCGCGGCGATGGCGCGCTCCTCGTCGGCCATCGGCCGCGCGGCCAGCGCGGCCGGCGGGATCCAGCGCTCGCCGTCCAGCACCTGCCGCAGGGCGGTGGCGAGCGCGGCGGCGTCGGAGGACTTGGGGATGAAGCCCATCGCGCCGTGGTCCAGCGCGCGGCGCATCACTTCCGGCTCCTCACGGGCGGACACGATGGCCACCGGCAGCTGCGGGTGCACCGCACGCAGGTGCACCAGCGCCGAGAAGCCCTGCACGCCGGGCATGTTCAGGTCCAGCAGCAGCAGGTCGGCGTCCGGTTCGGCATCCACCAGCGCGTACAGCGCGGCGGCATTCTCCGCCTCGCGGATCTCCGCGTCCGGCAACAGGCGCAGCGCGACGCCACGCAGCGCCTCGCGGAACAGCGGATGGTCGTCGGCGATAAGTAGCGTGGGCATCGGCGTGCGCGTCGCGGGTCAGGCCTGGCGGCGGTTGGCCACCAGCGACTCCACCACCGACGGATCGGCCAGGGTGGTGGTGTCGCCCAGCTGGTCGGGCGCGTCCTCGGCGATCTTGCGCAGGATCCGGCGCATGATCTTGCCGCTGCGGGTCTTCGGCAGGCCCGGCGCCCACTGCAGGAAGTCGGGCGTGGCGATGGGGCCGATCTCCTTGCGCACCCACGCCACCAGCTCCTTGCGCAGCTCCTCGGTCTCCTGCTCGCCCGCCACCAGGGTGACGTAGGCGTAGATGCCCTGGCCCTTGAGGTCGTGCGGGAACCCGACCACCGCGGCCTCGGCCACCTTGGGGTGCGCGACCAGCGCGCTTTCCACCTCGGCGGTGCCGATGCGGTGGCCCGACACGTTGATCACGTCGTCCACGCGTCCGGTGATCCAGTAATAGCCATCGGCGTCGCGGCGGCAGCCGTCCCCGGTGAAGTACATGCCCGGGTAGGTCTTGAAGTAGGTGTCGATGAAGCGCTGGTGGTCGCCATAGACCGAACGCATCTGGCCCGGCCACGAATCCAGCAGCACCAGGTTGCCTTCGGCGGCACCGTGCAGGCGTTCGCCGCCGGCATCCACCAGCGCCGGTTGCACGCCCGGCAGCGGCTTGCTGGCGGAACCCGGCTTGAGGTCGGTGGCGCCGGCGATCGGCGTGATCAGCATGCCGCCCGTCTCGGTCTGCCACCAGGTGTCGATCACCGGGCAGCGGCTGTCGCCGACGTTCTCGTAGTACCAGCGCCAGGCCTCGGGGTTGATCGGCTCGCCCACGCTGCCCAGCACGCGCAGCGACTTGCGCGAGGTCTTCTTCACCGGCTCCACGCCCTCGCGCATCAGCGCGCGGATGGCGGTGGGCGCGGTGTAGAACAGGGTCACGCCGTGCTTGTCGATGACATTCCAGAAGCGCGAGAAATCGGGGTAGTTCGGCACGCCTTCGAACATCACCTCGGTGCAGCCGTTGGCCAGCGGGCCGTAGACGATGTAGCTGTGGCCGGTGACCCAGCCCACGTCGGCGGTGCACCAGAACACGTCGTCCGGTTTCAGGTCGAAGGCGAGATCGTGGGTATAGGCCGCCCACAGCAGGTAACCGCCGGTGGTGTGCAGCACGCCCTTCGGCTTGCCGGTGCTGCCGGAGGTGTAGAGGATGAACAGCGGGTCTTCCGCGTTCATGCGCTCCGGCTCGCAGGTGGCGGGCTGGCTGTCCACCACGGCGTCGTACCAGCGGTCGCGCGGCATCTGCATGTCCACCGCGCCACCGGTGTGGCGCACCACCAGCACGGTCTCCACCGAATTGGTGCCGGGCAGCTTGAGCGCGGCGTCCACGTTGGCCTTCAGCGGCACCTTGCGGCCGCCGCGCAGGCCTTCGTCGGCGGTGATGATCAGCTTGCTGGTGCAGTCCGCCACGCGGTCGGCGATGGAATTGGGCGCGAAGCCGCCGAACACCACCATGTGGATCGCACCGATGCGGGCGCAGGCCAGCATGGCGATGGCCGCTTCCGGGATCATCGGCAGGTAGATGGTGACGCGGTCGCCCTTGCCCACGCCAAGGTTGCGCAGCGCGTTGGCGAGCTGGCAGACGCGGGCGTGCAGCTCGCGGTAGGTCAGCTTCTGCACCGGCGCGTCCGGACTGTCCGGCTCGAAGATCAGCGCGACCTTGTCGCCGTCCTTTTCCAGGTGGCGGTCCAGGCAGTTCACGCTGGCGTTGAGCTCGCCGTCGGCGAACCAGCGGATGCGGAAGTCCTTCAGGTCGTAGCTGACGTCCTTGATCTGGGTCGGCGCCTTGTACCAGTCCAGGCGCGTGGCCAGGCCGGCCCAGAACGCATCGGGGTCGTTCAGCGCCTGCGCGTACGCGCGTTCGTAGGCGGCGTGGTCGACGTTGGCCCGGGCCGCGAACCCGGGCGCCACCGGATAGATGTCGCTCATCGTGCTTTCTCCATTCGCCACGCAGGCGTGGCCGCATGCCATCAGTGTGCCGCATCCCCGCTGCTGCGGCGCAGCAGTTGCGTTAGACCTTGGTCGAGTCCGGGCCGGTCTACGACCAATGGCGAATAGGCGCGCGCCCGGCGCCGCCGCACCCTCGCAACGTGCACTGATTCCGGGAGGGGAACGATGAACGCACGTACGCTCCGCAAGCCCTTGGCGCTTGCGATCGCGGCAGCCCTGCTGCTGCCCGGCACGGCCTTCGCGCAGACCGCGAAGGGGCGTGCCAATAAAGAGCTGGAACTGGAAGCCCGCATCGCCCAGCTGGAAGCCCAGGTGCAGGCGTTGCTGGGGGCCCAGCAGCAACAGCAGGCGGCGATCGCGCAGCAGCAAGGGTCGATCGCGCAAACGCAGGCCCAGCTGGACGCGGTACAGGTGGCACAGGCCGACGGCAAGCCGAAGATCCAGTCGACGCCGATCCTGGCCAGCGGCAACCCCGACGCCCGCTTCAGCTTCGGCGGCTTCATCAAGGTCGACGCGATGGCAACCAGCACGAACGCCGGCGAGATCGCCGACGGCAGCGCCGGCCGCATGTTCTACCTGCCCAGCGCGATCCCGGTGGGCGGCGCGGACGAGTCGCGCACCGACCTCGACACCCACGCGCAGTTCTCGCGCTTCTGGTTCGCCAGCGACGCCGAGGTGCAGGGGCACAAGGCGCGCGCCTACCTGGAATTCGACCTGTTCGGCGGCGGCATGGCCAACCTGGGCAACCAGGCGTCCACCAACACCCACGGCGTCACCCTGCGGCAGGCCTACGTGAGCTGGGACAAGTGGCTCGCGGGCCAGACCTGGTCCAACTTCCAGGACGTGGCGGCGCTGCCGGACGCGGTGGACTTCGTCGGTCCCACCGAGGGCACGGTGTTCGTGCGGCAGACCCAGGTGCGCTACACGAACGGCGCGTGGTCGGCCTCGCTGGAAAACCCGCAGACGGTGGTCGCGGGGTACCGCAGCACCAGCCGCACCACCAGCGACGACGGCAACGTGCCGGACATCACCGTGCGCTGGACCGGCAAGGGCAGCTGGGGCCACGTCAGCGTGGCCGGCATCGCGCGCCAGCTGCGCCAGGACACGGCCACCACCCACGCCAGCGGCAACGGTTACGGCGTGAGCCTGTCCGGCAAATACAACCTCGGCCAGCAGGATGACCTGCGCTACATGCTGGTGGGCGGCAACGGCATCGGCCGCTACGTCGGCTTCGCGCTGGGCCCGGACGGCACCCTGGATGCGGCCAGTAGCGACATCGAACCCACCGGCGTGCTGGCCGGCTTCGTGGCGTGGCGCCATGTGTTCAACCCCAAGCTGCGCGGCAACCTGATGTTCTCCCGCGCCGAGCTGGACAACGATCCGGCGTGGACGGGCCTGGCGGTCACCAAGGCCGCGCAGTCCATCCACGCCAACCTGATCTATTCGCCGTTCCCGAAGCTCGACGTCGGCGCCGAGCTGACCTGGGGCAACCGCGAACTGGAAAGCGGCGCGGACGGCGACCTGCGCCGCGTCCACGCCACCGTCAAGTACAGCTTCTGAGGAGCACGCCATGTCCGACATCCAAGATCCGATGGTGGCCCGCATCGAGGCCCACCCCGACTACCAGGCGCTCAAGCGCAAGCGCAACGGCTTCGGCTGGACGCTGACGATCCTCATGCTGGTCGTCTACTACGGCTTCATCGGCCTGATCGCCTTCGACAAGGCGTTCCTGGCGCAACCGATCGGCGACGGCGTCACCAGCCTGGGCATCCCGATCGCGTTCGGCGTGATCGTGTTCACCATCGCCATCACCGGGCTGTACGTGCGCCGCGCCAACGGCGAATACGACCGCCTCACCGCCCGCATCCTGGAGGACGCCGCCCGATGAACGCATCGACGATGAAGGCAGCGCTGGCGTCCGCCGCCCTGCTCGCAAGCAACGCC
The DNA here is from genome assembly GCA_036405455.1 of Thermomonas sp. GTDB lineage: Bacteria > Pseudomonadota > Gammaproteobacteria > Xanthomonadales > Xanthomonadaceae > Thermomonas. The sequence continues at coordinate 6,306 of DASWXO010000010.1, read as the reverse complement.
GCGCTGGCCGCCGGCGGCGACCTCGGCCAAGTGGACAAGCAGCCCACCAACTGGGTGGCGATCAGCATGTTCGCCGTGTTCGTGCTGGCCACCCTGTGGATCACCCGCTGGGCCGCGTCGCGCACCCGCTCGGCCGCGGACTTCTACACCGCCGGCGGCGGCATCACCGGCTTCCAGAACGGCCTGGCGATCGCCGGCGACTACATGTCGGCGGCGTCGTTCCTGGGCATTTCCGCGATGGTGATGAGCAGCGGCTTCGACGGCATCATCTACTCGGTGGGCTTCCTGGTCGGCTGGCCGATCATCACCTTCCTGATGGCCGAACGCCTGCGCAACCTCGGCAAGTTCACCTTCGCCGACGTGGCCGGCTACCGCTTCAACCAGACCCCGATCCGCGCGTTCGCGGCGTCCGGCACGCTGGTGGTGGTGGCGTTTTACCTGATCGCGCAGATGGTGGGCGCGGGTGCGCTGATCAAGCTGCTGTTCGGGCTGGAGTACTGGATCGCGGTGGTGATCGTGGGCGGCCTGATGATGGTCTACGTGCTGTTCGGCGGCATGACCGCCACCACCTGGGTGCAGATCATCAAGGCCTGCCTGCTGCTGGCCGGCGTGACGTTCATGGCGTTCATGGTGCTGGCGCAGTTCGGGTTCAGCCCGGAGGCGCTGTTCGCCAAGGGCGTGGAGGTGAAGACCCAGCTGGCCGCCGCCGCGGCGAAGACACCGGAGGAAACGGCGGGTGCGGCCGCGAAGGGGCTGTCCATCATGGGCCCGGGCGGCTTCATCAAGGACCCGATCAGCGCGATCAGCTTCGGCATGGCGCTGATGTTCGGCACCGCCGGCCTGCCACACATCCTGATGCGCTTCTTCACCGTGCCCAATGCCAAGGAGGCCCGCAAGTCGGTGTTCTGGGCCACCACCTGGATCGGTTACTTCTACATCCTGATCTTCATCATCGGCTTTGGTGCCATCACCCTGGTGCTGACCAACCCCGAGATGGCCGACGCCGGCACCATCAAGGGCGGCGCCGGCGCGGCCAACATGGCGGCGGTGCTGGTGGCGAAGATGGTGGGCGGCAACGTGTTCTTCGGCTTCATCTCGGCGGTCGCCTTCGCCACCATCCTGGCGGTGGTGGCGGGCCTGACCCTGTCCGGCGCGTCGGCGGTCTCGCATGACCTCTACGCCACCGTGCTGAAGAAGGGCCAGGCCGACAGCGCCTCGGAGCTGAAGGTCTCGCGCATCACCACCCTGGTGCTGGGCATCGTGGCAGTGCTGCTGGGCATCGCGTTCGAGAAGCAGAACGTGGCGTTCATGGTGTCGCTGGCCTTCGCCATCGCCGCCTCGGCCAACTTCCCGGTGCTGATCCTGTCGCTGCTGTGGAAGGACTGCACCACCCGCGGCGCGGTGATCGGCGGCTTCCTGGGCCTGGCCTCCTCGGTGGGCCTGACCCTGGTGTCGCCGTCGGTGTGGGAAGCCACCCTGGGCAACCCGGAAGGCTCGGCGTGGTTCCCCTACACCTCGCCCGCGCTGTTCTCGATGGCCATCGCCTTCGTCGGCATCTGGTTCTTCTCCATCACCGACCGCAGTGCGCAGGCCGCCAAGGAACGCGCCGCGTTCAAGGCCCAGCAGGTGCGGGCGGAGACGGGACTGGGGGCCTCCAAGGCCTCCGGCCACTGACGCGTCCCCACGTCGCGTACGCAACAACGCCGGCTGCAAGGCCGGCGTTTTTTTGCGCTCGTGCTACGCCATATCCCGCACACGCAAGGCAACGGGGACGCCGGCCGGCCGTTTGAATCCGCATTTCCCTGTTTCGTCGGCCGCCCCTCGCTTTCATCGGCTGGTCGCTGGCATGCGCACGTTGCAGGGCTAGGCTTGCCGCCGTCGGACCATCGCAGGAGCCACCGTGCAGCTTCATCTTTGCTCCTGCGCACCTGCACCATGAGTGCGCCCGATGTGCCGCGGCTTGCCGGGACGGGCGTGATGGGGTGCGCACTGCACCAGCAGGCGACGCCCGACCTCGCCATCGCCTACCTGCGCCCCACGATTCCCGAGCACGCGCTCCAGCGCCACCAGCACGCGGACATGCACCTCGTCGTATTGCTGGCCGGCCGCTACGTCAGCGAGGCCGCCGGCATGCCGCCGGTGTGCGCGGAGCCGGCGGTGATCCTGAACCCGCCCGGCACCGAGCATCGCGACCGCTTCCGCTCGCGCGACGGCCTGTTCCTGACCTTGACCATGCCGACGTCAGCCTTCGCGCGCCTGTGCGAAGGCCATGTGCTGGGCGACCAGCCGCGGCGCCTGCCGCGTCCGTCGCTTGCGCGCGCGCTGCGGTTGCTGGCCGAAGTGCGGCAGTGGGAACCGGCCTCCCCGCTGGCCGTCGAAGCGATCTTCGCGGAGCTGCTGGCCGAGGCGTCGCGCCAGCCCGCGCGCCTCCACCACGACGGGTTGCAACGCGTGCTGGAGCGCCTGGACGCCGAGGACGTGCCGCCGCCCTCGCTGGCGGAACTCGCCGCCATCGCGGGCCTGCACCCGGTGTACCTAGCGCGGGCGTTCCGCAAACGCCACGGCCTCTCGCCCAGCGACTACCTGCGCAAGCGGCGCCTGCACAAGGCGGTGTCACTGATCGCGCGACAGCGCACCGTGGCGCGCGCCGCCGCCGCGCTGGGCTTCGTGGACGAAAGCCACCTGCACCGCGCATTCGTCACCGAATTCGGCATGACGCCCGGCGCGTTCCGCCGGCTGGCGTTGAGCCGCGCCGAGGTTTCCCGGATACAAGATGCCCGCCTGCGCGGGCGCTAACGTCAGCGGACACGCCACTCCGCACAAGGATTCCCATGCTCCGCGCATTGCTCTGCTTCACCCTCGCCACGGCGTCCTGCGCCGCGCAGGCACAGGCCGACCGGTTTGCCCAAGCGCAGAAGGCCATCGAACAGGGCGAATACAAGGCCATCACCAGCCTCCTGATCGCGCAGGACGGCAAGGTGGTTTACGAGCACTACTTCGACGCGGGCGGCCCGGAGGCGCGCCGCAACACCCGCTCCGCCACCAAGACCGTGGCCGGCATGCTGGCGGGGCTGGCGATTGCCGACGGCCGCATGACCGCGCAGTCACGGATCTTCGACCTGCTGCCGGACAGGCATGCACGGATGCTCAATCCGGACCCACGCAAGGACGCGATCACCGTGGAGGACCTGCTGACGATGTCGTCGCAGGTGGAATGCAATGACGAGAACGAATTCTCGCGCGGCAACGAAGAGCGCATGTACCTGATCGAGGACTGGGTGCAGTTCTACGCGGACCTGCCCGTGCAGGGCTTCCCCGCATGGATGCCGAAGCCGGCCGATTCCCCGCATGGGCGCAGCTTCCGCTACTGCACGGCCGGCGTGACCACGCTGGGCGAGGTGATCCAGCGCGCCGTGGGCGAACCGTTGCAGGCCTACGCGCAGCGCCGCCTGTTCGGCCCGCTGGGCATCGCGGCCCCGGAGTGGCAGTTCTCCCCGCTGGGCCTGGCCCAGGCGGGCGGCGGCCTGGGCCTGCGCACCCGCGACCTGTGGATGCTCGGCCAGCTCTACCTCGACGGCGGCCGCTTCCAAGGGAAGCAACTCATCCCCGCCGATTGGGTGCGCCACTCGCTCAGCGCCCACGCCATGGCGCGCGACGACGCCGACTACGGCTACCTGTGGTGGCGGATGAAGATTCCCTACGGCAACGCCACCCTCACCAGCCCGTTGATGGCCGGCACCGGCGGCAACGCCGTGCTCCTGCTGCCCGAGAAGCGCGCCGTGGTGGTCATCACCACCACCAACTACAACGAACGCCAGCCGCACCAGCTCACCTTCCGGTTGCTGACGCGGGATGTGTTGCCGGCGCTGTAGAGAAGTTCGCTACGCCCGCACAGACGGGGGCGAGAACGGAACTCGATGCCATTGCCCATGAGGGTGCCACCCCACCGTGCATGCATAACGCCGACCGTAAGGCCGGCGTTTTTCATGTTTCTGTGGCGGCTTTCGGCCAATAACAGACATTGCCAATGCGCCTATACGGCTTAGGACGTCGGCACGCCTTCAACTCCCGCCCCTGGGTCCCGTAGGCCATAGACGCCAAACGGCGTTGCACTTCCGCACATTGTGCCGCACACTGTGCGAACACCGGAGACATAGATGGATTGGGAATATACGTATCGAGCAGCGACTGCCAGGCACAGGCCAACAGGCCTGGTGTTTCGAATTGCCTATAACTCGACTGCGCCTGGCTGGGTGATTTCTCTCGAGGGAGAAAGGCTCCCCTCGGTCGAGGCTGCCCACGTCGCCGCACTGCGCGACGAGCTTCATCAACTAGTGCACGATGCCCACACGCAAAGGCGGGTGTCCGAGCTTTTGCATGGCCCGTACAACGGCGACTACAGCCACGTGGCAGCAATTCTGAGCAGGCAAACACGAAAGAAGGTCTCTGTGCGCACGCTTCAGGCGTGGATGATGCCTGCTGGCCGCCCGAGCAGCCGCCGATGCCCGGAGTGGGCCCTGTTGGCACTAGAGCAATACATGGCGAGCAATCCCCGAGCGCCGGCCGACTGGCAAGAGACGAGCAGCATTCTTCGCAGCACGCCTAGCGGACAAACACTGGCGTTCCATACCCAACTGCGTGATCAGCGCTCCTTACAACTTGCCGAGGCCGAGATTGCAGAGGAAGAAGCCACGCTCCACAAGTGGCGGTCCGCCGACCTAATGGAATTGGCCCAGCGGTTGACGGAAATGGAGATCAGCTCCCGGCGCGCCACAAGCAACCATGCAGATATGATCGGCCAGATCGTTGCGTTGACCCGTTCCTGCGCGACCTTCGAAGAGTTTCGAGCACAGCTTGATGAAGCGTTAAGGCGGAAGCTTGATCTCGATTACACGGTCAGGCAAATCGTAAGCGACCTTCGCAAGGGTCGTGGAGAGTTCGCTAGCCCTGATGGAACACTTCCTGAATGATTCGGCGGACGCCTGCCGACTCCTCACAGCATGCAACGCAAATGAACGCATTTCAAAGCTCGGACCAGTCGACGGTTGCGCTGTACTGGGATTTCGAAAATATCCATGCAAGCGTATTGGACCGCCGAAAGGGCGTGGGCGCTTACAAGCAAACACGCTTTACCAATCAAGAGCCCGTGATCGACGTCGAAGCTCTGATGGAATTCATAGCTTCGCTCGGTTCGGTGGCCATCAACCGGGCCTACGGCAATTGGCAATGGTTCTCACGATACCGCGAAGTCCTCCTGCACAACGCGGTCGAACTGATCCAGCTGTTCCCGCCAGGTGCCTCCGCAAAGAACGGTGCGGACATCAAGCTATGTCTGGACGCTACCGAGGACATCATCCGGTTTCCGCACATCACGACGATCGTCATCGTGGGAGGCGACAGCGATTTCCTGCCTGTTGCACAGAAGATCAAAGCTGCCGGAAAGACGTTGGTGGGCGTGGGCTGCGAAGCAACAACCAATCGCCACTGGGCTCATAGCTGCCACGAATTCAGATACTACGAGTCCCTTCTGATAGACGGCACCAAGCCGGCCGCCTGCGAAGACCCGAACGAGGATATAGCTCCTGCACCTGCTGACCCTGTCGACTTGATTCGCAGAGCGATTTTGCGCCTTTCAGCGAATCGAGGAGACCCATGGGTTCTTAAGGCCGCGATTCGGCCTATGGTTAAACGGCTCGACCCGACTTTTGACGAAAGTACTTACAACGCCTCTAACTTCGCCGATCTGCTGAAGAAGCACTCCGATGTCTTCGAGGTCAGAAAGGGGCAGCACGACCAAGAATTTCGCATCAAAGCTACAGCGGCGGCCTAGCTAATTGTTCGCTAGCCAGAAACATATCGCGCGTGCCGTCACCTGACCGTAGAGTCCTTCATGACCACTTTTTACTACGAGTGTTACAACTGTCAGCGCACCGTTCGTTCCGAAGACGTGGACGACGGACATAGTGGCTTTGAACGCATATACGACCAAGACTGCGGCTGCATTGATCGTCAGCGCGAGGCCAAGCGGAACGAAGAGTGGGACGACTGATATTGGGCGCCTAGCCCGGTGGGTCGGCAATGTCCGCTGTGGGTCGCTGATTCAATTGATCGATGCAACACACTGAAGGCCGCTTGGCGCGGCGGGAGTGTTGCAGATGAAGTACGGGACAAGGATCTACTACAGCGAGAGCCAGAAGGCGCTGATGTGGGATCGTTGGCGTCGGGGCGAGTCCTTGCAGCAGATCGCCCAGTTGTTCGATCGTAACCACTCCTCCGTACAGAGGATCCTGGCCTTGTCAGGCGGGA
>DASWXO010000009.1:0-16818 GCA_036405455.1 Thermomonas sp. | reverse complement strand
GAGTTGCTTGAAGCGGGCGGCGCTCTTGCGCCAGCTGCGATTGTCCATCAACGGCGTGCCCGAAGAATACTCGCCGGGCTCGCGGATCGAGTGCGTGACCAGCGACATCGCGGTGACCACCACGCGGTCGCAGACCTCCAGATGGCCCAGGATGCCGGCCGCGCCGCCGATCAGGCAGTGCCGGCCGATCTTCGCGCTGCCGGCCACCGCGGCACAGCCCGCCATCGCGGTGTGGGCGCCGATGCGCACGTTGTGGCCGATCTGGATCTGGTTGTCGAGACGCACGTCCTCTTCCAGCACGGTGTCGCCCAGCGCGCCGCGGTCGATGGTGGTATTGGCGCCGATCTCGCAGTCGTCCCCGACCACCACACCGCCCAGCTGCGGCACGTTGACCCAGCGCCCGGCGTCCATCGCCAGGCCGAAACCGGCCGCACCCAGCACCGCGCCGGGCAGGATCCGCACCCGCTTGCCCAGGCGGACGCGCGTCAGCAGCGTCACCCGCGCCTGCAGCTCGCAGTCCTCCCCGACCTCGCAATCCTCGCCGACGACGCAGCCGGGGCCGACCACTGCCCGGGCGTGGACGCGGCTGCGCGCGCCGACGCTGGCATGCGGGCCGATGCAAGCAGTCGGATCGACGGCGGCATCCGGATCGACGAACGCCGTCGGGTGGATGCCCGGCGCGTGCGCAGGCTTCCGCTCGAACAATGCGGCGATTCGGGCGAACGTGACGTACGGGTCGCGCGACACCAGCGCTGTCCCGGGGAACGCGTCGGCATCGTTGGCGCGCAGCACGACCACGCCTGCGCCGGTGCTGGCCAGCTGGCACCGGTAGCGCGGGTTGGCGAGGAAGCCCAGTTGGCCGGGGCCGGCATCGGCCAGTGTGCCGACGCCGGTGACCGTGCGGTCTTCGCCGCGCAGTTCCAGGCCGAAGCGCGCGGCGAGCTCGGACGCGGCGAACGTCGGCAGGCTCATGCCGGCGCTCCGGTCAGAGCTGGCCGCCGAAGTTGAACTGCAGGCGCTCGATCTGGTCACCGTCCTTCTTGCGAATGGGCAGCGCGTAGCTGATCGACAGCGGGCCCATCGGCGAGCGCCACAGCAGCGCGATGCCGGCCGAGGCGCGCAACTCGCTGGCGTTGAAGTTGTTGTAGCCGTCGTAGACGTTGCCGAAGTCCAGGAAGGCTGACACGCGCGCCGACGGGCTGTCGAACAGCTTCGGGAAGATCGCCTCCACCGAGCCGGCGAGCAGCATGGAGCCACCTAGTGGCTGTCGGTAGCCAAAGCTCGAGGTATAGGCCGGCCCCAGCGTGTTGTCTATAAAGCCGCGGACCTTGCCGTTGGAGGCAATGCCGCCAGCGTAGAAGTTCTCGAAGAACGGCAGGCCCGTCGCTGTCACGGTCTTCTTGTAGTCCGACGAGGTTGGAAGGCACGGGTCCGTACCGGCAGGGCCGGGGACGTAGGTGTCGCCGATACCGTCATTGTTTGTATCCGTGAGCGTGGGTGCGGTGAAGCAAATATTGCGCGTGAATTTCTTGCCGTAGGAGTCGCCATACCCAAGATTGAGGCCGGTCTTGACCACCAGTGCCGGATTGAGCGGCCAGTACTTCGCGATGTCGTATTGGAGCTTGAAGTATTCGACTGTGGAACCGGGTAGAGCAATTTCCGCCGAGATGCTCTGTGTGCCGCCCACTACCGGGGTGAAATAGTTGTTGCGGGTGTCGCGTCCCCAGCTCACCTGCGCGCGCCAGCTGTGGAAGGTCCGCTGCCCAATGGCATCTACGTAGTCCACCAGAGGTGGCGGAGTGGATCCAGCCAGCGCCAAGATCTCATTGGTGTCCAGGCCCATCATCACTGAAATGGAATCGCTTTCGCTGAGCGGCACGCCCAAGAACACCTGGAATGCGCCGCTGTTGGTGGAGTACTGGGCGACATTGAAGCTGGAGTAGTCGAATTCACGCCACCACAGGTTGTATCCCAGAGACAGGCCTTCGTCCGTGAAGTAGGGGTTCACGAAGGAGAAGTCGTAGCGCTTCTGGTAGTCGCTGCGGGTGATCGCGGTGGAGACGCGGTTGCCCGTGCCGAGAAAATTGTTCTCGGACAGCTGCAGAGACAGGTTGAGGCCGGACAACTGCGAGTAGCCCACGCCGGCCGCGATGCTGCCGGAGGTGGTTTCCTTGACCGTGTACACGACGTCCACCTGGTCGTCCGTACCCGGCACCGGCTCGCTGTCGACGCTGACTTCCTCGAAGTAACCCAGCCGGTCCAGGCGCACCTTGCCGCGGTCGATCGCTGCTTGCGAGTACCAGCTGCCTTCGAATTGGCGCATTTCGCGGCGCAGCACCGGGTCGGCGGTGCGCGTGTTGCCCTTGAACACGATCCGGCGCACGTTGACGCGCGGGCCGGGCTGCACCTGGAAGTCCACGGAGACGGTGCGCTTGTCGCGGTCGATATTCGGGACAGGGTTCACTCGTGCGAATGCGTAGCCGATGTTGGCGAGTCTTGCGGTTATGGCATTTGTCGCCAATTCCAGAAGACTGCGCGAGAAAACATTGCCCGGCTTGATGAATGCAACGATCGTCTCGATTTCTGCCTTGGGCAGGATCGTTTCGCCCGAGACTCCGATGTCCGCAAAGCTGTAGACTTGGCCTTCGGTGATGCCCGCGGTCAGGAACATGTCTTTCTTATCGCCGCTGATCGCGACCTGGGTAGACTCCAGGTTGAAATCGACATGGCCGCGGTCGAGATACCACGAATTCAATTTCTCGATATCCCCCGAGAGTTTTTCGCGGGAGTATTGATCGTCGCGCTTATACCAACTCAGCCAATTGCTGGTGTGCGACTCCCAGGACTTGGTGATGTCTTCCTCGGCATAGGTGTTGTTCCCCACCAGGTTGATGTGGCGGATTTTGGCCGCCTTGCCCTCTTTCACGCTGATCGTGAGGTTGACCCGGTTTCGGTCCAGTCGCTCCACGGAGGGGCTGATCTGGACGTTGTACTTGCCGCGATTGTTGTACTGACGTGTCAGCTCCTGGGTCACTCGGTCCAGGTTCAATGGGTTGTAGGTCTCACCCTCCGCCAGGCCGATTTCCTTCAGCCCTTTGAGCAGGTCCTCGGTCTTGAGGTCCTTGTTGCCGGACAGGGTCAGCTTGTTGATGGCCGGACGCTCGACCACCGTGATGACGAGGATGCCGCCCTGGCGGTCCAGACGGACATCCTCGAAGAAGCCGGTCTTGTAGAGGGCGCGAAGCGCTTCCGCGGCCTTTCCCTGGTCGAGGGTGTCGCCGCGCTCCACCGGCAGGTAGGTGAACACGGTGCCGGCGCCGATGCGCTGCAGGCCGTCGATGCGGATGTCGCTGACCGTGAAGGGCGTCAGCGCCACCTGCGCCCAGGCCGGCAGCGAGAGCGCCGAGGCCAAGGCAAGGGAGAGCAGGCGGCGGGGCAAGGGTCGGGTCATTCGGAACATCCTGTTATCAAGCTGCCTGGTCCGGCGACGCGGGGCCGCGTCGCCACATTTCGGGAAAGTCCGCGGCATGCGCGCCACGGACAGGGATTCGATGCATCACGACACCAGGTGCAGGATGTCGTTGTAGAACGCCAATCCCATCAGCCCTGCGATCATCGCAAGGCCGACGTACTGGCCCACGGCCATCGCCCGCTCGCCCAGCGGGCGGCGGATGACCAGCTCGATAAGGTAATACAGCAGGTGACCCCCGTCCAAGACGGGAATGGGCAGCAGGTTGATCAACGCAAGGCTGACCGACAGCAGGGCCAGGAAGTTCAGGAACCAGGCCGGGCCGCGCGCGGCGAAGTCGTTGGCGGCCCGGGCGATGGTCAATGGACCGGAGACGGTGTTCTGCACGGCGACCTGGCCGGACACCGCCCGGCCGATCATGTCGACGAGCTGGCGGACCTGGAACCCGGTTTCGCGGACCGCGGCCGGGATGGCGGCCAGCGGGGCCAGCCGGAGCACCGCGTCATGCGGCGGCGTGCCCGCCGCGGCATTGGTGATGCCGAGGATCCAGTGCGTCTGGCCGCCCTCGTCCTTCATGCGCTGCGGCGTGAGTTCCAGGGCCAGGCGTTCCCCGTTGCGCTCCACCTCCACCATGCCGGGTGTGCCGCGCTCGCCCAAGCGCGCCACCAAGGGGGCGATGTCCTCGAAGCTCGACACCGGGTGGGCGTCGATCGCGGTGATGCGATCGCCCTCCGCCAGCACGCCCCAGGCCGGCGTGCCCTCGCGGACGCTGCCCACCAGCGCCGGCAGCAGGAGGTGGCGCGGCACCAGGCCGATCTCGCCCAATGCGCGCAGTTCGTCGGCGTCGCGGGGCAGGCGTTGCAGCGGCAGCGTGCGGGTGGCTTCCCCCCCATCGGCGGGGCGGATGCGCATGTCCACCGGCTGGCGGTCCAGCGCGGCGACCGAGAGCGCCATGCCCAGCTCGCTCCAGGTCGGCGTTTCGCGGTCGCCGACCGCCAGGATACGGTCGCCCGGGCGCAGGCCCGCCTCGGCCGCGATGCCCCGCGCGGTGCCCACCACCGGCGCATAGTCCGGCCGGCCGATCACCAGCATGGCCCAGAGCAGGCCGAACGCCAGCAGCAGGTTGGCCAGCGGCCCGGCCGCCACGATGGCCATCCGCTGCAGCACGGGCTTGCGGTTGAAGGCGAGCGGCAGCTGGTGCGCGGGGACGTCGCCCTCGCGCTCGTCCAGCATCCGCACGTAGCCGCCGAGCGGGATGGCGGCGATGACGTACTCGGTGCCGTCCTTGCCCCGCCACGACCACAGCGGCTTGCCGAAGCCGATCGAGAAGCGCAGCACCTTCACGCCGCAGCGGCGTGCGACCCAGAAATGGCCGAACTCGTGGAAGGTCACCAGCACGCCAAGTGCCACCAGCAACCACCACAGGGAACCGAAGAACGTGCTCATGGATGGAAGGTGGGGGCGGGCAAGGTGGTGATCCGGGTCCGGGCGGTCGTGCGGGCCTCGGCATCAGCGGCCAGCAGCGCCTCCAGGGTGTCGGCGGGCTGCATCGGCAAGGCGTCGAGGGTGGCAGCGACGGTATCGGGGATGTCCAGAAAAGCGATCCGGCCCTGAAGGAAGGCTGAAACCGCCTCTTCGTTGGCGGCATTGAGGACGGCGGGCGCGGTGCCACCGGCCGCCATCGCGGCGAAGGCAAGTGCCAGGCAGGGGAAGGCGTCGAGGTCCGGCGCTTCGAAGTCGAGCCTGCCGCCCTGCGCCAGCAGGTCCAACGCGCCGACGCCGGAGGCGATCCGCCGCGGCCAGCCCAGCCCCACCGCCAGCGCGGTGCGCATGTCCGGCAGGCCCAGCTGCGCCAGCGTGCTCCCGTCTTCGAAATCCACCAGCGAATGCACCAGCGACTGCGGATGCACCAGCACGCGGATGGCGTCGGCCGGCACCGCGAACAGGTGGTGGGCCTCGATGACCTCCAGGCCCTTGTTCATCAGGGTGGCGGAGTCGACGGAGATCTTCGGCCCCATCGACCATTTGGGATGCGCCACGGCTTGGGCCGGCGTGACGGCCGACAGGGCGGCGCGGGTCCGGCCGCGGAACGGTCCGCCGGAGGCGGTCAGGGTGATCCGCGCCGGCGGGTTGCCATCCGCCAGGCACTGGAAGATCGCGTTGTGCTCGCTGTCGATCGGCACGATGGTGGCGCCGTGCGCGCGGGCGTCCCGCATCAGCAACTCGCCGGCCAGCACCAGCGATTCCTTGTTCGCCAGCAGCAGGCGCTTGCCGGCGCGGGCGGCCGCCAGGGTGGACGGCAGGCCGGCGGCACCGACGATCGCGGCGACCACGGTGTCGCAGGCATCGCCAGCGACTAGTGCATCCAGCGCCTCGCCGCCGGCGTGCGCCTGCGTGGGCAGGCCGGCGACGCGCAGGCCATCGCGGAGGGCGGCGTAGCCGGCGGGATCGGCCACCACCGCGTGCTCGGGGCAATGCGCGTGGCACAGGGCCAGCAGCGCGTCGACCTTGCTGCCCGCAGCGAGCACGCTGGCCCGCATCGCGTCCGGATGGCGCGCGATGACGTCCAGCGCGGACGTGCCGATGGAGCCGGTGGCCCCGAGGACCGCAACCCGCTGCATCCTCAGAACCCCAGCCAGATCTTGCCGAGCGCGAACACCGGCAGCGCGGCGAGCACGCTGTCGATCCGGTCCAGCACGCCGCCGTGGCCGGGGATCAGGGTGCCGGAATCCTTGGCGCCGACGTGGCGCTTGAGCAGGCTTTCGAACAGGTCGCCGGCCACCGAGAACAGCACGGTGAATGCCGCCACCAGCGCCACCGCGGGCAGCTGGCCCAGGCGGGCGCCGATCAGCAAGGCGCCGATGACACCGACCACCATGGCGAGGCCGACGCCGCCGGCGACGCCTTCGAGGGTCTTGTTGGGGCTGATCCGCGGTGCCAGTTTGCGGCCGCCGAACCACTGGCCGCCGAACCGGCGCCCGGTGAAGTACGCGCCGCTGTCGGCGGCCCACACCAGCGCCAGCGCCAGCAGCAGCCAGCGGTGGCCGTGCGGCTCGCTGGCATGGATGACCGCCAGCGCACACCAGGCCGGTACCACCGAGGCGGTGCCCGCGGCGAGCTTGAACACGCGGGCGTTGCCGTCGTGGCGGGAGGCGAAGTCGTAATGGCGCAGCCAGAGCAGGGCGAGCAGCCACCACACCACGCCCAGCACCACGGTCAGCTGGAACAGCGGCAAGGAGCCGGCGTGCGGCGAGCGGGACCCCCAGACGAGGGCGACCATCAGGGCGAGGTTGCATGCCAGCAGGATGCTGCGCGCCAGCGTGTCGTCGATGTCGGACAGCTTCAGCCATTCCCAGAGAGCGGCGAGGAAGACCACCGCGCTGAGCAGCATCAGCCAGCCGGTCGGCAGGAACAGGACGGCGCCGATGGCGGCGGGGGCCATGACCAGGGCGGCCAGGATGCGGGTCTTGGTCACGTCGGTCCTCCGGGGACTTGGGGGCTCACCTGCGCGCTGGTCAGGCCGAAGCGGCGTTCGCGCCGCGCGAAGTCGTCCAACGCGGCCTGCAATACCGCCGCGTCGACGTCGGGCCAGAGGGCGTCGGTGAACCACAGTTCGGTGTAGGCGAGCTGCCAGAGCAGGAAATTGCTGATCCGCAGCTCGCCGCCGGTGCGGATGAACAGGTCGGGCGCGGGCAGGTCGGCCAGGGCCACGCGGGCGCCCAGCGCGTCCTCGTCGATCTGGTCGGGACGCAGGCGCCCGGCGGCCACGTCCTCGGCCAGGGCGCGGGCGGCACGGGCGATGTCCTGGCGGCCACCGTAGCTCGCGGCGATGTTCAGGTGCAGGCGGCTGTTGCCGGCGGTGAGTCCTTCGGCAGCCTGCATGCGGGCCAGGATCGTGGCATCGAAGCGATCGCGCTCGCCGATGAACCGCAGCCGCGCGCCCAGGCGATGCAGTTCGTCGACCTCGCGATCGAGTGCGCCGAGGAACAGTTTCATCAACCCGCCGACTTCCTCGGCCGGGCGGTTCCAGTTCTCGCTGGAGAAAGCGAACAGGGTCAGCGCGCCAACCCCTTTCTCCAGGCAGAACTCGACGCTGCGCTTGACCGCGCGGGCACCGGCGCGGTGTCCGACCAAGCGTGGACGATGGCGCTGCTGGGCCCAGCGGCCGTTGCCGTCCATCACGATGGCCACGTGGCGCGGCACGCCGCCGGTGGCGTCCGGCGACGGCGACATGTCCCGCTGGCCGGTCATGCCGGGCAACGGGGATACCAGGGGCTGCACGGGGCGTGGCAGTCGCCGGCCACGGCGGTCAAACCGCCATCAGCTCGGCTTCCTTGCCCTTCACCACGTCGTCCACGTCCTTGATCGCCGCGTCGGTGATCTTCTGGATCTCGGCCTCGGTCCGGGCGCTCTCGTCCTCGGTGATCTGCTTGTCCTTCAGCAGTTCCTTCACCTGGTGGTTGGCGTCGCGGCGGATGTTGCGGATGGCCACCTTGGTGTCCTCGCCTTCGCCATGCACCACCTTGGTCAGGTCGCGGCGGCGCTCCTCGGTCAGTGCCGGCAGGTTCAGCCGGATGGTGGTGCCGGCGGTGTTCGGGGTCAGGCCGAGGTCCGAGGCCAGGATGGCTTTCTCGACGGCGCCGACCACGGTCTTGTCCCACGGCGTGATGACCAGCGAGCGGGCGTCCGCCACCGACACGCTGGCGACCTGCGACAGCGGCACTTCGCTGCCGTAGGCGACGACTTTGATCGAATCGACGAGCCCGGTGGAAGCGCGGCCGGTGCGGACCTTGACCAGGTTGTGGCGCAGCGCCTCGATGCTCTTGGCCATGCGGGCCTGCGCGTCTTTCTTGATCTCGTTCAGCATCGACTTGCTCCGGGGTCCTTGGATAACCGCCGGATTATATGCGAGCCAGCGGGCCCTCAGTCATGCGCGTGGCCGTGCGGGGCGCCGGTCGATGCCGTGTGTTCGCAGCCATGGACCGCGCCGGCATCGCGCTCGACCTGCAGGGTGGGGTGGTTGATGCCGAAGCGGGCGTCCAAGGCACGGGCCAGCCGTTCGATGAACGCATCGTGGTCGTCGTTGGCCCGGCGGACGAGGTGCGCCGTCAGCGCGATTCCGCCCGCCCCCAGCGACCAGATGTGAAGGTGGTGCACCGAGGACACGCCCGGTTGGGATGCCAGCCAGACCTCGACCTCGCCCCGGTCGATTCCGCGCGGGACGGCGTCCATGGCCGCCGCGAAGGCGTCGCGCAGCAGGCCGAACGCGCCCAAGGCCACCACGATTGCCACCAGCAGGGCGGTTGCCGGGTCCAGCCAGGTCCAGCCCAGCCACCAGATCCCCGCACCGGCCAGCACTGCCGCCAGCGACACCGCGGCGTCTGCCACCAGGTGCAGGAAGGCGCCACGACGATTGAGATCGTGCGCATGGCCGTCGCGGACCAGCCAGGCGGCGCCGAGGTTGATGGCGATGCCGATCGCAGCCACCACCATCACCGGCATGCCCGGGACCTCGGGCGGCTGCGCGAACCGCCGGACTGCTTCCCAGCCCAGCGCGCCCGAGAACGCGACCAGCAGCATCGCGTTCGCCAGCGGCGAGAGCAGGGTGGCGCGCCGCCAGCCGTAGGTGTGCCGGCCGCTGGGCGGGCGTTTGGCCAGCACCGCCGCGCCCCAGGCCAGGCCCAGGCCGAGCACGTCGCCGAAGTTGTGCAGTGCGTCCGACAGCAGCGCCAGCGAGTCGGTCGCAATACCGTAGCCCGCTTCCAGCGCGGTATAGGCGAGATTGATCAGGGTCACCCAGGCGAATGCACGGGTGCCGTCGTGGTGGTGGTGTCCTGCCATGGCGGCAGGGTGCCCGCGCGGTCGCGCGGACACAATTACGCCCGCGGCGGGCTCAGTCGCGGGCGCGCACCAGGGTGCCGATCGGCTCCCCGCGCAGGATCCGCAACAGCACGCCGGGCTGCGCCATGTCGAAGATGCGCAGCGGCAGGCGGGCGTCCCGGCACAGGGCGAACGCGGCGGTGTCCATGACCTGCAGATTGCGGGCGATGACCTCGTCGTAGGTCAGGGTGTCCAGCTTGACCGCGTCCGGATGCTTCTTCGGATCCTTGTCGTACACGCCGTCGACCTTGGTCGCCTTGAGCAGCAGGTCGGCGCCGACCTCGATGGCGCGCAGCGCGGCGCCGGAGTCGGTGGTGAAGAACGGGCTGCCCACGCCGGCCGCGAAAATGCAGATCCGGCCCTTCTCGAGATGGCGCACGGCGCGGCGGCGGATGTAGTCCTCGCAGACGTCGTTGATCTTGATGGCGCTCATCACCCGGCACTTGGCGCCCAGCTTTTCCAGCGCGTCCTGCATCGCCAGCGCGTTGATGACGGTGGCCAGCATGCCCATCTGGTCGCCGGTGACCCGGTCCATGCCGCCGGCGGCCAGGCCGGCACCGCGGAAGATGTTGCCGCCGCCGATCACCAGCGCGACCTCGGCCCCGGCATCGCGCGCCTCGATCACCTCGCGCGCCAGCCGGTTCAGGATCTTCGGGTCGATGCCGTAGTCCTCGTCCCCCATCAGCGCCTCGCCGGACAGCTTCAGCAGGACGCGGCGATAGGCGAGGTTGGACATGGCGGCACCGGGCGATGGAAACCCGCGGATTCTAGCGGAAACCCCGCCGCCCTTGACCGTCGGGCGCACCGGCGGTCACGCGCCGTGCAGGCGGACCCGGTTGCGACCGTCGCGCTTGGCGCCGTACAGCACGTCGTCCGCGGCCTGCAGCAGCGCATGCACGCTGTCGAAACGGCCTTCGGGGCCGGCGTTGTGGGTGGCGATGCCGGCCGAGAACGTCGTGAAAATGGGCTGCCCGTCGACGACCGCCATCGGCGTGTTCGACACCTGCTCCAGCAGCCGCTGCAGCACCAGCTTGGCGGACGACTCGTTGGAATAATTCAGCACCAGCAGGAACTCCTCGCCGCCGTAGCGTGCGATGAGGTCGGTGTTCCGCAGCGTGCGCTGGACGGTCTGGGCGAACTGGCGGAGGACCTGGTCGCCCACCAGGTGGCCATGGCGGTCGTTGATCTGCTTGAAGTCGTCCAGGTCGATCAGGGCGACGGTGAGCGGATGCATTCCCGCCGCGGCGAACTCGCGCTCCAGCACTTCTTCCATGTGCAGCCGGTTGTAGACGCCGGTCAGGGGGTCGCGCCGCGCCTGCTCGGACAGTTGGCGCATGCGCTCTTCGGTCGCCCGCACTTCCTGCTGCGACTGGGCGGCGTCCTGGATCTGCCGCAGGTTGCGCAGGATCAGCAGCTCGCGCGCTTCCTCGGAAATCGCCTCGAGGTGGGCGGGATGGTCGATGTGCACGTCGAAGATGGCGCTGATCTCCGGCATCGCCGCGGCCATCAATGAAAGCAGTTCGTCGAGGATCTCGCTGTCGCCGCCGGTAATGGCAATAACCTTCGCCAGCGCGCGTTGGCGGGCGTCCGGATTGGTCTCGGGGTTGGCCAGCCACAAATCGGCCACCGCGCCGGATGCCTGGACGCAGCGCAGGAACGGGTCTTCCGCACCGCTGGATTCGCTGGAGGCGATGGCCTCCACGAGGTAGTCGGGCAGGCTCCAGCGGCGTGCCAACCAAGCGCCGACCTCGGCGTGGTCGGCATCGAAGCGGGCGCGTTCCAGTTCCAGCAGGGCGTCGTTGTCGGTAGCCTCGGCGCACAACGCCGTGTAGTCCTCCGGCATCGCCTTCAGCAGGGCCAGCCGGCCGATGTCCTGCAGCAGGCCGGCGAGCATCAGCATCTCGCCGCGCTTCAGGTTGGCCTGCTGGCCCAGCAGGCGGGACGCGATCGCCGTCAGCACGCTGCGGCGCCAGATGCGGTCCTGCTGCTGCGCCGTGCCATTGCTGCCGCGCAGGCCGTGGGCCAGGGAGAACCCCAGCGCCAGGCTGAGCGTGGCGTTGAGGCCCAGCATGGCCATGGCCTGCGCCAGCGTCTCGATGCGCCGGCGGGTGGCATACAGGGGGGAGTTGGCGACGCGCAGCAGGCGTGCGCTCAGTGCGGGATCGACCCCGATCGCCTGTGCCGCCGCGCCCAGCGTGGCGTTCGGATCCTGCGCCAGCGCAATGATCTGCAGGGCGACGCCGGGAGGCGAGGGCAGGTTGCGGCAGTGCAGCAGGGTGGCTTCGAGTTCCGTTCGCATCGCGCCGGCTTGGGGGTCCTGAGGGCCTAGTATGCGTGCTGGCGATGCTTGTGGCACGCCGATCGGTTCGGCCTCCGGAAACGCCCTGGCTCCGACGGTGGCCGAGGTTAGGAAATCGCGTCGGCGCCGCGGGGGTATGCAAGGCAATAAAAAAGCCCGCGATCGGCTCGCAGGCTTTCTTATTTATTGACTGGCGCCCGAAGTTGGACTCGAACCAACGACCCCCTGATTAACAGTTCTCTTGGACAGCTATCAATCCTGCACTCTGCAAGGCTCGCCCACTGTCCGAGACGATCTAAAACAGGCTCAATCACTCTGGTCTAGCTACGAATTGGCTACGTTAGCTCCCCCAGAGTTATCCGAATCGCAGCCCTTGAGACTGTCCTAAGTCACTGATGCTAAATCGCTTTAGCGGCACGATTTTCGCGTTGACTTAGGGGATGCTGGGGCCTATCTTTGGGCGGCCGTTGGATGACTAGATGTTGTAGATCTAGTGAAGTCTCTGCCTGCCATCTTGGGGTCAGTTGCGATATGCACCGGTTATCCACAGGGTTATCTGCAACGCTGTGATCTGACGGGGTAGTAGGCTCGACCCCATCAAGAAAAAGCCCCGCCAGTGTGGGCGGGGCTGCGGAAATATCGATCTTTTAAAAATTGACTAATTACGATGAGAGGTACGTTGGCGCGTACCTCTACATCAGGCCCGGGATAGGCGGAGGCCCAAGAGGCGATCCGCACTACACCAGATTTGGAGCACTGTCAAGAGTCCTGTCGAGGGACCTTTACATCCTATAAGACTGTTAGCGGGATGCCTAGTGACCTAGGTCCCACAATTGTCCGAACGGCTTGCTTCATCTCTTCCGGTCTGTTGCGCCTCTTAATGAGGCCGACAACATGGCTATCAGCAAGAAGACGGTGTTCGTCCACGCATACACCCGCGTCCGCAAGGGCCGGTTGGAATACGTGTGTCAGCACTTCCGCTCGCCGCCCAGCAACTAATCTGGGTGGTGCCTCACGAAGAAACTGGGGTGGGGCGTCGGTGAACCGACGCCCCAAGCGGTGCGGTAGCTAGGTCGGCCATTTTTAGCGACTAACCTAGGAGCAGTTATGAGCAAAAAACAAAACCCGCCGGACTTCAGAAGCGCCAAGACCGGGCGTTTCGTAACCGAGAGTTATGCAAAGCGTCACCCAGCAACGACGGTCAAAGAGCACAATCCGCCTCCCAAGAAGGTGGGCAAGTAGCTGATGGAGTGTTTGAAAGAGCCCGCCGAAAGGCGGGCTCTTTTTTTGCGTTGGCGGAGGGGCATCAGGCGTTGTCCACGGATGCCACTGCCCGTAGCCCGGGCGTCGGTTCGGCGGCTACGTCGAACCGAACCGACGAACGGGTTGCTTCGCGGAGCGAAGCAAGGCTGTGGAGTCTGTGGGTAACGCTCGCTTGACGCCCCAGTACCCGGCATGGCAACTTCACCACACACAAGCAGTTACATTGCATTGAGTCTCCGGCGTGTTGGCAGATGGCGCCGGGACGATCTCGAAGGGGATCGTTGAATTGCGGGCCGGCAGCCTCGAGCTGACGGAGCTACCGCAGCCCAGACAGGCACGGACCAGAAATAGGCAGGGTCCGCGCTGAGAGGCAAAGAACATGACGACTCGGGCCTGCCCCCTCCTTGTGATTTCCCGCAACCATGCGGCGGAGTCATTGGAGCGCCCTCAAGCCTTGCCGTGACTCCTCCGCGCAGACCGGAGTCACCATCATGTCAACGAATCAAACTTCCCCGTTGCCGCAAGCCGCGGCCTGCGTGGGCGCGCGTTTCGAGCGCGAGGACGCAGGCGGCGGCGCCGCCATCGGGTGTGAGCCCCGTCCAGTAACACGGGGCGAAAGTTCCTCACGGGATCAGTCAACGGCGCATATCGATTGGTTCGCCTGCACCTTCCTGCCGGGTAGTGCTGGACTGGCAATCGTGGAGTCCGTCTTTCTTCTTCCTCGATCGGAGTGGGAGGAGCGGCCCGGCGGCTGGCAGGGCTACGACCATCGGATTGACCTCGGTGGTTTCGGCCTGCTCGGTCATGGCGGTGAGCATCAGCGCGGCACGGCGCATCTTGAGCTGAACGCCCATGGCTGCGCGCGCATCGAGGACTGGAACGCGGTGCGCGTCTGGTGTGAAGCCTACGGGGTGAGGATCACGCGCATCGATCTAGCCCACGATGATTTTTCCGGCCACACGGTGAGCATCGCGAAGGCGCGCGCATGGTTCGATGAAGGGCAGTTCAACACGGGTGGGCGCACGCCCTATGCCCGGCTGGTGGACGATCTCGGGTCTGACAAGGGGAAAACGCTATACGTCGGCCAGCGCCAGAACGGCAAGCTCTGCCGGGTGTACGAGAAGGGCAAGCAACTAGGGGACCCGCAAAGTCCATGGTGCCGGGTCGAGGTCGAGTTCCGGGGCAAGTCGCGGATCATCCCGCACGACATACTTTTGAGGGCGGGCGACTACCTCGCGGGCGCATACCCCTGCCTCTCCTACCTCTCGCAGCGCCAGGACAAGGTTCGGACACTCAAGAAGTCGGCCGAGATTGGTTATGCCCGCATGGTCGAGTGCCTGCGGTCCCAGTACGGCCCTGCGCTCAACGTGATGTTGGGAGTTGAGGGTGGCGACCCCTTCGCAGTCCTCGAACAGGCAATGCGTCCGGGTACTCCGAAGCGACTGGAGCATCTACCCCTCGGCGCGCTCAAAGGCTCGCGGGTCGACGTGCGGTGAAAACCCTCACCCTGCAAGAAGCCGCCGAGGTTCTGAAGCTGCACCCGGTCACGGTTGCAGCACGTGCAGCCGATGGGCGCATTCCTGCCGCCAAGTTGGGCCGGCGCTGGGTGTTCATCGAGGATGACCTGCTCGGCTACGTTCGGGCACACTACAAACGGCGAGCGTTGCAGGGTGACAGCTCGGAGATTTCAGAATGTCACTCTACAAACGCAAGGACTCACCTTACTGGTGGGTCAAGCTCACGGTTAGCGGTCATCGCGTGTCGGAAAGCACTGGGACTGCCAATAAACGGCAAGCTCAGGAGTACCACGACAAGCGGCGGGCGGAACTGTGGGAGCAGCAACGGCTCGGCGTAAAGCCGCGTCGCTTGTGGGATGAAGCAGTCCTTCGCTACTTGAACGAGGAGGTGAGGAAGAAGTCTGTCAACGATGACAAGCTGCATCTTCGGTGGTGGCAGCCTCGGCTGGAAGGCATGGATCTGACTCAAATCACGCGCGACGTGGTGGACAGGTACAAGCAGGAAAGCCAGCGGAGTGGGCTTAGCGACGCCACGACGAACCGGCGCCTGCAAGTGCTGCGCGCGATCCTCAGGCGGGCCGCCTTGGAATGGGACTGGCTCGATCGGCTTCCTCGGTTCCGGTTGTTGAAGGAGCCACAGGGCCGCGTTCGCTACCTGACACGCGAGGAGGCTGGGCGGCTGCTGGCAGAGCTGCCGGACCACCTGCGGGCTATGGCGCGCTTCTCGTTAGCTACGGGGCTGCGTCAGAGCAACGTCAAGGGGCTGCGGTGGGCCAAGGTCGATCTGGACCGCCAATGCGCTTGGGTGGATGCCACGGAGGCCAAGGGCAAGAAGGCGATTCCTGTTCCGCTGAATGCTGAAGCCATGCAGGTCATCGAAGAGCAGTTGGGAAAGGACCCTGAGTGGGTGTTCACGTTCCGGGGGCGGCCAATCGAGTTCAAGACCAGCACGAAGGCATGGCGAAATGCCCTCAAGCGCGCTGGGATCGAGAACTTCCGCTGGCACGATCTCCGGCACACGTGGGCAAGCTGGCACGCACAGGGGGGAACCCCGATGCATGTCCTCCAGAAGCTCGGTGGATGGCAGACACCCGCGATGGTGCAACGCTACGCGCACCTCGGGATGGATGACCTGAAGCGCTACGCGGAGCAGGTACGAATGGAGGAGTCCCCGCCCGGCTACGTTCTGGCTACGCCGGAAAAAACTTAGGGCCGCCGAAGCGACCCTAAGTCATTGAAATATTTGGCGCCCGAAGTTGGACTCGAACCAACGACCCCCTGATTAACAGTCAAGTGCTCTAACCGGCTGAGCTATTCGGGCGAGGCCGCGCATTGTATGCGGCCCGTTCCGGCAGGGCAAGCACCTGGCGCGAAAATTTCCGGAGGCGCGCGCTCACACGGGGCATGGCGCCGGGGTCGTGGGGCGCTCGCTGCGCGGCCGGCCGGCGTTGTTGACGATGACCCTGGCCAGCAGGCCGCCTTCCTCGCTGCAGATGGACAGGGTCAGGTTGGCCCCGGCGCTGGTGCCGTCGGGCAGGTAGCGCAGCTGCTGGCGGCCGGCGCTGCTGGCGATGCGAAGGTGGCTGCTGGTCGGCGCCAGCTCCACCCGCAGGATCTCATCCGCCGCATCCGGACGGCGGTTGCCGTCCTCGTCCAGGAACAACAGCCAGCCTTGGCTCCAGTCGGTACCGGCGGCACAGGTGGCGCCGTCGCTGCTCGGGCAGAGGACGGTGCGCCGGTTGCGTTCGATCGCCGACAGCCGGGCCAGCTGCATGTGGGTGATCAGCGAGGAGGTCGCGGCGGATGCGCGCTGGCGTTCGACGAAGGCCCGCATCGGCGACAGCGCCACCCCCGCCAGCAGTGCGAGGATGGCCGTCGTGGCGGCGAGCTCGATCAGGGTGAAGCCGGCAGGTCTGCGGTGCATGGCGCGTGTTCCCGGTGGCGTGGGAACAGGCTGGCGGAGGGCCGGCGCCGATGGCATCGGTGGAAGGTGGTGGGCCGTGTCGGAAAAGTCCCCGCCGGGCGACGGAGCCCGCCGTGCAGGCTTCGCTCACGCCCGGGGCGTAGACTCATGGGTTGCCCGTTGCCTTGCCTGCCGATGAGCCAGTCCGTTCCGTCCGACCTCGACCTCACGACCGCTTCCGCGGGGTTCCAGCTGGTCGCGCCCTACCAGCCCGCAGGCGATCAACCGGGGGCCATCGAAAAACTCGTCGCCGGGTTCGAAAGCGGGCTGGCCAAGCAGGTGCTGCTGGGCGTGACCGGCTCGGGCAAGACCTACACCGTCGCCAACATGATCCAGCGGGTGCAGAAGCCGACCCTGGTGATGGCGCCCAACAAGACCCTGGCGGCGCAGCTGTACGGCGAGTTCAAGGCGTTCTTCCCGCACAACT
>DASWXO010000008.1:0-66893 GCA_036405455.1 Thermomonas sp. | reverse complement strand
GGAGCGGGGTGGCGCATGCGGCGATCGGCGTGGATGGGGTGGGCGGGACACGGGGTTCGCAGGACGCTGCTGCTGTCGGTGGCCGCGATCGCGCTGGCGCTGGCGCCCGGAGTCGGCGCGCAGCCCGCCCCCACGGATCCCGGCTGCGTCGGGCTGGTGCTGGGCGGTGGCGGCGCCCGCGGCATTGCCCACGTCGGCGTGCTGAAAGTGCTGGAGCGCGAACACATCCCGGTGTGCGCGCTGGCCGGCACCAGCATGGGCGCGATCGTCGGCGGGCTCTACGCGGCGGGGTACGACGCCGCCGAGCTGGAGCGCCTGGTCGGCACCCTCGATTGGGCCGACGTGCTGGCCGACGGCCCGCCGCGGGAGGCGTTGCCGATGGAGCGCAAGGAGGAGGACTTCCGCCACCTGTTGGACCTTGAGATCGGCTATCGCGACGGCCGCTTGGGCGTCCCCGCCGGGCTGGTGCGTGGGCAGAAGCTGATGCTGCTGCTCCGTCGGCTGACCCTGTCCACCTGGCGCACCGACCGCTTCGACGCCCTGCCCATTCCCTTCCGCGCGGTGGCCACCGACATCGTCAGCGGCCGCAAGCAGGTGTTCGCCGACGGCGACCTGGCGGTGGCGATGCGCGCCAGCATGTCGGTGCCGGGCGCGTTCGCGCCGGTCAAGGTGGGCGACCGCCTGCTGGTCGACGGCGGCCTGGCCGAGAACGTGCCCGTGTCCGAAGTGCGCGCGATGGGCGCGCGGCGGCTGGTGGTGGTGGACGTGGGCTCGCCGCTGCTGGGCGAGGCGGAACTGCGCAATCCGGCCGCCATCCTCGACCAGGTGGTCACCGCGCTGATGGCGGAGAAGACCGCGCGCGAGCTGGCCACGCTGGGGCCGGGCGACGTGCTGCTGAAGCCCGACCTGGGCGACCTCACCGCCGCCCAGTTCAACCGCGCTGCCGAGGCGGTGGCGGCGGGCGAGCGTGCGGCCGAAGCCCTGCTGCCGCAGCTGCGCGCACTGGCGCTGCCGCCGGAGGCCTATGCCGCAGTGCGCGCGCGCCAGCGGCACCGGGCGTTCGATCCGGGCCTGCTGGCCTTCCTCGAGGTCGAACCCGGGCTGTCGCCCTCGGCCACCCGCCGCGCGGCGTGGGCCACCGAGGCGCTGGTCGGCCGCCCGTTCGACGTCGACGCCGTGGAGCGCAGCATCGGTCGCGCCTACGGGGACGGCCGCTTCGAGGCCATCGACTACCGGCTGGTCCGGCGCGACGGCCAGACCGGCCTCGAACTGCTGCCGCGGCAGAAGCCGTGGACCGCCTTCGGCAAGGTGGGCCTGCAGCTGGACGACGATTTCAATGGCCGCAGCAACTACCTGCTCTCCGCCGAGCTGGTGTTCAACGACGTCAACCGCAGCGGTGGGCAGTGGCGCAACCTGCTGCAGCTGGGCCGGACCACCGGCCTGCGCAGCGAGTTCCGCCAGCCGTTCGGCGACGGCGGTGCCTTTTACGTGCAGCCGGCCGTCGCGCTGCGCAGCGAATCGCTGCCGCTGTGGCGGGACGGTGAGGCGCAATTGGCCGAATACCGCCTGCTGCGGCGCGAGGCCAGCCTGGAGGCGGGCTATTCGCCATCACCCGCCTGGCGGGTGGGCATTGCACTGGTGGGCGGCAAGGACGCCGCGCGGCTCGGGATCGGGGACCCTGCGCTGTTGCCGAACGCGTCGGAGAGTTTCGCCGGCCTGCGCCTGGTCGCGACCCGCGACACGCTGGACAGCATCAGCTTCCCCACCCGCGGCGCCCGTGCCGATCTGGAGTGGCTGTCGCTGCAGCCGTGGGCCAGTGCCGATGCCGACGGCGAGGTGGTCCGCTTCGCCTACGACCGCGCACTGTCCTGGCGGCGCTACCACGTGTTGCTGGGGGCGCGGCTGGCCAGTGCCATCGACGATGCGGCGGCGTTCCGGGCGCAGACCTTCCTGGGCGGGTTCCTCAACCTGTCCGGCTTCTCCGAGCGCTCGCTGGTCGGCACCCAGGCGGCGCTGGCGCGCGCCGTGTTCTACCGGCGCAGCGGCGACACCAGCCGGCTGTTCTCGCTGCCGCTGTACGTCGGCGCCAGCCTGGAAACCGGCAACGTGTGGCAGTCGCGGGAGGCGTTCGGGACCGGCACGCCGGTGGTGGCCGGCAGCCTGTTCGGCGGTCTGGACACCCCGCTGGGCCCGGTGTTCCTGGGCTTCGGCCGCAACAGCCACGGTGCCGATGCCTGGTACCTCAGCTTCGGCTCGATGCTGCGCCAGGAGCCGCGCTGACCGGGCGCGCACGCAAAAAAAAACCCGGTAGCCGAAGCTACCGGGCCATGGACGCGCCGGCCGGAGGGGGGAGGCTGGCGCGATCCCGTGGGGGGATTACTTGGCGGCCTTGGAGGCGGCCTTGGTGGCCTTCTCGACTTCGGCCTTGACCTGAGCGCCGGCCTGCTCGAACTGGCTCTTGGCCAGGGCGCCGATCGCTTCGTTGGTCTTGATGGTGCCGGCGAAGGCTTCCTGCGCGGCGCCGAAGCTGCGCTCGGCATTGGCGCGGGCGACCTGCAGGCCCTTCGGCCACACGGTCTTCAGGCCCTCGGCGTCGCGCACGTCCAGCAGCTCGCTGGCGTAGGCGAAGGTGGCGTTGAAGCTGTCCTCGATGGCGGCCATCTGCAGGCCGAACACCTTGCCGGCGTTCTCGAGGGCCAGGCGGTTCACGTTGGCGGCGGCGTCGGCGAACTGGCGGGCGGCGTTGTTGAACTGGTCGTTGAACTGGTACATGGCGTTCTCCTGCGTTGCCTGTTTGCGTGCCGGCGGCGGATCTCGCCGGTTGTGCGGTGCAACATAACGCCCGGATTGTTGCGATGCAACATCGAGCCGACGAACGGTCGTGCCGCGTTCAGGCTCGCGGCCGGTGGGCAAGCGGGGCGCGGCTCAGCGCTGGCGGAGGTGGCCGGGGCGCGCCAGTGGCAGGGCGGCCTCCGGTACCGCCGCGAAGCCCGCCACGGCGCGCGCCAGCGGGGCGAGATGCCCCAGCGCACGCGCATACACGCTGCGCTTGAAGGTCACCACGTGCTGCAGCGGGTACCAGAAGTCCACCCAGCGCCAGCCGTCGAATTCGGGCGTGTCGGTCAGGTCCAGCCGCAGGTCGGCGTCGCTGCCGCGGAAGCGCAGCAGGTACCAGACCTGCTTCTGGCCGATGCAGACCAGGCGGTCGCGGTGGCGGATGGCATGGGGCGGCAGCCGGTAGCGCAGCCAGCCGGGCGTCGCGCCCAGCACCTCGACGTGCGCGGGCAGCAGCCCGGTTTCCTCCCGCAGTTCGCGGTACATGGCCTCCAGCGGCGTTTCGTCGCTGTTGATCCCGCCCTGCGGGAACTGCCAGCCGTCCCGGCGCACGCGTCGCGCCCAGAACACCCGCCCGTCCTCGTGCATCAGCACGATGCCCACGTTGGGCCTGAAACCGTCCGGATCGATCACGATGCGGACTCCACGATATCCACTGGCTTCGACTCTGCCAGCCGCGCCGGGATGCCGCAACCCACGCTGCGGGTGATTGACGCCGGGCGGCGAACCCGGAATAATTCCGGGTTCGCGTCGGCTATGTAGCTCAGCCGGTTAGAGCACAGCACTCATAATGTCGGGGTCAACGCAAACAATTTGGGAAATCTGGCTATGTAGCTCAGCCGGTTAGAGCACAGCACTCATAATGCTGGGGTCGGTGGTTCGAGTCCACCCATAGCCACCAGATTTTTCAATAGAAACAACAAGCTACCCAATAAAAGCCCGCCACCGACGCGGGCTTTTTTGTGCCCGAATGGTGGGCACGAAGCCGCCCTTACCATCCTCAGGCCAAGCATCGGCTCTCGTCCCTCAGGAGGGACGAAAATGGCTTGTGCCCGGTTCGTGCCCGGTTCCGTGCCCAAGTCATGCAGGCCATCCGGGCTCCACGCGACCGAATCGACCCCAACACGATGTGCCCGAAGTACGGACGAGAATCACTCAGGGGGATATCTGATCGACGCAATGGCCTTAACCCTTTGAAGCGTCATGTCCTGAACCCGGCTGGTAGGTAGCAGTTCCGCGAACTTGGGCTGGCTCGCAGGCTCCCAGAACGGCTCCAATGCCACTAGGCCCTTCCAGCCGCCGACGCGCTTCAGTGCTGCCGTACTCAACGTGAACTTCACGCTCCACGCGGTCACCACTCCGTAAGTGCCACCGGCGGCGGTGATGCGGCCGGCCAGCAGAAGGTTTGCGGCCAAGCCCGCATATGTCCAACAGATATAGCCGCCATCGGCGCGCTCGAACGGAGTTGCCCGGAGGGTGTCCTCCAGCTCCTCCTGAAGCTCGGCAAGCTTCGTCCGCGCCCTTCCCGAAAGCCCCGGCTCGTCATCCGGGCTGGCATCAGCAAGGACAGCGCGCACCTTTTGCGACAGCGCCCGGGATGCGCCGCGCGTCGCACCCAGCCAACGGCTACTGCCCTTCTCTTCGCTGGGAACGACATGGACTCGCGCACGTGACAAGTCGGAAGACACCACACGCCACGAGCGCCCTCCAAGGGCCAGGATCAAGGGCGAATTCCGCTTGCCAGCCAGGCTCAACGGGTCGACATGGCCCACCAGCACGTTGCCATGGATGGCCGCGAAGGAGTTTGGCGAATCAAAGGAGACGCACAGGTCGGCCAGGCCCTTGCCGCGGAACCTGGCTTCCGCCTTCGGTCCCAACGCCAACTGCATGCCGGTGCCGACTAGCCAGTCGCCCGCAACCAGATGTGCCCTGATCTCCGGCCAGCCCGCATCCACGGCCTCGACCATCCCGGGAACGCGTCCGAACAGTGCCAGAAAGTCGGCTTCGGCCACCTCGCCGCCACGCTCGAAGATCAGCGCGAACAGTTGCTGCACCAGAAGGTGGTACGGCAGGGGCGGCGGCGGCACCGGTTCCACATAGCCCTCGCCGAACAGTCGGTTGATGGCTACAGCCTGCAGCAAGCCTTCCCCGCTGGTCGCAATGAACAGCATGTTGCGACGACTGCCCGGCCGCCTGCCCGTGCGCCCCAGTCGCTGGAGGAACGAGGCGACCGATCCTGGCGCGTCAATCTGGATCACTCGATCCAGATCTCCCACATCCAGACCCAGCTCCAGCGTGCTGGTCGCCACGATGACGCAGTTCTGGCGCTCGGCGAACGCCTGCTCGGCCTGCCGGCGAATGTCCGCGGACAAGGCCGCGTGGGACACGAAGACGTCGACCTCCAGCGCGCGCAAGGCCAACGCGAGCTCTTCCACCTTCGTCCGGCTGTCGCAGAACACCAACCGCTTCTCGCCAGCATGCAGCCTGCTGATCAGGATGGCCGCATTGGCGATGCTGCCGGCGTAGTCGATGGTGATTTCGGACTCGGCGGGCGGTGCCGAGATCTGAACCAGAGTGCTCGTGCCGCCTGCGTGTCCCGTCAGCCACTCCAGCAGCGCAGCAGGATCCCCGACCGTGGCGGATAGCCCGATGCGCTGTTCAAGGGGCGCACCCAGCGCGCGCAGGCGCTCCAGCAGCGCAAGCAGATGCCAGCCCCGGTCGTCACCGGCAAAGGCATGCAACTCATCCACGATCACGCAGCGCACGCCACCAAGTAGCCGGCGGTGGTCGCGGCGACTTCCGATCAGGATGCCCTCGAGCGACTCGGGCGTCGTCAACAGAATGTCCGGCGGTTCGCGCTGCGCGCGCGACTTGTCGCCGGCGCTCACGTCGCCATGCCAGACCTCCACCCTGCGCCCCACCATGCCTGCCAGTGCGGACAGGCGCGGCTCCAGGTTGTTCAACAGCGCCTTGATCGGGCAGACATACAGGACGCTGAGCCCGCGCCATTCCTCGCTCAGCATCCGCGAGAGCACGGGCAGAACCGCCGCTTCGGTCTTCCCACCAGCCGTAGGTGCGATCAGCAGCGCGTGATGTCCCTGCACCAGCGGCGCAACCGCCTGCTCCTGCAGCGGCCTCAGCCCCGGCCACCCAA
The DNA here is from genome assembly GCA_036405455.1 of Thermomonas sp. Taxonomy (GTDB): domain Bacteria; phylum Pseudomonadota; class Gammaproteobacteria; order Xanthomonadales; family Xanthomonadaceae; genus Thermomonas. The sequence goes on along the minus strand of DASWXO010000008.1, from coordinate 60,904 downwards.
GCGAGTTGACCACGTGGTATTGGACTGCCGGATGCAGAAGCTCGAACGCACTGGCCTCGGTGCCGTCGCTGCTCACAGATCGAGCTGGATATCGTCTGGCGACAGCACGCGCCGCTCGTCCTGGCTCAGCTCCGCAAGCTGCACCACGAGCTGATAATCCTTGCGGGGGTCGAAGTCGGGAAACTGATCGACCCGATCCAGCACCTCGGACACCAGCTTCTTCAGGAAGATCCGTGGCGCAACGCCAACCTTCCCGCCCAGCCTGCCGGTCACGGCGGTTGCCAGGTCCGTGATCAAGGCATCGTCGACATGCGCGAGCACGCGATCTGCGGCGGCGCTGCGCTGGACGAACACAGCCCTTACGTTGCGCCCGACTTCGACCAGGCGCTCCATGTCGAAGGCACGCAGGCGGATCTGGACCGCACGCGGATTGTCGAACCGTCCATCGGCACCGAAGTCCACGTGCAGCCGCTGCGCCAAGGGCGGCAGTCGCTGCACACCCTGCGGGCCATCGAAGAACGCCGGCGTGCCGGTAATCATCAGGTACAGGCCTGGAAAGCGGCCGGCATCGATCTCGTCCATGAGCTGGCGCAGCGCGTTCAAGCTCTTTTCCCGGACATCGCCGCGCACGCGCTGGAGGGTTTCCACCTCGTCCAGCACCAGCACCAGGCCGGAAAATCCACTGTCGCGCAGGATCAGCAGCAGGCCCTGCAGGAAGCCCAGCGCCCCGAAGTGATCGATGTCGCCCTTGATCCCGGCCGCGCGTTTGACCGCAGCGGCCACGTTCGGCTGCCCCGACATCCAGGCAATCAGACCACTGGCCAGAGCCTCGTCGCCGGCCGCCATCGCACGGCGATAGGTCCGCAGGCAGGCACCAAATGCCGGCGCCTGCCGCTCGATCGGGCGCAGGCGCTCAGTCATCAGCGCCTCGCTCGCCTGGAGCAGCCTGTCCTCGGCGCAATCACCTTCCCGCGCAAGCACTTCCTCTTCCAGCGCATAGAACCAGCCGTCGATGATCGCGCGCATGGCACCGCGCTCCCCACCTTCGATCATCAGGTGCTCGATCAGCCGCCTGTACACCGTTTCCAGGCGATGCAGCGGCGTTTCCGCTTCGGAGATCTGCACTTCCGAGCTGGCGAACCCTTCCGCACGCGCCAGCCCCTGGAACCAGCGGGCAAAAAAGGTCTTGCCCGTTCCGTAGTCGCCGCGCACGGCCTTGAACCGGCCTCGGCCTGTCGAAGCCTGGCTCAGCTCCGCCAGCAGGGTGTCGCGGTAGGGGTCCAGCCCGACCGCAAACGCGTCCAGCGCGGACTCGGGCACGGTGCCGCGTCGCAGCGCATCCAGGATTTCATCGGCACGGGCGGGTGAGATCGTCGTCATAGCTGGAACTGTGTGCGCAGCAGTGGCAGGTCAAGCAGGACGGTCCCGGTCGCCTGCTCAAAGGTGACCACCGGGAAACCATCGATATTGAGCGTGCGCTGGAGGATCGACACCACGCCGCGCATCCGCACCGCGGGCATCTCGATCGCCTGCGCAAGCTGTTCGATCCGGGCGCGCCCGCCACCATCCTCCAGTTTCCGCACCAGCGTGGCCAGCCGCTGAGGCTCAAGGGCCACACGTCCGACCCGCGCCTGCTGGTGACCGAAGACGCTGCTGGCCAACAGCGCATCAGCCAAGCCGCTGGCCTGCCGCGGTGCAAACAGGTCGCCGGACGCCTCCGCCGCCCTTCGCCTGACAGGCGGTTGCGCGGGCACGGACCGGGGTGGTGGCACTTGGCCGTCGGACTCCCACCACGCTGGGCTGGCATTGTTCGTCGGCAGGTACCCGGCATCCGGCAGCTCCATGCCCGGAGGCGTCCAGATACCCAGCGGCACGATCATTTCCTGGCGGGACACGCCGCCGTGATATCCGTTCTTTTTCACCGCATAGCGGATGTCCTCGCGCCAGGGCACCACGATCGCGCTGTCCATCAGCGCCCGCACGCGCGGCCCGTCGGCCAGCAACTCACCCTCGGCGACCGGCGCTTCGGCCGTGCGGTAGCGTTCTCCTGCGCCACCGGGCCGCAGTATCGAATCACGCTCAAGCACGTGGCCGTGATCACTGGTCAGGACCACGGCCCTGCCGGCACGGCTGGCATGATCCAGCACCTCAGCCAGCAAGGGGATGGTTTCGATGTCCCAGTCGATGCGGACCTGGTCCGATTTGGCCAGCGCATCGTCAATGGCATTGATGACCACGGCCACCACCTGGCAGCTGGCGTCGGCAATCGCGGCCGCCACCTCAGTGCCCAGCTGGTGGCTCTGCTCCACGCCGGCCTTGTGGAACAACCGCGGCGGATGGCCCGAGCGGCTTGCCCGCCGGAGACCTTCGTGCGCGGCGAACGCCTGGGCCTCCTGACGAGCGACGCCGCGCGCAAGCCTTCCCGACAGCAAGCTGCTGCGGCTGCATTCGGTCACTGACGGTATGGTCGCCAGCAATGCCAGCGGCTCTCCGCGGCGGTCCCAGGCAGTCCAGCCGCGTGACAGCAGCGACTGCGACATCGCCAGCGAGACATCCGCGCTCATGCCGTCCAGCACCACCAGCAGCAGCGGCAACTGCGACGCCAGCGGGGCCACCACCCGATCCAGGGCCGATTCCACAGGCGTCAGCCCGGCTGGAACTTCGCCCAAGCGCAGGGAGGCCAGCAAACTGCGGGCGAAGGCTTCGTCCTGCGCCCGGCGCACGAGCGCCACCTGGTCGAGCAGCCTGGTCACCGCACGCGCGAAGCGCTCGGGCCGAACACCACGCAGCGACCTGCGCGCCCAGTCCTGCCACGCACCGTGCTCCAGGTAGTAGCCGACCGGATCGGCACCCGCCGCGCCCGCGATGTCTTCGGCCAGCGAACGGCACAGTCGCGCAGCCATCCGCACCGCCCCGGGGCCCGGGTGGTTGCGCGGGGCATGCCGATGGGCCAGCGCGTGGGCCGTGGCGGCTTCGACCTCGGTCAGCGCATCGGGTGTGCGCAAGAACAGTTCGATCGATTTGCCAAGCTGGTCCAGGCGCGCATCCAGCCCCAGCGACAGCACGCTGCTCAAGGCCAGATGCTCGTCGGCACCAACAGCATGCAGCAGCTCGGCGGTCATGCGTTCAATCGACACGCGCCCCGCCTCATTCAGACGCCCAATCAGCTCCTGCGCCAACCGTGCCCAGCGCTTGCCCTCCGCAGCCTGCAGGCGGTGGCCGCCAAGGCGCGATTCAAGCCGCACACGGGCATCACGCAGCTCCGGCACCTTCTCGGCCTGATCCGCGTACAGCACGTCGCAGGCCAGCCCGATGGCGGTAATGGCATGCCCGTTGCCATTCTCCATGGCCGCGACGAAGGCCTCGGCCAGCGGCCCGAACTGGCCCAGCAGATGCTGCCTGAAGTGGACGCGCTGCTCCTGCGGGATGGCCAGCCATCGCGCGTGGCTGGCTTCACAGGTCTGCGCGAAATCCTCCAGTCCCGGCTGCTCGACCGGCAAGCCGAACGAGAACGCCAGGCAGGTAGCCATGGCCTCTTCCAGTGTCAGCACCGGCGCAGGCGTCCGCGGGCGAGCCGATACCGCGTCCAGCAGCACGGCAGGCAGCCACTGCAGCGGGAACAGCCTCGCGTCCACCTGGCGCACACCGTAGGCGTCCTGCACCAGCTGCCAGCGATCCACATGCAGCAGCCGATGGCGCGCAAAGCGCGCCAGGATGTCCTGGCCCAGCGCGTTCTCCGGCAAGCCGATCAGCAGGACCGCAGGCGTGTCGCCGTCGGCCGCCAGCGCCTCGCGCACTTCCAGGTTCGAGCTGCAGTAGCACAACGGCAGGGTGCGCCCGCCTACCTCGATCGACTCGCCGCCCGACCACGGGTGCGGCCAGGCATAGGCCAGCGCCTGCCGCGGCGCGCCTTCTTCCAGCACCCTGGCGGCGTGGCTGGCCAGTTGCGACAGCGTCAGGCTCACGCCCCACCACCGCCATCGCGATACACGCGGCATTCGATGTCCACGCGCAGCGAAGGATCTTCATCCAACGTCTGCTGCAGCTCCCGCATCACCTCGGTCACCGCGGCGGCATCCGCCGAACGCCGCTCGATGCTGCGCACGGCAGGCAGCGACGGTGGCACCGGCGCGGGCGGCGGCGGAGCAGGCGGAGGTGCCACGACCATCAGCTTCAGCGCGGCCCCATGCTGGCGGGACAGCTCCGCATCCAGCCTGGTGACGTGCTCGTCGGCCGCCAGTGCCGCGACCACCGCATCCAGGACCGCCACCGCAGGTGTGTCGCTGCGGCCCAGGCTGCGGAAGGACTCCAACACCTGCCACTGCGATGAACGCAGCGTTGTCGTCAGGGCAGGCGCGGATGCCATTACTGCGCCCATAGCCGCGCTGGAGGTGTCCACCCGCGCCTGCGCCAGCACCGCCACCGGATCCGCGCCAGCATCGGCCAGCGCGATCAGCAGATCCAGTGATGCCTGCGCGGTCCGCATGCGCGCGCAGTCGTCGGCCACGCTCCAGTCCTTGAGTCGGCTTTCCAGCGCGGCGCTGTAGTCGCGCACGGCCCCCATTTTGTCGCTGGCATGTCGGCGCAGTGTCTGCACCATGCTCGCCACGTTGCCCGGATTGCGGCCGGCGCCGGTGCCTGCTTCGCCGAAAATATCGGAGGCACGGCGGACCGCTTCCTTCCACAGCGCTTCGTCCGGAAGCGCCTGCTCACGCAGTTCGCACTCCCGGTTCAGGCTGCCGATCTCCGCCTGCACCGGCGCACCGTGCAGGTAGGGCGTGCGACCCGCCTGTGCCGCCCAGGCCAGGATCACCAGGTCCGAGGCGTCGTCCTGCAGCCCCATGGCGTGCGGCTCATCCATCCACTGCCGGAGCTGGCGGACGGTGGGGTTGTCCACGCGCTCGGCGGCCATCTTGCGGGTGAAGTGGGTGCGCCAGTGTTCCTCCAGCGACAGATGGGCTTCGCCACACGTCGCCAGCCTCAACGGCTGGACAATGCGGCGGATCTCATCGCGTTGGCTACCCAGCCCCGCACGCCCATCGGCCGACTCCACCGCCTCGCGCAACGCATCCAACGACCGCTTCAGACCGGAGCGACGCACCTCGCCCTCGAACTTCGGATGCGCCGGGTACTGGTGCGCCAGCGCCTGGTCCAGCAGGTGCTCCACGCTTTCTTTGAAGCCGCCGCCCGGCGGAGGCTGCAGCCGCAGGCCGTTGGCCAGCGACTGGAAATGCTCGTCCAGCGTATGGCTGGTGTGCACATCGGTACCGGTGCCCTGGGCAATGCCGTAGGCCTGCTTGAGCGCAGCGCGCACACGCAGCTCCAACTGGTCGCGCTGGCTCTTGAGCGTGGCCCGGGCCTCACTGCGCTCGATCGGCTGCAGGTGCGCGCCGTACTCGTCCAGACGTGGCCCGGACAGCACATGGTTGAGGATCACCAGGCGCCCCAGGTCGTCGAGGGCACGATCATTGAGAAAGGACGGAATCCACGCGATGGTGCGCACCGATTCGGCGCGCTCGCGGAAGGTCTGCAGCCGCGCCCGGTCGTCGGCCGGCGTGCGCGCCGGATCCTCGTCGAACGGGTAATCCACCAGCAATCGCCACACGCCGTCGCCGGGGCGCATGCTCTCGTCGGTCAGCTCGCGCACGTTCTGCAGCAGCACTTCCGTACGCCGCGGCGTACCACGCCACAGCCAAGCGTACTCCGGTGCCAGCAGTGCGGTGGCCGCATCGATGCCGATCTCGCCGAACAGCAGGTCTTTCACCATCCGCACGCGATTGCCGAAGTTGTCCATGGCGCGTGCGTTTTCCAGCACGCCCTCCACGTCCACCCCGCTGAGCTGCATGGTGATGACCGGTTGGGCCGCATCCGGGCTCAGCTGGATCTCGCCGGCATGGCTGGCCCAGCCGCGGACCTTGGCCAGCACCGTGCTGGCTTCGCCATTGGGCAGGGGCGAGCGGATGGTGCCGTGGTTGAGCGCCGCCAAGCGGATCGGGGTCAGGTTGCGCAGCGCCTCCACCTCCGGCGCCAGCGTGGACAGCAGCAGGGTCTTGAGGATGCCGGCGTCGGCGCGGTAGCGCCGGACCACCTGGGGATCGGCGTTGCCGTCAAGGATGTCCTGGTTGGACACGCCGTGGTCGGCCTCCAGCAGCGGCACCAGCTTGCGGTTCCACACTCCGCGCGCACGGTCGAACAGGTTCTTGATCACTGGCGTGAACGGCTCGTCGCCATCGATGATGACGTCGAACAGATCACCCACCGGAATCACGTCGCCAAGCTGCAGGCGGTCCTTGCTCTGCACCAGCAACTGCAGCATCAGCTTGAGCGCGGTGCGCTCGCGCTGCAGCAGCCCCGACAGCGCCACCAGCACCTGCACCAGCGCCGGGCTGAAGGGATAGACCTGCTCGAACATCCGCCGGTCGCCTTCGTTGGTCAGCAGGATGTCCAGAACCTCCTGGCGCACGCGCGCGGTCTTTTCAAAGGCATCGTGCACCTGCTGCTTCTCGGCTTCGCCTCGCGGCTGCAGCAGGCGCCGCTCGATGATCGCCGGCAGGTTGCGGTCCTCCAGCACGATCTTGTCGAAGCGCGCCTCCCACCACTGCAGCACATCGGCGAAGGCCAGTTGCTGCGCGCCGGGCACCGAGGCCCCCACCAGCTCGCGCAGGTCGCGCTGGCGGGCGATGAAGCTCACGATCGGGATCGGCCGGCCCGCCGCCTCGGCCTCCACCAGCTTGGCCACCTTCTGACCTTCGCGATTGAGGAATGCGCTGTCCTGCGAGTGGCTGGCCAGCCACAGGATCAGCTCGTCCAGGAACAGCACTACGGCCCGGTAGCCCAGGTCGCGCGCGTGCTGCGACATCACCGCCAGGCCGCGGTCCAGACTCACGTAGTTGTCGGTGTCGGCGTTGGCGTGCAGGTGGCGGAAGAAGGCATCCACCAGATCGCCGACCAGGCGCCGATGCTCGGCATCGTCCGGATCGGCAGCGGCCGCGGCGTCATAGGCGGCCGCATCCCAGCCATCTCCCAGGCTGCCCCAGCCAACATCACCACCGCCGCTGCCGCCCAGCGCCTTGAAGAAACTCTCGTCGCCCATCTGCCCGCGCAGGCGATGCGCGTTCTCGATCAGCTCGGCGCTGCGGTAGAAGCCGGGCGTGGGCGCATCGGGGTGCTTCTCGCGCACATGTGCCGCATAACCGCCCAAGATCGCCGACTCCATGCTGCGCGCACCGATCATGTGGAACGGCACCACAAGATAGCGGCCGCCCTCCCACCAGGCATTGGCCTCGCGTACCACGCCGGCCAGCTCGGGAATGGCGCGCGCATCGGCGTCGCCTTCCAGGATCATGTCCAGCACCGCCATGAAGTGGCTCTTGCCGCTGCCGAAGCTGCCATGCAGGTAGGCGCCCTTGGACGAGTTGCTGGTGACCGCGCTGCCGATCAGCGACAGCGCCTGCTTGAAGGACTGCACCAGCTGCGGCGTGACCACGTACTGCTGCATCGTCTGCCTGCGCTTGTCGGCTTGCAGGCCTTCGGTCAGGCGCAGGACGAAGTCGCCCTGGTGGACGGCGTCCGGAATGGTGAAGATGTCGCCGATCGTGGTCATTCCAGCATGTCCCCCAGTGCCATCCGGCACATCTGCCGCATCCGCTCCGGATCCAGTTCGCGGTCGGCGGGAATCGCCGCCGCATCGCGGATCCGGTCATCCAGGCGGCCGAAAATGGTGTCAATCGCCTGCAACAGCTCGCGCCGTTGCCGTGCGTGAAGTGTAGGTGCAAGCGCGTCGCGCCACAGCTGGCCCAGAACATCGAGCTGTCCGCCGAACAGCTCCAGCGTGTCGTGGATGTACAGGATGTCCTGCGCCTTCTTGCCTGGCAGCCGCTGGTCGTGGATCAACAATCGCTGGGCGATGAAGCTCGCAGGATTGGGAACCCGAACCGACGTATCCGGGCCCACGCCCCAGCCCGCGCCCAGGCTGACCTGCCACGGCACTTCAAGCAGCAGGTCAAGATGGCGCAGGCGCTGGGCGGTCACGCCCGCCCTGGCGACGGTCGCCATCGGTTCGCCATCGCGCCGCCGACCGCTGCCGCTCAGCGGCGTGAGGAATTCCGCATAGAAGCCCGAGACATCATCGCCCAGCGTGTACTGCGAGACCGGCGGCCGGTGGTTGCCCATCAGGTTTTCCACGAAACCGGTGTCCAGCAGGCGCGCACGGATATTGCCCTCCAGGCGCTCGCCCTCGGCGAAGGCGACATCCGCGTCCAGGGTCACTACCGGTCGATACGCCGGCACCTCCGCGCCCGGATGCAGGCGGTACAGGCGGAACGCCCACCCGCCCACGAACACCAGTTGCCCCAGCCACGGCGACAGGCCGGTGACCAGGCGTCCGAAGGCAAGCTGCTCGCTCATGCCCCGCGCCCCATCACGGGTGCCAGCACCGTCCGCGCCAAGTGGTCGGCTTGCTCGCTACCCCGGGACGGATGCGAGGACACATCCAGCCAGATCTGCAGGATGTCCGACACCCAGGCCCCCCGCACCTGCACCGCGCCGCGAAAGACCGACTCGGGCGTGGCCGCTTGCTTGAGGATGAGCTGCAGCGGCTGGCCGGGCGAGACCTCGACCAGCTCCGGCCACGCCTGATCCGGAAACTCCGGCAGCTTGCGCACATAGACCCAGGGCAGACCGTCAGCCACGTGCCCCGAATCGAGCAGACTGGCTGCAGCAAACAAGCCGACGCAGGCTTCTGGATGACGCGCCACCACCTTTCCGAGTTGCTCGCGTGGCGCCCCCGGCATCAGGAAGCGCATCGGCAACTCCGGCGTGGCGCGCGAGGCGGCCGCCTGCCAGCGCCGAAACAGCTCCGCGCGCCGCACCAGGCGCAGCGTGGCACCGCTCTCGTCGACAAAGCCTTCCTCACGCAGGCGCTTGATGAAGCGCGACACGCTCATCGCCGACACCTGCGCGGCCTCGGCCAGCTCGGCGGCCGTCCGATAGTCTCGGCGCGGCGCGCCCAACAGGTGCTCGGGCAACTCCGGCGCCAGCAGCACCTTGAGCAGCCACTGGTTCAGATCTGAGAACAGATCGTGGCCGCGCTTGGGCAGCGCACCCTTGCGCCGCGCCGCGTGCGACTTTGGCTCCGCGTTCAGGCCCTCCAGGCCGGCACCCTCGAACCAGCGGCCGCCATCGTCGTCTATCAGGCCGATGGCCGCCTGCGGAGCATACTCGGCATGGAAGCGGCTGGCGCGTTCGCGCAGGGTCTTCGTCAGGCGCCCGACCCGCACCACGGCCAGCGGCCGCGCGCCGGAAGACCGGGCGGCATGGTGCATCGCCTGCAGGATGGCCTGCGACAGCAGCGGGATGACCCGGTCGGCTCGCCCTTCCGAGGAGGATTTCAGCTCGACCGCATAGCGCTGGCGGCCTTTGGACACCAGCAGGTCAGGGCCTGGCACCTCCGGCGCAAGAGCCACCGACCAGCCTTGATCGGCAAACACGCCCGCCAGCGCCTTTGCGTGCGCTCGTTCCGGATCAGCCCGCCTTGGATCGGAATCTAACATGGCCGCGTTATATAACATGGCCATGTTAGACGCAAGTCACCTCCGCAAACTCATTTGCCGGAAGTCTTCGCCGCCTTCCGTCCCGGCCTCGCCTTCGGCTTGGCCGCAGACGTCTCGTCTGCCTCCTGCTCGCGGTTCTGACGCTTGAGGTCGTGGAAATTCACCGTCGGCAGCATCACCTGGCCTGCCGGCATCCTCGCGGTGAGGTTGCAGACCTGCTCCCGGATCGCCGACCAGAGCAGCGATGTTCCATTAACGACAATGAGGTCCTGGATATCACCAAGCACTTCCGCGCCGGGCAACGCGCGCACCACGGCGCCTGCCTCGATATCAATCAGGTACGGGGAGAACCGCAGGTCTGTTTCGTCTGACGACTGATTGTCGATCACCACGCGCAGCGCAAGGAAGAATGCCGTTCCGGCCGGAATGGATTCATCCTCCGGCGAGAAGCTGACATGGGTCGCAATGTTGACGCCGTCGAAGTCGAACGCCACGTCCTCCGGCGTTGATCCATCCTCTGGAATCCGGCCAGCATCGATTTCCACACTGATGCGCCGGAAGGAAAGCAGACTCAACTGGATTGGCGCAGTTTTCATGCGAACCCTGCCGACTTCATGGCGTAGTGGTCGTCATTGGCGCTCACGACCGGTTTTGAATGATCGAATGTATAGCTGGCCTCACGGTGTAAACCACCGCCGAAAACGTGGAACCAAGCGACTCGTTTTTCGCCAACTCCCGGAGCGCGACTGCTCTCGGTATCCACTTTGAGGACATCACTCATGACGTGCAGCTTGGCGCGGCGCTCGTCTTCGCAACGCGCCTCCCACAGCGGCAGTTCAACGCCGGCCTTGTCTGCCAGCGAGCGGATGACCTCCGGCTTCTCGATGGCCAGGGTGAGCAACAGCGTCGCGGAGTCGTCCGGGTACGATGTCTCATTCTCGTAGCGCGAAAACGCGATCTTGCCCTTGCCGAAAATCTTCGCTGCCGCCTGCTGGGTGATGCCGTAGCGGCGGCGCAGGGAGAAGATCTCCTCGCCCAGCAACACGCCGCCGTACTGCGCCTTGCGCGCCTTGAGCCGCTTCAGGTTCTCCGAATGCTGCGCGGCGGAGGTAGCTTCGGCGCCACAGGACGGGCAAACAGACGTCAGCAGTTCAACGCGAACCGGGGCTGCCCGTCCGCGCGGATGGAACTCGCGGACACGGGTCGCTGGTTGCAGTTCTGCCTGTCGGCAGGCAGGGCAGCGTCGCGTCTTGGCTTGGTTCATTACTTACTCCGGCTCTCTGTCACGTCCAACGTCAGACGTGGCAACTGATCAGGACAAGCGTCAAAGCGCCGTCCTCATCCAATGAAAACTTCAGGTAATAGTTGATGTCGCTGTAGCGTACTCTGCGCTTGGCAGCGTCGTCATAACGGATGGCATAAGCGTCGCAGGCATGCCAGTTGCCATGCCTGTCTTTGCACCACTCTGAATTCTTGTGGTCCTCAGGGCGAAGGCATACAAGGCAGTCGAGGATATCGTCGATGGTCCAGGTGAGATCCTGAACATTCTTCTCGCAGTCGTCTGTCGCCAGCCAGACATCTTCACGCTCCAGAGCACCATCAGAAATTGCTTGCTTCAGTGCGACCAGATCAATCAGCGGGTCTCCACGCTTGCGGAGACGCCGGCTTCCGGTCCCTGAAGGGGGCACCAGTTGCGTCGGGTCGATCAGCCACAGGCTGGTCATCTATCTTATCACCGTGATAAATATCATGCCTGAATCCCGGCTCAGGAGGCGGCCCGTGGTCGCCTTCCCCGACGGGCGGTGGCCGGGGGCTGCCACTCGGCCAGGGTCTGGCGGGTCCAGTGGTGGCGGTTGAGCTGTTCGTGGAGCCATTGCCGGAAGTAGTCGCCGGGGCGGACGTCGGTGTCGGGGTCGATGGCGTTGTGCCACTGCAGGACCCAGGGCAGCGCCTCGTCCAAGGCGATGAGCAGGGGCAGGAGCTGGGCGGGGGCGGCGCCGCTGCGCTCGATGCCGTCGATGAAGGCGCCGGCCAGGGCGCGGACGCGCTGGGCGGGGTTCCAGCCGGCCCAGCCGTAGAGCCAGTCGCCGGGGGCCTGCGGGTCGGGGACGGTGAAGCAGCGCTCCTTGGGTACGTCCAGGCCGCCGCGCAGGCGCCAGTAGACGGGCTTCAGGAAGTCGGCGCTGGTGTATTTGGGCGGGGCCGGCAGGCGACCGACTTCGGCCAGCCTGCGCTGGTCCTGCTCGGGCTTGATCCGGGCCTGCCACTGGGCCTCGTCCTCGCCGTCGAGGCGCGGGTGCTCGGCGGCCACGGCGGCGTCGATGGCGTCCTCGCGGCGCTGCTGGGCCCAGGTGTGCTCCCAGTCGGCGCGCTTGCGCAGGCCGGCGGGCTTGTAGCGCAGCGCCTTGAGCGCGGGCACGGATTCGCCGTCCAGCAGGTCGCGCAGCAGGGCGGCGAGGTCGAAGGCGGGCTGGCCGGTGTAGAGCGCAGCCACGGCCATGAAGTCGGCGTCGCGCTCGGCGCGGGCGGCCAAGTCGCCGATGCGCTGCAGGGCCGGCTCGGGCCAGTAGCGTGGGGTTTCCAGGCGGTCCAGCAGCCAGCCGCGCAGGGCGGCCTGCTCCAGTTCGTGCCAGCCGGGCTGATTCCAGCGGCGCTTGTATTCGGGGCGCTCCAGCAGGCCGATCCACGGGTGGGATTCGATCAGGGCGATGCGGCGCTCGACCAGGGCGCGGTAGTCGGCCGGCCAGTGCGCGGGCACTTCGGTGACCGGGATGGAACCGTGGCGCTCGAACCATTTGGTTTCGACTTCACCCGCTGCGATGCGCCGCGCCAGTACGATCTCGAAGGCGCGCTCGCCCAGGGCGATGCCGGGCGGCTCGCTGGCAAAGGTCAGGTCGTCGCCGAGCAGGCCGTAGGGGCGGTAGCTCCACCAGTCCAGCTCGTCCTGCAGGGCGACCATGCGCGCGAACAGCGCGTCGGCCTGGGCACGGTGCGCATCCAATTCCGCGCGCGAGAGCGGTAGCCGGGCGGCGAGCGACGCAGGGAGATGGGATCCGCGTTCGCGGGCCAGCATGTCGAGCTGACGGGTGAGTTCCAGCGGGCGCTGCCTAATAAGCGGAAATTCTTCGATGCGCGTAGCGTTAAAAGCGAAACGTTCCTCCCATGCAGTCTTAACGACCCGCGCACCATCCGTGCCGACGTGATCGCCACCCTTTCCAAAGCAGTTCTGACGCAGCCAGAAGCACGCGGTCGAGCTGTTCAACAGCCCGAGCAGGCCCAGATGATCGGCCTCGCTGGCTTCGGCCGGAAGCTTGATGACCGGCGCCGTTTGCTTGAACACCTTTCCACCGCGATCGAGCACGAAATGGTTGTGGGTGGCGACCTCAGCAAAAGCGATTGACTTCTCGGTTCGATATGCAGAAGCCGTGTGCTGCATGTAATCAAACCACGACAGTCCCGCATCTTCCATCTCACCTTGGAATGTCTTTCTCCGTGCCAATCTAGTGCGCCACGGCCATAGCTCCTTGAGAGCCACCTCATCCGCATCAGCACGGTGGTAGGGATACCAAACACTTTCCAGAGCGCCAACGTGCCAGTCCCGGACGGCATCCCCCACCAAGTAGTCCCGAAACGCTGATTGCGAGATTGATGAATTCTTTTTGCGCGAAGACGAATAGATAAACGCATCCTCTTCCGCTATTCGAACAGCTCGGCCAATCGGAGTCTCAACTTCGCTTTCCAAAAGCGCTGAAGCTGCCGCATCGATCTGTCCGAGCACCGATGGGGCATCACCACCCTGCAAGCTCCAAGGATGCTTGCCCAAGCGCTCGCGCTCCATGTCGGCCACGCTGATGTACTCGTTTCTCGCACCGGGCTGGTCCGTCAGTTGCACGATGGATCGCCAGACCAATCCCCGCGCCGGATCTTCCGGCGGAGACGGCTCGCCGCGAATGCCGAGCACAGTGCGCACCGTACTGGCTACTGGAGCGCGGTTGCGGCCGAACAGGATCACCGTGGGCGTGCCATGGCCGGGGATATAAGCGCCAGAGGTGTGGATGAGGTGGGTCAGGTCCTGGCGCGGGAACCAGTCCTCGATCAGCTTCTTGCCGAACTCGCGCTTCATGAAGCTGTCGGCGGTGATCAGGCCGACATAGCCAGCCGGCGCGTCGCCCTGGGGTTCGCCCAGCTGGAAGAAGCGCTCGGTAAAGGGCACACCGAGCGAAAACTGACGGTGACAGCTGTCGGAATAGCGCTTGCGATAAAGCGCATTAAGCGCGCTGTCGCTGGCGGTGATGTATGGCGGGTTGCCGACCACGGCGTGGTAGCGCTGGCCGAGGATGCGGTTGACGGCGTCGATGTCCTCGGCGGCGTAGGCGTGCGGATACCGCTGCGAAAGATCGTCCGCACCTAGCAGGTCGAAGCGGCGGCCATGCAGCAGTGAGTCACCGGTGGTGACATTGAACGTCCAGCCCGGCGCTTCGCGCAGGGTGCGGATGCCGCTGGCCCGGAGCGCGGCCACCAGCAGGCGGAAGCGGGCAATGGCCACCGCAAAGGGGTTGAGGTCCACGCCGTAGACGCCGGCGAGCGCCTTGATCACGCGCTCGCGCGCGTCCAGCCCCGGCGCGCTGCGCTGCCAGTGGTCCAGCAGGCGCTGGAAGGCGCCGAGCAGGAAGTGGCCCGAGCCGCAGGTGGGATCGATCAGGCGGATGCCGTCCAGCCCGAAGGTCTTGATGGCCGGCTCCAGGGTGCGGTCGAGGATGAATTCTTCCACGAACTCCGGCGTCTGCAGCAGGGCGTAGCGCTTGCGCGCGGCTTCGGACAGGTCCTGGTAGAGGTCGCCGAGGAAGCGGGTGTCCAGAACCGGATCGCTGAAGTCGTGGCGCAGGGCGCCCGTATCCGGATCCGTCTGCTGCCAGAAGGCGAGCAGGTCGCGCGCGGCCTCATACGTTGGCGGGATGGCGAACAGCGGATTGTGGGCGCGGCCGAACAGGCCGGTGAGCGCGGGGAACTCGGCCAGGCCGTCGAACACGGATTCCAGGTAGTGACGCTCGTGATCGGTGGGGCGCTGGCGCACGAACTCGCCGAAGGCGTCGCGAGCGCGGCGCAGGGCGTCGCCGGGGCCGGACAGGCGCGGGGTGGGCAGCAGGCCGGTGTCTTCGGCAAAGCGCACGAAGGTGCAGGCCAGCACCCACGCCACGGCGGACTGGGTGACCTGGTGCTCGCGCCAGATGTTGAAGGTGTCGGCGGTGCGGCCGGCGTCGCGGGCGGCTTTGTACTCGGCTTCAAGCCGCGCCTTGAGTTCGGGCAGGGCCTCGGCCTGCTGGCGCAGGTCGTTTTCGAGTTTCTTCTGCTGGGCCTGCAGATCGGTCAGCAGCTGTCTTGCATTGATCACGCGGTGGTTCCGGAAATGGTGGCGGCCGGGGCCGCGCGGTGGCGGTTTTCCAGCCAGGACCGGGGCAGGTGGGTCCAGTCGGCGGGGGTGATGACGGGCAACACCACGCCGTCGAGCATCGGCGGCTGGTGGCTGTCGCCGGGCAGCAGCAGCAGGCGCGCGGGGCGTTGGCCGGCGCTGGCGGCGTCGCGCAGGCGCTGGATCAGATCGACCTGGCCGTAGCGGACCAGCAGGCCCGGATGCTGGAGCAGCAGTGGGCGCGGGTCGTCGCGGAGCTGTTCGACCACGGCCGGGATGGCGCGCTCGACCAGGGCGGTCAGGCGGCGCCAGTCGGCGCTGGCCTGCACGGCGGCGTCGGCCTGGCGCACTACGCGCCAGTCGGCACCGATCCGGCCGGCCTGGGCCTTGAGCGCGTCGATCAGCAGTTGGTCGAGGCTGAGCGCGGTGAGGGCGTACTGCTGGCACAGCTCGGGGGCGGCGGCTTCCACCCATTTCAGGTCGGCGCTGACCAGCAGCACACGTCCGGCATGCAGCGCGCGGCGCACGGTGGCGTCGAAGGCGCGCGCCTGCTGCGCGTCCGGGGAGTCGGCATCACCGTGCACGGCGGTGGTCATGCGCCGCAGGGTGCTGGTGTGGCGGGTGGCGCCGCTGGCCTGCTGCGGCATGGCGTAGCCGGCGGGCAAGCCGTCGCCGGCCTCGTACCACTGCAGGGGGAAGTCGATCTGCTGCAGCAGGCGGTCCAGCGCTGGGCGGCCGGGCAGGCGCTCGGCCATGGCGAAGCGGCTGTGGATGCGGGCGTGCAGCTGCTCCACGCTCAAGCGGCGCGCGCCGAGCAGGGTGTTGGCGCCCAGGCGCAGGGCGCGCTCGGCGGACAGGCCCACCGGATACAGCTCCTGCCGGCTGGACAGGGCCACGCCGGGGGCGACGGCCTGGGCCAGGCGCAGGCGGCGTTCGGGGGTCATGGGCGGGTCGCCGGCCGGTGCGGGGACGGCCATCAGCGCCTGCTCGGCGCGGCGCGGGCTGGGCAAGGGGTCTTCGGCGGCCAGCCTGGTGGCTTCTTCGGCCAGTGCTTCGGCAAAACCGGTGCGCTCGGCGGTGGAGGCATGCGGTTCGCCGCCCTGCCCTTCGGTGCTCACCAGCAGCGGCACGGCGTGGCCGCGGTAGAGCACGTAGCGGGCGGATTCGCGGGTGGCTTCGACTTCCAGCGCGGCCTGGAGCACCGCGGCGGACAGGCGCTGGCGCTCGGCTTCACCGGCAGTTGAGCCGCGGGCGATGAGCAGGCCGCTGGCGACTTCGGCCACGCTGGCGATGGATTCGCGGCGCTGCAGGTAGGCGGCCACTTCGTCGCGCAGGGCGGTCATCCAGCTGTTCTTGGCCCACTTGCCGGCGGCGCGGTCGATGGCGGCCTGGACCTGGGCACGGCTGCTGCCGGTGGCTTCGGCCACTTCGCGCTGGCTGGGCAGGTCGAGGGTGGCGGCCGGGGTGGCGTCGGCCAGGCCGAGCCAGTGGTTGATGATCTCGGCCTCGCCGGCTTCGAGCTTGGTGCCCTCCAGCGCCTTGACCAGGCGGTCGATGCTCCAGGCACCGGGCTGGTCGTCGGGCAGGTCCGGGGCTGCCGCCTGGCCCAGGTGCGCGGCCAGCGCCTCGCGCACCTGGCGCAGGCGGCGGGTGATCTGCTGGCCGATGCCGCGGTTGCGGTAGAAGCGGATGCCGGGCAGGGCCAGCAGTTGGCCGACCGTGGTGGCGCCGATGCGGTCGGCGGCGTTGAGCTCGCGCGCGCTCAGGCCCAGCTCGGACAGCGGCGTGGCATGGGTGAGGTTGTCCACGCGGGAGAAGTCGAGCGTGGTGCTGCCGTCGCGGTCGTCGTCGGTGGTGGTGGCCTGGTCGATATGGCGGAAGAGGTTCTTCCAGGCCAGGTGCATCAGGTCGGCGTTGTCGAAGCGCTTCCTGCTGTCGCGGTGCAGGGCGCGGCGGAAGAAGTCGGCCAGGCCGTCGCGGATGGAGGCGTCGAACTTCTCCACGTCCAAGCTAGCGTCTTCGTCGCTGCTGGCCGGGTCCTGGCCGGCCGTGCCCCAAGTGGGCAGGGTGCCGGTGGCCATTTCGTGCAGGGTCATGGCGGCGGCGAAGCGCTCAGCGTGCAGGTCCCAGCGCGGCGGCTGGCGCAGGCTGAGGAACGGGTCCAGGTACGGCGGGGTGCCGGCGCGGATGTTCTCGGCCGGGGCGCGCGCCAGGGAGAAGTCGAACAGCTTCAGGGTCAGGGCGCGCTTGCGGGTTTCGCCCAGGCCGATGTTCTCGGGCTTGATGTCGCGATGGTTGATGCCCTCGCGCTCCAGGTGCACCAGCACGGCGAGCAGTTCATCGCCGAAGCGTTCGAGCAGGTCGAGCGAGAGCGGTCCCTGTTCGCGCAGTCGCTGGCCCATGGTGCGGTGGCCGGCCTGCTCGATGAAGATCGCGGTCAGGCCGTCGATCTCGTGGACGCCGAAGGCCTTGACGATATTCGGATGCGGCACGTCCAGCAGGGTGTCGTACTCCTGCCGCAGGCGCTCGTTGAAAGACGGATCCTTGGCGACCTTGAGCACCCCCTGCTGGCCTTCCGGGTTCTCCACCGCCAGCGCGTGGCAGGTGGAGCCGGCGCCCAGGCGGCGCAGGACCTTGAAGCCACCGGTGAGCAGGTCGCCCTGGCGGGCGTCGGCCGGGAGCGCGCCGCGCTCGGGCTCGGGCGCGGTCAGCTCTTCTTCCACGTCGTCGAGCATGCGCAGAAACTCGCGCACATCGGACGGGCGATCGGCGGGGTTGGGATCGGTGGCCGCCTGCACCAGCACCTGCAGGCTGTCGGGCGCGCCGTCCAGCGCCTCGGACATCATCAGGCCCGGGCCGCGGCGGCATTTGTCGAGCATCTCTTCGACGCTGGCCGCCGGATGGCGGCCGCCGAACAGGGCGTAGGTGAGCGCGCCGAGCGAGAAGATGTCGATCGCGACCGGGTCGTAGCCGTGGCCAGCCACGACTTCGGGCGAGGCGTAGATGGCCGATCGCGGATTGTCGATCACTCCGGCCTGCTGGCCCAGGTGCATGGTCATGCGGGTGTCGGCGGTGCTGTCCTGGCTGGCGATGCCGCTCTGCCAGTCGCGCAGCACCGGGCGCGCCTTGCCCTGGGTATCGCGGTGCAGCTCGATGGTCCAGGGACTGAGTGCGCGATGGTAGACATTGCGGCTGTGCGCGTAAGCCAGGGCTTCGGCGATGGCGCGGATCAGCTCCAGCCGCTGGTCGAAGCCGGGGGCTGCGGTGGCGGCATCGATCAGGTGATCCAGGCGCTGCGCATCGGGATCGAAGTCGTAGACCAGGGCCGGGCCGATGTCGCTCTCGGTGAGCTGGCGCGGGCTGAGGATGGCGTCGTGGCGGATGTCGCGCAGCAGCGCGTACTCGCGGGTGGCGATGTCCTTGCGCTCGCGCTTTTCGGCCTCGGCCGCACGCTGGGCGTGGGGGAAGATGCGGATGCGCTTGTGGTCGCTGGCCACGCGCTGGTGGGTGGCCTGCCAGTCCTGGTAGCGGTCGTTTTCTGCGATCAGGCCGGTGAGCAGGTAGTCGCCGACGGTGGCGGCGCGGGTGCGCTTGCGCAGGCCGAGCTGGTCCATCGCGCGGGCCAGGGCGCGTTCGGTGTCGCGGCCAATGCCGGGGCGGCCTTCGGCCTGGGTGGCGCGGCCCTGGATCACGTCGATGATGCTGTGTGCGCCGCTGCGGTGGCGGGCATCGGGGCGCAGGTAAACATGCTGGGTGGCGATCTCGTCCAGCGCCAGTTCGACCTGCGGTTCGGACAGGAACACGGCGGCCTGGATGTACGGCACCTGGCCCTTGTGGAAGGCCTGCTGGCGACCCAATAGCGACTTGAGCTTGCGCGCCTTGCGGTTGGCCAGCAGCAGCGGGTTTTCCTCGTAACGCTCGCGGCCGCTGGGCGAGCGGATCAGCCAGCTGTTCTGGTTGCCGCTGATGTAGCCGGCCCAGTGCTTGATCTCGACCAGGTAGATGCGGTCGCTGGACACCACCAGCGCGTCGACTTCATTGATGCTGCCGTCTTCGGCGATGAACTCGAAGTTCGACCAGGCGCGGAACGGCGGGAAGTCGGGCAGGTGCTCGCGCAGCAGATCCAGGGCCTGCTGTTCGTGCGCATGGGCCGATGGATGTACGACGTGCCAGCGGCTGTCCCCTGTGGCCATGCCCTAGCCTCGCTGCTGCGTCGCGGTGCCCTGATAGGCGGCGGCATCGTCGGCGATGTACTCGACCAGGTCTTCAATCCTGCAATCGAAGTAGGCACACAGGCGATCCAGCGTGTCCGAGCGCACGTTCGTGCCCCTGTTGAGCATCCGCGACAACGTGATGCGGCCGATACCGGTCACGTCTGCAACTTCTGTCAGGGAGATGCGCCTCCCCTCTTTGAATTCCTTGTCTGCGATGCGCTCTTTGAGCTTGAACCTGAGCATTGATCTGAACCTTAGCTGAATCGTATTCGGTGCATATGTATCATTTACATTGCTTTACGATTCGTTTGTGATACAAAGGCACTGTGGATCAAGAGCGGTGCATGTGCATCACGTACGAAACAAGGAGCGCAGAAATGAACCAGACGTACCTTACCACCGATCAGCTCGCCGAGATCATCCACTACGACTCCAGGACCATCCGTACCCGCCTGAAGGACGCCGTGCTGCTGGAGGGCGTGCACTACATCCGCCCGTTTGGCGGCCGGAAGCTCCTTTTCATCCGCGAGACGATCGAACGGGACATTGGCAAGTTCTCCGCGAGCAAGGCACCGGGTAGCCGCATGGCGCCGACCGCGGGCATGGGCATCCCGATGGCCAACGGCGGGTTGGCCCATGGCTAAGGTCCGCGCCCGCAAGGACAACGGCCTGCTGTTTTTGGATTTCTACTATCGGGGAGTCCGCTGCAGAGAGCAGACGGCCCTGCCAGATACGGCGGAGAATCGACGGCGTGTCCAGTCGCTGATGAACAGAGTCTCCAAGGAGATCAAGCAGGGGCAGTTCGATTACGGCGCTACGTTTCCGGGCAGCCCTAGAGCCGCGCAGTTCGCGGATCTGCCGAGCCCCACTAGCGGCGCGTATCCCGTTGTGAAGGGTGGAGTCCTTGAGCCAACCGTCCAGAGCCACCTCGGTACTCCGACGTTCTCAGACTTTTCTGTGACTTGGCGCAAAGAAATGGCACCGCAGTGGCGGCGCCAGCATCGTGAAAGCGTGGACGCGACGTTCGACGCGCATCTGTTGGCGGAGTTCGGGAACCGGCGGGTCGATTCGATCACCAAGGCCGATGTGCTGAGCTTCCGCGCCAGGTTGGCTGATCTTCCTGGTCGCTCCAGTGCCAAGCTGTCGCCTACGACCGTCAACCGCACGATGGGTCTGCTGCGGCAGTGCATGACGGAAGCCAGCGAACGCTTCGGGATGCCGGACATCTTCAAGGGGGTGAAACGGCTGAAGGGGAGGCGCTCCGACGTCAAGCCGTTCTCGCTGGCGGAGGTGGAGAGGGTTCGCAACACCATTCGCCCGGACTTTCGGAACTACGTTACCTGTCGGTTCTTCACCGGCATGCGCACCGGCGAAATCAACGGACTGAAGTGGAAGTACGTCGACTTCGAACAAGGGGTTATCCGGATCCGGGAGGTGTTCTCGGCAGGCGAGTCCGAAGAGAACGCCAAGACCGAAAGCTCGATCCGGGACATCCCGATGCTGCCGATGGTCAGGGAGGCGTTGGAGCGGCAGTGGGAGAAGCGGGATCCGGATGTGGAATACGTGTTCTGCAGCCGGGAAGGCAATCCGATCGATGCGCACAACTTCGCCAACCGGATCTGGTATCCGCTGCTGCGCTTTCTGGAATTGGAGAAGCGTCGTCCCTACCAGACGCGGCACACCACGGCGACGCTGATGTTGGCTTCGGGCGAGAGTCCGGAGTGGATCGCCCGACTCATGGGGCACAGCAATACGCAGATGTTGTTCACGGTGTACTCGCGCTTCGTCCCCAACCTCGCGCGTCAGGATGGGCTGGCGATCGCCGGGCTGCTCAGCGCCCACGGACAGAAGGCGCCTGCCGAGCTCCAGTCGATCACGCCCGAACAGCTGTCGGGGATGTCCGCTGAACAGCTCCGCAGTGCCCTGAATCAGTTGCTCGCCTCGAAGGTTGCCTAAACCAAGGAGTACGAAATGGAAGTCGAGATTCCCTATGTCCGCACGATCCTGATCAACGCCATTGTCGAGCAGGTCCACACCTACGACTCGGGGGCAAGCCACCTCAGGATCCTGCAGGAAGCCGGTCAGATGGATGCTTGGTCCTGGCTGCCGACGATGGCCCAGGATACCGAGCGGGTACTGAAGGCCGAGGTTTGCGCGATGCCGCTGGAAACCTCGGAGGGCGAAACGCATGTGGTGACCCGCATCCAGCCGAGGCCGGAGCTGGATGTGTTCAACCTGATTCCGGACCAGTTCGGCGAGCGCGACGACATCGTGTTCCGCTGTCGCGATGTGGTGGATGCCTGTGAATCCGAGCCGCTGAGGCGCTTTCTCAGCAACGTGTTTTCCATGCCGGCTGTGTACCGAAACTTCTGGCAGTGCCAGGCCTCGAAGGCGCATCACCATGCGTATGCCGGTGGTTTGGCGGTGCATTCAATCGAGATGGCAGAGAACGTTCGGGACACGCCGCGATTGACAGGCATGGAACGAGATGTGGGGATCGCTCACGCTCTCACCCATGACGTGGGCAAGCTGTGGTGCTACGCGGAGGGGGGTGCTCACCTGTATGCCTTGGGCCATGAGCTGGTGGGGCTCGCGCGGCTGCATGGCGCGCTGGAACGTCTGGGGTGTGACTGGCCTGATGGGGCGGTTGCGATGCGATCGCTGTTGTCCGGCCAGTGGAAGCGCCATGGGGGCAAGCCGCTGATGGCGGTTGGAAGTCTGGTTCGGGCGTACGACCAGGCCAGCGCAGAGAATGACCTGCGCTTGCACGGCCGCCATCCCCATCGACCGTGGTCGCCGTCTAAGCCCAATGGCGACAACGTGTTGACCTTTCGCAGATAGGGTCACATCCCACACTGCCAGATCACACAATCCAGTCACTCATTGGTCCACCCGTTGCGATGGATGCGTGAATAAGCGGCTCAAAGTGCGGTGAACTGTGGGCGGTACGCCCCATCCCCCGAAGCTTCAAGTGTGTTCAATCGAGTGGATTCGGTCGCAGCTGGCGAGACGCCTTCCGGCAATCCTTGCTCCTGAGCCCTAAGAAGGTGTGCCGATGCGATACGGATTGATCTCCCTGTTTCCCCTCCAGATCGCCCGACTGTTCAGGCTGGTCAGGGTCATCGAGCCCGTTCAGGTGTTCAATGGCAGAGCGTCCTCGTGGGTACTTGTGGTCCGAGGGCGAGGATTCACCAGGGTGCTGCGGGATGAGCCCCTGCCTGCGCCCAATCTCATCCGTCCAGACGGATGGAATGCCCCTCGACCACTGTGGTTCCCGTCTGAGCAGGCGGCTGTGACCTATGCCAGAAGCATGGGCCTGTTGTCGCAAAGGATCTATTTGGCGTACGAGGAGTAGCGCAATGCAGGCACATATTCGAGCGCAGGGTGGGGCGGGCTTAGCGGCGCAGGAGGGGGCATTCGGGCAAGACCTCGAGCAGGGCGACCGTCCAGTTGAGTGCCACATCGCCTATTACGCGTTTGGCGCAACGGGCGAAGGGGAAACCCTCTTTGTTGCTGTCAGCGGAACGGAGGAGCACGCAAAGAATGCCTTCAAAAAAAACGTTCCTGAGTACTGTAAGGAGCATGTGGCGCTGGACGTCATCGGAGATATGTCCAGCGCGACCACGCGGAGCATTACCCGCTGGATCCCACAAGCAGCGCTGGAACTCATTGCGAGTTGCCCGCCGGGAACCAACTACTGCTTCGCGATCATGCACTGCAACCTGTCGTAGGGCTGAGCGCAGATCTAGCCTCCCTCTTGCGAGGGGGGCAAGTGGTCCAGAGAGTCGGGAAGGTTGCTGTGGAGCGTAGTTTGAGAGAGAAAAGGGAGTGCAAATGACGCATCAGGATCAAGCATCGGAAAGCGTGTTCAAGGATGAGGGGTGCGATGCCCAGTCGCACGCGCGCTTTGCACAGGCACTTGGGGTCTCCGAGCCGGAGCTGGCGGAGGCGCTTCGCTTGGATATCGACAGCCTGCAGCAATGCCCAGATGATGGATCGATCCAGCAGTAGCTTCGGCCATTCGTTGGCGTGTTCGAAAGCCTGTTGGCGGTGCAGTCAGACGCAGGACTGGCGGCCGTCCGAATGACGGTAACGCGGATCAGCCCACTGGATCATCGGATGCTGTTCGACACGGTACGCGATGGCGAAGCGGAGAGAACTCTACGTTACCTGCAGACGATTTCGTCGGGACAGTATGGGTGAGGGGAGCTCTGGATGCGGACAGAGGCATCATCGGTGTGATTGTCCGGTGGTCAAGACACGGAATGTTGCGATGGGCTGCCGAGAGCGTGTGGAAAAAAAATTACCTAGAACAGGCATCTTGCGCTTCGATGCCCAAGGCGTCGGGAGCCAGGGAGATCCGTATGCAGCATGACGAGCTGTTGAAGGCAGTCGCTGCCGAAGAAGCCAAGGCCGGTGAGCTCCATGCGTGCCGCCAAGCTGTTTGGACTGCGCTGGTGCAAGCGGAGCCGGAACTTGCACGGCACATTCTGGATCTATTTTCGAGTTCAGAGTCGGCAGCTCGATGGGTGTGCTCCGACTTGAGAGGATTGCAGAGCTCTCCCGCGAGGGCTGTAGCGGAAGGACGTGCCGCGGATATCCTGACTGCCGTTCAAAAAGCTGCTCATGGGTTTTCGGCCTAGTCTTGGCTCTTCTTGAGCAGATAGTGCAGGGAGTGCGTGCATTGGGAGCATTTCTATGAGCGAGCAAGAGTTGGCGGGTTCTGGCCTCCGGACCTTTTTTCGCATTTCTGAGAAGTGGCAAATGTCGCCCGAACAACAGGGCTCGCTATTGGGCTGCGAAGATCGCCGTACTCTCGACTCTTGGCGCCAAGGCGAATGTTCCGGCGTATCGCACGATGTACTCATTCGCATCAGCTACGTTCTTGGTATCTATAAAGCGCTGCACACGATCTTCCCCAATGAACTTCAAGCCGACGGTTGGATCATGCGCCCCAATAGTGCGCCGCTGTTTGCTGGACGATCCGCGATCGACTTGATGGAAGAGGAGGGCATCGATGGACTGGCTGCTGTACGAAGATATCTTGATGATCAACTGAATTAGTGCCTTGGAAGGCGGGTATCGACCCAAAACGGACATTCTGCTCCACGCTGGATAAACTTTCCCGTAGGATCGGTGCTACGTCAACGAAATCCAAGTCATCCAGTCGGCCGCCGACCCGTGAGGGTCTTTCCTATGGTGAAAGCGCCCTTCACGGAGTTCGGATTGGACAGATCGGGTCGGACGTCCGGTGTGACCAGGGTCGTCGTCTCGCGTAGTGAGATGGCCTTCGACGATATTCGCCGTTCCTAAGCGGGTTCGGAGAGCAACATGATGAAGGACATTTTCGCATTTATTGGTTTGTGGGTTGTAATCGCGATGACGCAGGAGGCGATTCGCAATCTCCGCGGCCCGCGGGCGAGCGCTTGAATGTGCAGTTGTTTTGCCGGGAACAGGGGAAGTCGATGAAGCAGAATGGGGCGAAGCGCTATCGCGCGGTGGACGTGTGTCATATCTGGGGGGAGCGTGCGTCAGCGGAGGTGGGCCGAATGGTCGACGAGATTCGGCTCGCCAACACGCAATTCCAACGGATCGCTAGCACCGGGCAAGGCTTGCCCCACAAGGCCGGATTCGCAGCCGAGGTGCACCACGCCGAGACGTTCAATCTCGAAGCGATCCTGAAAGACAAGCGGGTGCGGGCTTACACCGCCCAGCATCCGGGATCGACGCTCTCCAGCATCGACTCGACCACCGACATTCTCCTGCGCGATGGAAAGTCGCCCGATACGCGTGCGCAACTCAAGTACTACCGCACGGCGGAAGACACGCAGAAGGCATTGCGGGAAACACGCGACGGCATCCCGAAATACCACGAAACCGAACAGCATGTCGTTCCCTCGGACCAGGTGGAATCCGTCCGACAGGCCGCGCGCAAGACGCAGATCGAGAACGCGGGGAAACGGCCCCACGTTGCGGACGCCGCGCGCGAGGTGGAACAGAAGGTGACGGGACACCTCGAGCGTGACGGCGTCCAGTCTGCGGAGCTGCCCCTGGAAGACGCCAAGGCGCTGGGGGCCGGCAAGGAAGAAGGTGAAGCTCTTCGACGCAAGACAGAGGGCCGCTATCTCGACGCTTCCACTGCGAAGCAGTCGTGGCATGCCGCCAAATCGGCTGCGATGATCGCGACGGTCGTGGCAGGAACCGTCAATACCGTGCAGTGCCTCAAGCTGGTCCGGGATGGAAAGCTGAGCGAAATCGACGCAACGAAATACATCCTGTGGAACACGGCCATCGCGGCTGGGGACGCCGCGCTCAAGGCTGGCGCCGCGACAGCGACGGTTAGCATCGCCGCGCGCACGCTGCCGCAGTTGTTTGCAGGCAGCGCGTTCCAGACCGCACTGGTTTCGGGTGGCGTGGCGGGCCTTGCCATCAGCGCAGTGGACCTGGCCGAGTGTCTTGTCCTCGTTGCGGCCGGCCGCATGACGATGGACGAGCTGGAAACACGGACCGGCAAGAACCTGCTGCAGAGCGCCAGCGCTGTCGTAGGTTCCGCTATCGGGGGCGCGATCGGCGCGCCAGCTGGGCCGGTCGGCGTCTATGTCGGGAGTGTCGTCGGGGCATTGATCGTGTCGCTCGCCACGACGATCGCCATCGACAACCACATCGAAGCGCCCTACCTCGAAACGGTCGCGACAGCCGAAGGACTCGTGCGATCGCACCATGTACTGGTCGAGTCCACCGCGCTGATCGCAATGTCGGAGCGGGCGTTCGTGTCATTTCGCGTCGGCGTCGCCCAATCCGAGCGGCAGTTTTCCGCACAAATGGAAGGCATCGAGACTCAGCTGGACGCACTTCAACTCGCCATCGAAAAGATCTGAATCATGGAATCCAACGCACTCCTTGCCGACGTCGAAGCGCTCGATCCTCGCGTCGTTGATCTCCTTGCCGAAGGCGAGCTGAGCCAAGCCGCTGCCGATCAACTCGCGACCGATGCGTCGCGCCTCGCGGGGCTGTCAGAGGACAGGCTGGAGCAGTTCCGCGGCGCCGGCTTTTTCCTGCGCCTTTGGTACAGGTTCAGCGGCAAGACCGCATCGTTGGAGCGGGCGACGGTCGCAGACCTTGTCGAAGTCCAGCTCATGGCGTGGCAGTGCCTGGCCGGCATGCAGAAGCAGGGGCTGTTTACGGCGCGTGCCATCGCAGTGGTCCGGAACAACCTCGCGCACTTGGCCCACACGCAACATCGCCTGGGCGGGCTGGTGCTCGAGCAGACGCGAAAGGTCGGCAGGCTTGCACAGGATGTCCGCGTCATCGACTGGCGCGACAGCATCAAGGTGCGCGAAGACTACCTCGCCTTACCCGAACTCCTGCGTGTCGTGAAGGCCGCCTTCGAGTACGCCGATAAGTTCGACGAACATGGCCACGCCATGGAGCGGCTGGAACAGAGCCATGACCTGGAACTCGCGTTCACCGGGCTGGGGATGTCGCCGGGCAGGCGAATAACGCTGGGGGAGTTTGCCACGCAGTTGGCGGAAGACGTCCTGTCCACGGGCGTTGAACGATTCGGCGAGATCACCCGAATCGGCATCGGCGAGCGCTCGCTGGACCCTGCGCGCGTGTCGGGTCTCGTTGCCGGGCGCGCTTTCGGTTGCATCATGGATCTGACCAACGAGATTCCGCACGCCATGCGGATCACGCGCTCGGAACCGAGCGATCTGCGCGCCGAGATCTGCAGGAAGGCCGCCGGCGCCTTAGTGCAGGAGCCGGAGATCGAATATGACCTGGCGAACCTCGCCAAGGAAATCGTCGCCGGCATAACGCTGGTGCGTGACCTGCTCACGCTGGATCCGGTGCCGCAGGCCCCCGCGGTGCAGACTGCCGCTGCGCGCACGCTTACGATCGACGAATTGCTGGCGCAGCATGTGCCGCTGAAGTCGCACGCCCTGCTGGCGCTCGACGTCCCCGTACCCGAACGACAGTCCTTTGTGGACGCCCTCGTTGCTGTCGCGATCGACGGTGAAGCCAACGCCGCGCAGCGGAGTTTCCTCGCATCGCTCGCGCGTGTTCTAGACGTCGATGCCAGCGAGCAGCGTTGCGAAAGGATCCGCCCCCCGGTCCTCGTGGACATGGCGGCTGTTCTTTCCGCCCTGGCCGATCAAAAGCGCCAGGTCGCCTGGGTCGTCGACGCTGCCTTCCTCGCGACCCGCGACGGAGCGATCGATCCGAAGTCGCGCGAGCGGATCCTGCAGATGTGCCAGTTGTTCGACATGAAGAATCAGAAGGCCGAGGCGTTGCTCCAGAATGCAGTCACCTTGGCGACTTCGGAGTCGCCCGAGGAGATCGCGGAGATCGTCTGCTTGATTCATTCCGAAACGAAGGAATGGTCGACGATCATCGATTTCCGGAAAGTATCGCTCACCGGGGCGCTCCTCGGCATCGACAAAGGCTGGAGGGAAGACTTCCGGATGTGCATGGACATTCGGTCGGCCATGCTCAAACAGTTCCAGGAAGTAGCGATGTCGTGGGCGAGCTTCGGCGACGAAGGATTCTTGATGAGGGCCGGGATCTCGCTCGGGCGAAAGATGGCCAATTCCAGCCACGATGCGTTGGTCGCAAAGGTGCGGGCCTATGCGTCGCTGTCCAGCGACTTCATCCATTCCGCGAATCGGCCGCTGCGCGCTTTCGGATTCGACGCGGTCGATGTCCCCTCCGAGCCTTACCGCGCGTTCGACGCGGACGAAGCCACCGACGTCAAGAACGAGGCCTGGAACGACAACATGCAACGTTCCTTGGACAATCTTGAGCGCTACTTCGATGCGTTGGAGGCGGCAGCATCTTTGAGCCGCGATCGTTTGGGAGCGATTGAAGGAGGCCGCTGGAGTTGAGGCGCTCACTTCACTGGTAGCGGGTCCGATGTCCCCCCGCCTTCAGTAGCGGGGCGATTTAGAGTCCGTCAGCCAGAGAGGACGTACATGCGCAAGATTCGATTCACCAAGGAGCAGATCATCGGGGTCATCGCCCCCGCCCCGTCGTCGGGCCTGAAGCTGCTTCGGCGGCACGCATGACCAGGCAGCTAAGCACTGCCCGGTGGATTGCATCGGATCGGGAAGTGCCGCCAAAGGCATCGCTCAGCAGTCGAAGTTGCCCCGGCTGGGTGCCACAGCGCCATGTCGCCAGTAAAGTTGGGCGAGACAGGGTGCCAAAACCGGCGCTCGAGCCCCCCCCCCCAGCCCGGATGGATCCCTCGAAGTGCAGGGACGTTCTTATGTCGCTTTACTGGTATTGCTCCTCCTGCTTGCGGTGCCGGCATCGGTGAACGCGCAAGACAGGACCGCCAGCGAACCCCGCCGGCTGGACAAAGCCGTCCTTAGCAGACAGGTGACTGGGCCTGGTTTCTGGCAGGTCTACAAGGATGAAGACCACGAGCCGTGTGTCTTAGGTGCGATCTCGCTGCTTGAAAGGTGCGACGCGCACAGCAGCAACTAACAGCTTCTACTGAAATCTGGTGGGTCCATTACGCAAATGAGATCAAGGGTTTGGAGAATCCGACCAGTGAGCGATACGCGCAGTAGATTAGGGAGCGAACGAGGCCGCAGGCACCGTTGTTGTCGGCGGTCCTGGTGCGCTAAGCGTGCACAGCGGGATCACGCTACACAGGGTCCCGGATAGACGCTAAGCACATCTGTGGTTCGAGGGTAAGGATACAAGCCACTTGACAATGGCCTTCTGGTCAATAAATCTCACACGGCTGCCACTGCAGCCCCCTGAGACGGGACGTCTCCGTCCACTTCTGTAAATTTCACTTAAGTCTACATTTAAGACGACGGGGTGGTTCTACCCCCAGCTGCCACAAAAGGCAGAGCGCGCATACGTCTTTTTGGCCGCGCCATTCAGGCATGTGCGTCCTACCATCTTGCCGCGACCTGCGAATCTATGAGCTATAGGCGGCGCCTGGTCATACGCAATTGATGCCCGCTGACGAGGCTTCTGCCTCAGGTTTAGTCGTTTAGCACTGCCACGCCTCGACGCTGCTGGATAAGCGAGCGGCAATCTACTCCCCGATCGCAGTCGCCAGTGGAGCGTCCTGGGCGATGCCAATACCCACGATTCCACGCTGGCCTTACTAGGCCCAAGTGGAGCGCCTTCGACTTTGCTCCTGCGCAGGGCCGGAGCACACGAATTCACGATTTCGACGGAGACGGCAAGCGTCCTTCGTTACGCCGCCCTGCACCTCAAACCTCACATCAGGAAGCAAACATGAATAGTCTCAAATTGCCTCAGTCAATTCGCCTGACCTTCGCCGATAACGCGAACCCAGGCGAACCTCTGACCCTCGACGAGGACGCCACGGACAAGCTGGGACATGTTCCCAAGCTTTTACGAGCATTGGTCGAATGCTATGGCTCACGGCTTGGTGAGCCCACGTTGTGGGGCGGAGAAATCGTCATGGAAGTCTGCAGTGACGAGGATCTCTTTGACGTTACGGAAAGCATCGCGAACGAACTCGCTTTGACTGCAAAGGAGTTGGAAGTAAACGCGATGCTCACGCCGCCGCTGGCGCTTACCCAAGCCGTGAAGAATACGCATTGCATCGACCTGCTTCGGGCGCTCGCCACGACATACGACAAAAGCGAACTGACGGCGTCGTTGCACGTTGCGAGCAAGACGATCGAATTGCCCCACCCGAAACTATCGGCCTTTACAGAACCAAAAAAGCCTGACGACGAACAGAGGCATCTCAGGGTGAGCACCATCGGGGTTTGCAAACCGGGGCAGGATGCCAACGTCCTGCTGCTCGGCGACCTGACCTTACTTGAGCTTGCGACCATCGATTATCCGCACGGCATCGATGTCCTCGTCGATATGGTCGTGAAAGGCTCGACCACCTTTACCGGCCCGGTCAGGCTTGTTAGCAAGAACGTCTACCGCGCGCTACCGGGTGGCAAGCTGCATACGCAGCTTGCGCTCTAATCGCTCACTGTCGTCGCGTGTGCGTGGAGCCAGATGATGGCGAGAACCCAGCGCAGCGCTGCGCTGTGCCCTTTTGTGAATTTGGCTTGAAGAGGAGCTTTCAACAGGTGGTGGCCGTTTTGGGTCACCACCTTCATTTCAAGGCCAGTTTCCTCCAGCAAGGCGTGAAGGGCGGGTAGATGGGTGGGCTCGACCAGCATCATGGTGCCTTCGCCATGCAGGCGTTCTGCATGGGGTTGCCCCATCCACGATTCTGCGATGGCCATGAACGTATCCGATGGTTCGTGCGTCAGAAGATCAAACCATTTCTCGCTACCTGCGATCTTGCGCGGTGCCGGCAGGACATAACGCGTGCCAGTTGTGCCTGTAAGCCTCCACAGGGTGCTGCCGCGCCGAACAAGCATGTCAGACGCAGCATTTTGGAGCTGGAGCGCCTGTTGCCCGGTAATCCCTGCGGCCAAAGTCGCTTCTGCCAAGTCCCTGTGTTGTTGCATCGCACGTGCAAAGGCGTCCACGTGCGCGGGTTTTAAGGCCTTGAAGCGACGAAGCGCAGGTGCAGCGGTCCGGTGACCGGCTGGGGTGGAAACGAAATTTGCCTGCACACGATCAAGCACGATGCCCAATCTGGTTGCCCGATCACGACCGGCCCGGTGCCATGCCGCATCTAGCGGCCCGTCGTCGAGCCCCGACATGGCCAGCAGCAGAGAGCGTGGAGCTTCGCAGCCGGTTCTCTGATCTACAAACAGGAGGCAGCTGGGATCATTGATGTACCGCTCAACGGCAATCTGGATCCAGGCATGCCCGGACGCCACCATGGTTCGGTAAAGCTCGCGAGCCGACGTCTCCCCCTTAGATGCTAGTGACTGGTAGCGTTCCGAGATACGAGTCTTCCTCAACCAGTAGCAACTCGCGTCGCGATAACCGCATGCCCACTTCAGCAGGGCATTGATGCGACCTGTGAGATGGTGTTCGTGAACCCGGACGCGGTGCCCGGTCATGGTGCCGAAAAGCGGCAACTCCCGCCAACCGTCGGGGTGGATCTTGCGCTGCTCCGCGATCCAGTGTTCCACCCATGCGCGGTGCCGAGCCCAAAGCTCGCCTTCAAGTCGCACGAAACCCATGGACGTCGTGGTTTTGGCTTCTCCGTAGTCGCCCGTCCGGACATGGACGAAATCACCCGCATCGCCAAGAAAGTGGATATCCCCAAGAGTCAGCCCGTAGGTCGATCCTGGACGAATACCCGCAGCATCCATAATCAGGAAGTAGAGCTTCTGCAATTGCGCAAGGCGCAGGAAGTCGGGATCGGCATCGGCGCGCTTCGCCTCATTCTCGAAATCGGCCTGCAGTTCTTCGACGATAGCCTGGCGTTCGGCAGGCGTAAGCAAGCCAGGCTCGATGCCAATTTTCCGCGATCCAGCGAGAAGCGAGAGCTCGGCCATGTCCACGGCTGGCCGTGCATGCACCCGCATCAAGTAGCGATGAAATCGATGGAGTTCTTCGAACGCGTATGGCCTTGCATCGGTGGATTTGGAAAGTAGGATGTCTCTATACAGGCGTCGCAGTTCCTCCGAGGGCAGGCTGAGGAGGCTGCGATCGGCGAGCAGGATGAGCAAGGCTCGGCCAATCTGCGAGACTTCGCGACGCAATGAGTTGTGGGAAAGGCGATGGCCATCCTCGCTGCCATAGCGAAGATGGTCCAGCACATACGAAACCAATAGCGCCAGGTTTGAATTGCTTCCGATCTCGTCGCGGAAGGTCACTAGAGACGCACGGAGTGCACGCCGCCAGTCGTACTGACCATCTGTTGCATTTTTTCGTTTGGTCGACTTTTTCGCCCGGGATTGCGCAAACGTTCGCTTGTTGAGAAAGCCCATAAAACGGTCAAAGTCTTGCTGCTTGTGTACCAAAGCAGGCTTGGACGGTGTCGTCTCTGTTGTGGGTGGCTCGACACCATTGGCATCCTTTTCGCTGGACGTGCCATCGGACGTGAGGACAGGCCAGTTGTCGTCTCGTGCAATACAGCGCGCCGGAGATTCAGCGGCAGTCTGTGTTCCCATCTGAAGAAGCAACCGCTCGATGCCTGACAGTTCGATTCGGGCTGCGGCGGCGAGGACGCTCTCAATCTGCACCGAGGCAAGTGCACGTCCACCCCACATGACGTTATGGCTAAGGTGGGAGCACGCCCACTCGTCCAGCGTCTCCCGCGAAGGCGCAGGGGATGTGGGGGCATGTCGCTTTCGCCTTGCCAGCAGGACCGCGGGGACCCCGCTGAACACCATGTGCATGCGATTACCATCCACTCGGGCGTCTACCCGGAGGACATGTCGCCGTTGCTGTCCGCGCATGGCCGTTCGGGCGGCCTGGAGAGCGGCCTGGGCCCAGGGCACTCGCCTGTACATCGAGAAGGCCAGAATCGAGAAGGTTGTCAGCGGGCCCAGATCCCGGACATAGCCCGCGTTCGCCCTCGTTTCGAGATCCTGCCGGATTGCGTGCGCGTGGCGAATCGCGGCGCCCAGCCCTGGTACGAAGGGCGATGGCTCCGATGTCACGCTCAAGAAGGGGCGTCCGGGGATCGGGCCAAGAACGAGATTCCTGTCCCGACCTCGTCGCACAAGTCGGTACAGCAGAATTCGGGCAACAACCGATTCAAGGCCACTGGATGGCTCCTGATCCCCCAGCTTCACGCGATCGCAAATGAGCGCATGGTGATCGGGGCCAAGTTCAACGGGACCCTTTCCTCCATGAATTTGCACAAGGCACTTCTTCTCGATATCGACCCGAAGGAGGGGGCAAAACTCCTGGAAGGCGTCTGCCAGCCGAGCCATGATGGGGCCCTCGAATTCCTTCCAGCGTTCTCGCAGGCGTAGCCTGATGCTCTTAATGTTCTCTTCGTGTTGGCGCTTATGCGTTGTGAAGACAGCCTCCCAGTCCACCGGTGCAGGCATGGGAACGCCATTCCACGTCCATCGCGTCTTCCGCGCAGAGGGGAGATACCAGCCATCCTGGACGAGGACGTCATCGATGAACGGCCCAAGGTCCCGACCCATGTCGATCGGAGCACGAG
Organism: Thermomonas sp.; assembly: GCA_036405455.1. Classification (GTDB taxonomy): domain Bacteria; phylum Pseudomonadota; class Gammaproteobacteria; order Xanthomonadales; family Xanthomonadaceae; genus Thermomonas. The sequence continues at coordinate 27,697 of DASWXO010000008.1, read as the reverse complement.
GAGAGACGTCCGCGTGGAGATGCGCCGGTGACACGACCCATCCCAATTGCGCGTGCCGCAATTCCGGGTCCACCCGCCTCGCCAACAGGCACTGGTTCAGCCTGTGCCGAAAGAAGTTGTCGACGGATTGCAATTCCTGAGGCATGCCTTTGCGCAGAGTGCCTGCGGTCATGGGTGCCACTTGATTCTCGGGGGTGAGGACGCTGAACAACGGCTCTTCGTTGCGCAGGATGGCGTTAGCCAAGTTACCTGCAGGCTCGCCTTTGTGTCGTGCTGCAATCTCGATCAGGCGATCGAGGTAGCGGCGTAAGTCCGACAGCCACAGGCGACCAGTAGCTGCAATGCGTGTGGCACGAAGCGCATCCACCTGTTTATCCTGGAGGATGATCAGGCCGTATTCCGGGATGACGTCCCACAGAAAGATTCGCCCTAAGGCATCCTCGGGACGGTGACCGGTCGCAGAGCACAGGGCAGCCACCAGATGATTCCGGTGAGCGTGCCATAGCTCCAGCCAGCCGTCGGGTTGCCGCGAGGCAGCCTTCAAGGCACTCGTGAGCTGGGTTGGCCACAGCATTGCGGCTTGATTAGTGAGAACCAGCCTCGAACCCATGTATCCATCGCGCCCATCGGGCGCGCGCACCTGTTCGCCGAAGCGGCGAGCCTGAATCCCTGCGACGAATGTCGCCAACTCTCCTTCAGGCAACGACGAGTAGTAGGCGGGAACTGATGGCATGCCGAAGGTGTCCGCCATCACGAGCTGGGCTACTTCCGAACCCAATGCGGCGGTTATTTCCGACGCAAGTGCTAGGCGCGGCGCCAAGGCTCCGACCTTGGCCTCGGGGACTAGCCTCGAGATCACTTCAAGCATCCGGTACGGCGATGCTGGTGATGCGGACAGCATGGGAAGGACGCCTTGTCCGGTAATCGGGGCTCCACTCGATAGACTTAACAACGCGGCATGCACTGAACGGGGTAAGGGCCAAGCCATAACCTCGGTAATTGGCATCAGCCACCAGGTGGATAGCTCCTTTGGAGGCACAACCGCGCTGGCCGGACGCTTCAGTTTCCGGTAAAGCACGGGTAGTAAGGGGTCGATAGCGAACGGCCGAGCTGCTCCTTCATCGCCCCACACCACATTACGCAGATCGATTTCCCTGACGGCTCCTGCGAGGATCAGTGCCAGGGCGGCGTACGGTTCCGCGCGGGCCGGGTCCTCCTGATTCTCACGCGCACTTCGTACAGATTCGCGGCACAAGCGCTCATCCAGGGGACGGGGAAGCCGCTGCTCGGGCGATGCCATGAGGTCGCCGGCGCTTTCCCTCTCCAACAGATCGGATGCAGCTCGACCTGAGCGGATGCTGGTGGGCGTTTCGTCTGACGGGTGGGTGGAAGGAGAAGCATTGCTGCATGACAGGGTTGTCCCGCCCTCGAGGTTTCCCGGTTCTAACGCAACCGGGAGTGCTGGGTGCTCGAGCAGCGGCGTTAGCGCCGAGGGTTCCAGCGCCTGCCGCATCCGCTCAGGATCTTTGAACATCCAGCGGTAGAGGGTGTCTCGAAGCCAGGCATCCCAGAGTTGGAGGAAATGCCGAGGCAGCGCCCTCCTTGTGGGTTCATCTGTGTCCACAATCCGGACAAGCTCAGGGATCGAGGAAATGGCACCCAATGCGCCCGACAGCGGGGAGTTGGAGCTATCCATCGCGCCGCGGATGATCGATAACAGCCGTTTGGCAGGTCCCCGGCCTGCCTCGCTTGCTTCTAGCAGGGCACACAGGCCAATGCTGGTGAGTCGCTCCAGGCCGGCTGATCGGCCATGCCGATATCGGAACAGCGTCGCGCTGCCTGGGTGGTGTTCGTGGATTTCTTTGGGCGGTTCGACCGGCGCGTTCATTGCCGCCTGAAATCGCAAGGCCGACTGGTATTGGGCGAGATGGGCGGCCAGAGGCGCAAGGATTGGCCGATCAATGAGAGGTATGGCTTCCCCGAGTTCGAGAAGCGTCCGACTTAGATCTGGCCACCAAGAGTCCGGGACGGCTGCCCGGTCGAATGCGAAGAAGAGGTCCTTTCCGGGTGCGCTTCCGTCCATGTGCCCAAAAGTAGTGTTTGGGTCACGCTCCTCGCCAGTGGACAGATACCCTGTGGCAGTCATTAAACGACTTCGTTGCACCTCAATCGAAATTCTTGGCTTCAAGCCGGCAGGACTGACGTTTGTGAGTAAAACAACTGAAATCTCTATAACATCATGATTAATATAGAAATATCTGCCACTGGAAAGGACTCAATGCGGCTTCTGTATGAGCATTGACGACTATTGGCGTTCTTTGGCGTATTTCAGATGCCTCGTCCTCATAATGGAGTCCACCCATAGCCACCAGCGACGCACGCAAAGCCCGCGCAAGCGGGCTTTTGCATGTCCGGGGGTAGGGACGCCTGATGGAGCGTGCGCCCGGCGGCGATGGCGCGCCGGGCGGTGGCGAGGCGCGGCTTATCCCAGCCGCGCGCGCTGTTCGGCCAGCGCGGCCAGCTTGGTGCTCCAGTCGGCCAGGCGCTGGCGCTCCTGGTCCACCACCGCGGCCGGCACGCCGGCGCCGAACTTGGCCAGCTTGGCCTCGCTCTTCTCCTTTTCCGCGCCCACCTTGGCCAGCTCCTTGTCCAGGCGCGCGCGCTCGGCGTCGAGGTCGACCAGGCCTTCCAGCGGCACGAAGAGCTGCAGCTCGCCCACCACCGCCGGCGCGGCGGCCGGCGGCTCGCCGGTGATCGCCTCGATCCGCTCCAGCTTGCACAGGAAGCGCAGCTGCGCGTCGAAGCGGGCGATGCGCGCCGCATCCTCGATGCTTCCGCCGCGCACCAGCAGGGCCACCTGCTTGGCCGGCGACACGCCGAGTTCGCTGCGGATACGACGCACCGCGGTGGCCATCGCCTTCAGCCACTCGATGCTGGCGTCGGCTTCGCGGAACTCGTCCGTCAGGTAGGCCTGGAGGGCGGACGCGGTGGGATACGGCTGGACCATGATGCTGCCCGACTTGCCGAGCTTCGGTGCCACCGCCTGCCAGAGTTCTTCCGTCACGAACGGCATCAGCGGATGCAGCAGGCGCAGCAGGGTTTCCAGCACGTGGGCCAGCGTGTGGCGCGTGCTGTAGGCGGCTTCGGCATCGTCGCCGTTGAGCGCCGGCTTGGCCAGCTCGAGGAACCAGTCGCAGACCTGGTTCCAGGTGAACTCGTACAGGCACTGCGCCAGCAGGTCGAAGCGGTAGCTGCCGAAATGTTCCTCCGCCTGCGCGCTGGTGTGCGCCAGCTGGGCGAGGATCCACTTCTCCGCATCCGTCTTCGGCTGCGGCGCGCCGTCGAAGCGGGCGTCGCCCACGTTCATCAGCGCGAAGCGGGTGGCATTCCACAGCTTGTTGCAGAAGTTCTTGTAGCCCTCGGCGCGGGCCAGGTCGAACTTGATGTCGCGGCCCGGGCCGGCCAGCGCGGCCATGGTGAAGCGCAGCGCGTCGGCGCCGTGCGGGTTGATGCCGTCCGGGAATTCCTTGCGCGTGGCCTTCTCGATCTTTTCGGCCATCTTCGGCTGCATCAGCCCAGTGGTGCGCTTGGCGACCAGCGCGTCGGCGGTGATGCCGTCGATGATGTCCAGCGGGTCGAGGATGTTGCCCTTCGACTTCGACATCTTCTGGCCATCCTTGTCGCGGACCAGGCCGGTGATGTAGACGTCGCGGAACGGCACGCGGCCGACCAGGCGGTCGGTCATCATGATCATCCGCGCCACCCAGAAGAAGATGATGTCGAAGCCGGTGACCAGCACCGAGGTCGGCAGCGCGGCATCGAAGCCGAGCTCGGCCATCCGGTCTTCGTTCGGCCAGCCCTGCGTGCTGAACGGGAACATCGCCGAGGAGAACCAGGTCTCCAGCACGTCCGGGTCCTGGCGCAGGGGCGCGTCGCCCAGCCCGTGCGCGGCGCGCACCTCGGCCTCGCTGCGGCCCACGTAGGCATTGCCGGCATCGTCGAACCACGCCGGGATGCGGTGGCCCCACCAGAGCTGGCGGCTGATCGTCCAGTCCTGGATGTTCTCCAGCCAGTGGCGGTAGGTGTTGATCCAGTTCGCCGGGACGAACTTCACTTCGCCCGATTCGACGAGTTCCAGGCCGCGGCGAGCCAGGTCGTCCATCTTCACGAACCACTGGTCGGTGAGGAACGGCTCGATCACCTGCCCGCTGCGGTCGCCGCGCGGCACCTGCAGCTTGTGCGGCTTGATCTCGACCAGCAGGCCGGCGGCCTCGAGGTCGGCCACGATGGCCTTGCGCGCGTCGAAGCGGTCGAGGCCGCGGTACTGCGCCGCGATGTCCTCGCGCGAGGACACGACCTTCGCCTCGTCCGTGAACACGTTGATCAGCGGCAGGCCGTGGCGCTGGCCGACCGCGTAGTCGTTGAAGTCGTGCGCCGGGGTCACCTTCACCACGCCGGTGCCGAACGCGCGGTCCACGTAGTCGTCGGTGATGACCGGGATGCGGCGGCCGGTCAGCGGCAGGTCCACGGCCTTGCCGTGCAGGGCGAGGTAGCGCGGATCCTCTGGGTGCACCATCACCGCGGTGTCGCCCAGCATGGTTTCCGGGCGGGTGGTGGCCACCACCACGTAGTCGCGCACCTCGCGCAGGACTTCGTGGCCGTCGGCGTCGTGCTCGACGTATTCGAACGTGGCGCCGTCGGCCAGCGGGTAGCGGATCGACCACAGGTGGCCGTTCTCTTCCTCGTTGACCACCTCGAGGTCGGAGATGGCGGTCTTCAGCACCGGGTCCCAGTTGACCAGGCGTTGGCCGCGGTAGACCAGGCCCTGCTCGTGCAGGCGCACGAAGGCCTCGGTGATCGCCTCGCTGGCCATCGGGTCCATGGTGAACACGCTGCGCGACCAGTCACCGGACGCGCCGAGGCGGCGCATCTGCCGCTCGATGGTGTCGCCGGAGTGCTGCTTCCACTCCCACACTTTTTCGATGAACTTCTCGCGGCCCAGCGAATCGCGGGTCTCGCCCTTGCCCTCGATGGCGAGGTTGCGGCTCACCACCATCTCGGTGGCGATGCCGGCGTGGTCGGTGCCCATCTGCCACAGGGTGCGGTAGCCGCGCATGCGGTGGTAGCGGACCAGCGCGTCCTGCAGCGTGTGCTGGAACGCGTGGCCCATGTGCAGCGTGCCGGTGACGTTCGGCGGCGGCAGCAGGATGGTGTAGGCCGGGCCGTCGCCCTGGGGCGCGAACGCGCCGCTGGCCTCCCATTGCTGGTAGAGGCGGGACTCGAAGGACTTGGGGTCGTAGCCGGAAGCGAGGGTGGTCATCGGGGCGGGATCACATGTCGAATTTGTTCAGGTCGAAGCCCAGCGCCTGGTAGTGCTTCCAGCGCTCGCGCAGCGGGCCGCGCGCGGCGGGGTCGGCGGGCACCACTTCGAGCACCCGCGCGAAGTCGCCGGTGGGCGCGTCGTCGCGCAGGTTGATCAGCAGCGGGCGCGCGGGCACGTCGAGGTCGGGCGTGGCGATGAGGATCGGCGCGTCGTCGTCCTCGTCCAGCCCGGCGATCTGGTGCGGCAGGTACTCGTCCGGGTCGAACGCCCACAGCAGGTCGTCCAGGGCTTCCGCCTGCGCGGCGTCGCGCGCCAGCACCAGGGTGGGCAGCTCGGCGGCGAAGGCGCGCTTGGCGAGCTCGCAGACCAGCAGCAGCGGCTGTTCGCGGAAGCGCGGCTTGTCGATCAGGTAGAAATCGGCGCGGGGCATGGGAGGTCCTGGCGTGGACGGCGTCAGCCGCGGCCGGCGGGCCGCGGGGTCGAGGCTGGCGCCGTCGCCGCCGGGCCGCGCATCAGGCGGCGCGGTCCAGCAGCCACTGGCTGAGCATGCCGACCGGCCGGCCGGTGGCCATGCCCAGCTTGCCATCGTCCGAGGCCGAGCCGGCGATGTCCAGGTGCACCCAGCGCTGGCCGTCGGTGAAGCGCGACAGGAAGCAGCCCGCGGTGATCGCGCCGGCCCAGCGGCCGCCGATGTTGTAGACGTCGGCGAAGGCGGAATCCAGCATCGGCTGGTATTCGTCCCACAGCGGCAGCTGCCAGCCGCGGTCGAACACCGTCTCGCCGGCGTCCAGGAGCTCGCGGGCCAGGTCGTGGCTGTCCTTGGTCATCACGCCGGTGGCGTACTTGCCCAGCGCGACCATGCAGGCGCCGGTGAGGGTGGCCACGTCCACCAGCGCGGCCGGCTGGAAGCGCTGCGCGTAGGTCAGCGCGTCGCACAGGATCAGGCGGCCCTCGGCGTCGGTGTTGCCGACCTCGATGGTCTTGCCGGACATGCTGGTGATCACGTCGGACGGGCGGTAGCTGTTGCCGTCGATGGCGTTCTCCACCGCCGCGGCGATGCACACCAGGTTGATCGGCAGCTGCATGCCCACCGCGGCGACGAACGTGCCCAGCACGCTGCCGGCACCGCACATGTCGTACTTCATCTCCTCGATGCCGCCCTGCGTCTTCAGGTTGACGCCGCCGGTGTCGAAGGTGATGCCCTTGCCGACCAGCACGTAGGGCCTGGCGTCGCCGCCGTTGGAATACTTCAGCACCACCAGGCGCGGGCGCTGCGCGCTGCCGCGGGCCACCGCCAGCAGCGAGCCCATGCCGAGCGCTTCCATCGCCGCGTCGTCCAGCACCTCGCACGCCACCTTGTCGGAGCGCGCGGCCAGGTCCTGCGCCTGCTGCGCGATGTAGGCCGGGTTGCAGACGTTGGGCGGCAGGTTGCCCAGTTCGCGGGTGAAGCGCACGCCCTCGGCGATGGCCTTGCCCTGCGCCAGCGCGGTGGTGTCGGCGCCGGCGACCTGCAGGTGCACCAGGCCCTTCTCGTCGCGCTTCTTGTTCTTGGCGCCGAGCGTTGCGACGTAGCGGTAGCAGGCGTGGTCGGCGGCGATCACGGCCTGGCGGATGGCCCAGGCGGCGTCGCGGTCCTTCACCGGCACTTCGCTGAGGGTCAGCAGCGCGGTGGCCACCGGGCCGGTCTTCAGCGCGCGGGCGGCGTCGCCCACCGCCTTCAGGTACTGCGGCACGCCGAACTTGCCGGCCTCGCCCAGGCCCACCACCAGCACGCGCGGCGCGGCCACGCCGGCCAGGTCGTGCAGCAGGGCGGTCTTGCCGGTCTTGCCGGACACGTCGCCGCGGTCGAGCAGGGCGCGCAGGCGGCCGCTGCTGGCGGCATCGAGGGCCTGCGCGGCGGGCGTGAGGCTGCCGTCGGCGAAGGCGCCGACGACGACGCAGTCGACGCTGGCGGAGGCGGGGGCGGTCTGGTTCAGGCTGAATTCGAGGCTCATCGAACAAGGTATCCGGGCTAAATGCCATCTGAGGCGGGCGGATGCCCGTCGGCGGGGGCCGGCGGCATGCGGGCTGGCGTCGCTTACAATGCGCGGCCGCGACAAGCGTCAGGCTCCGCGCGCGGCGAACCCACGATTCTAAAGCATCTTCCCCGGAGCAAGCCGGCCCCATGCCGAAGCTGGACCGCTACCTCAGCAGCGAATTCGCCCGTGCCGTCCTCGCGGCGCTGGTGGTGCTGGGCATGGTCAGCCTGGGCGGCGTGTTCGCCGACCTGATCGGCGAGATGGCCCGTGGCAAGGTGCCGCCGGCGCTGCTGCTGTCCCAGCTGGGGCTGCGCCTGCTGAGCTACCTGCCGCTGATCCTGCCGCTGGCGCTGCTGCTGGGGCTGCTGCTGTCGGTGGGCCGCCTGTACCGCGATTCCGAGATGCACGTGCTGACCGCCGTGGGCGTGGGCCCGCGCCGGCTGTTGCGCCCGGTGCTGCTGGTGGTGGCGCCGGTGCTGCTGGTCATCGCGGCGTGCTCGTTGTGGCTGGGCCCGTGGGCCGGCCGGCTGGCGCGCGGGATGGTGATCGAGGCCAACAAGAACCTGCTGGTGGCCGGGCTGGAGCCGGGCCGCTTCACCCCGATGGCGAACGGTGGGGTGGCCTACGCCGGCGAGATGTCGAGCGACGGCACGAAGCTGGCGCGGGTGTTCATCTTCCGCGAGCGTGGCGACCGCATGGACGTGGCCACCGCGCGCAGCGGCGAGCTGTACCGCGACCAGGGCGCCCGCGTGCTGGCGCTGCTGGACGGGTTCCGGGTGGAAGGCCCGGTGGCCGGCGCGGCACTGGACTACCGGCTGATGCGCTATGCCCGCAACGAGATGCTGCTGCCCGCGCCGGATGACCAGCGGCGCATGGACGACCCCGCCTTCCTGCCGCTGCCGGCCCTGCTGGCCACGCCGGGGGCCGCGGCGCGGGCGGAGCTGCACTGGCGCATCGCGCCGCCGCTGCTGGCGCTGGCGTTCGCGCTGATGGCGGTGCCGCTGGCGCGCAGTTCGCCGCGGCAGTCGCGCCACGGCGCGCTGCTGCTCGCCTTCCTTGCCTACCTGGTGGGCATCTTCCTGATGGTGCTGGGCACCGAGTGGCTGGCGTCCGGCCAGCTGCCGCTGGCCTTCGGGCTGTGGTGGCTGGTGCTGCCGATGCTGGGCCTGGGCGCCTGGCTGTATGCCCGCGACGGGCGCGTGGGCCGCGCACGGTGGCGCCGATGAAGCACTGGCCGCGCCTGCACGACACCTACATCGCCCGCACCGTGGTCACCAGCGTCCTGATGGTCTGGGCGGTGCTGGTGGGCCTGGACGTGGTGCTGGCCTTCGCCGGCGAGGTGGGGGACATCGGCAAGGGGGCGTACACCGCCAACCACGCCATCGCCGCCACCGGACTGTCGATCCCGTGGCGCATCTACAACCTGTTCCCGACGGCGGCGGTGATCGGCGCGCTGTTGGGGCTGGGCCAGCTGGCCGCATCCTCGGAGCTCACCGCGCTGCGTGCGCTGGGGCTGTCGCGGCGGCGCCTGGGGGCGTCGGTGGCGCTGTCGCTGGCCCTGCTGACGACGCTGATGGTGATCAACGGCGAAGTGCTGGCGCCCTGGGGCGACGAGCGCTCGCAGGCCCTGCGCTCGGCGCGCAATCCCGACATGGTGGTGTCGAAGTACAGCGGGCTGTGGGCGCGCGAGGGTGACATGTTCCTCAACGCCCGCAGCGGCGAGCAGCGCCAGCGCGGTACGGACCGCTGGCTGGAGCTGCGCGGCGTGCGCCTGTTCCAGTTCGATGCCGACGGCCGCCTGCGCTCCATCGCCAACGTCGAGCGGGCCGAGCACCGCCCCGGCGGCTGGCTGCTGCGTGGCGTGGAGCGCACCCGCTTCCAGGACAAGGCAGTGACCCGCGAGCGCGTCCCCGAGGAGCGCTGGGACTCGCACCTGGACGAATCGTCGCTGGCGTCCAGCGTGACCAAGCCGGATTACATGGGCAGCCGCGAGCTGGCCCAGGGCATCGAGTACCGCAAGCGCAACAACCTCGATTCCAGCGAGTTCGAGACCGTGTACTGGGGTCGCTGGTTCTACCCGGTCAACGTGCTGGCGCTGTGCCTGGCGGCGATTCCGTTCGCGTTCGGTTCGCTGCGCAGCGGTGGCTATGGCAAGCGGCTGTTCATCGGCATCGTGTTCGCGCTGGGCTTCTATTTGCTGCAGCGCGTGTCGGTGCAGGTGGCCGGCGTCTTCCGCTTCGATTACCGCATCGCCTACGCGATGCCGCCGATCATCATGCTGGCGGTGTCGTTCCTGATGTTCCGGCGGCGCAGCCGCTAGCGCGCCGGTGCCGCCCGGCGGGTGGCGATGAGCACCACGGCCAGCATCAGCAGGTGTGCCGCCATCGACAGCAGGCGGCCGCCGTCCACGTCGGCGGTGTTCGTCGGCATGGCCACCGCCAGCGCGGCGTTGCCCAGGTTCCAGCCCCAGTGCAGGCCGACCGCGGCCCACAGGCTGCCGGTGCGCCACAGCGCGCTGGCGTAGGCCAGTCCGTAGACGAACAGCATCAGCCATTCCATCGGCCCCAACCCCAGCCGGTAGAGGTGGTTCAGCACGTACAGCAGGCTGCTGGCCGCCACGAAGGCGACCCCGCGGCGCCAGCGCAGGCCCGCGGCGCGGAACGGGAAGCCGCGGGTGAGGATGTCCTCGGCGATCGAGGGGACGAACGTCGACAGCAGCAGCATCGGCAGCGCCGCCGCTAGCGTGGCCCCCGGCGCGGCGCCCGCCGGGTCGGGCTGGTAGATCCCCAGCGCCAGGCCGGCCTGCAGGGCCGCGCCTTTCAGGCCGAACGCCAGCGCCAGCAGCGGGACCAGCCAGGCCAACCCGCGGACGTGCATCGGCAATGCGAAGGCTTCCAGGCCGCGATAGCCCAGCCAGCGCGACACCGGCCAGGCCGCCAGCACGCAGGCCAGCATCAACCCGGCCTGCGCGGGAAAGCTGTGCAGCATGCGGTCGCCCACGCCTTCGGCCGACTGGTACAGCAAGAACAGCAGCGCGAAGCCGAGCGCAATGCGGGTGGTCGGCGGCGCGGGGCGGGAGGTGTCCATGGAAATCTCTGGCCGTGTCAGGAGGTTTTGGGGCGTCGTTGGAGGCGGGTGCCGCTGGCGCGGTCGTGCCACGCCAGGCCGTCGCGGTCCAGCCACGCCCACCAGAAGCCCAGCCCGCCCAGCAGCAGCGACAGCGTGCCCGTCGCGTAGCGGCGCCACAGGGCGTGCGTCGTGGGGGGGGCGCCGGCTGCGTCGGTCACCACCAGCCGCCACGGACGCATGCCGAGCGTTTGCCCGCCGTGCCGCCAGCTGGCCGTCGCGTACACCCCGGTCGCCAGCCAGCAGCACAGCCACAGCAGCCACTGCAGCACGCTGAACGGCGCGATGTTCTCGCGCGCGGCGTGGTGGCCCAGGAAGGTGTAGCCGAGGGTGAAGGCGGCCGACAGCACCATCCACAGCGCCAGCGCCGGGAAGAAGTCATACAGCAGCGCCAGCAGGCGCCAGCCGACCAGGGCGGGTGAGCGTTCGGAGGGAGACGCGGACATCGGCGAAGGATACAGCCGGGCGCGCCACCGGCTACGCTTGGGCGATGCCGACCGTCGCCGACCGCCGCCAGCGGATCCACCGACTGCCGCCGCTGGACGCGGTGGACGGCAGCGCGATCGAGCGCTTCCTGGACGCGGCCTGGGCCGCGCACGGCCTGTCCCGCGCCACCCTGGCGTCGTATCGCGCCGACCTGCAAGGGCTGGCGCGCTGGCTGCGTGCCGGCGGGCGGCCGCCGCTGCCGGCGGCGCGCCGGGAGGATCTGTTCGACTACCTCGCGATGCGCGCCGAAGCCGGCTATGCCGCGCGCAGCACGGCGCGGCTGCTGTCCTGCCTGCGCGCGTATTTCGCGCAGGCGGTGGCCGCCGGCCTGCGCGCCGACGATCCCTGCGCCCTGCTGCAGCCACCGCGGTTGCCGCGGCTGTTACCCAAGGCGCTGTCCGAGGCGCAGGTCACCGCGCTGTTGGACGCCCCCGACGTGGCCACGCCGGAGGGTCTGCGCGACCGCGCGATGCTGGAACTGATGTACGCGGCGGGCCTGCGCGTGAGCGAACTGGTGGGCCTGCCCGCGACCGCGGTGAACCTGCGCCAGGGCGTGCTGCGGGTGACCGGCAAGGGCAGCCGCGAACGGCTGGTGCCGCTGGGCGAGGAGTCGCAGCACTGGCTGGAACGCTACCTGCGCGAGGCGCGGCCGGCGCTGCTGGATGGTGTCCGCCAGCCGGGAGCGGTGCAGGCGCTGTTCGTCGCCCGGGGCGGCATCGCGCCCACCCGGCAGGCGTTCTGGGCGCTGGTGAAGCGCTGCGCGGCGGTGGCCGGGATCGACCCGGCGCGGATCAGTCCGCATGGGCTGCGGCACAGCTTCGCCACCCACCTGCTCAACCACGGCGCCGACCTGCGCGCGCTGCAGATGTTGCTGGGCCACAGCTCGCTGACCACCACCCAGATCTACACGCTGGTCGCGCGCGACCGCCTGCGCAACCTGCACGCGCGCCACCATCCGCGCGCCTGAACGGCCCGCGCGAGGCGGCGAGGTCGCGCCATGGCCCCGTGCGACAATCGGAACCTTGGTGGCGCGTCCGGGTCGGACAGTGCGCCCGCGACCGGAGTCCCGATGAAACACCTCGTTCTCGCCGCCCTGTTCTGCCTCAGCCTGTCGGCCTGCGCGCAATCCACCGATGCCGCGGCGCCGGTGGGGCCCGCCAAGCCGGTGGCGACGGTGAAGGAGCCCACGTTCGCCGCCGGTACGCCGGAAGCGCGCGTCCGCGACGCCCTGCGCGCGCTGAACCCGAAGGTCCGGGTCGAGGCCATCGACAAGGCGCCGGTGCCGGGCTTCCGCGAAGTGGTGGCCAGCGGCCAGGTGCTCTGGGTGAGCGACGACGGCAAGTACCTGTTCCAGGGCGACCTGCTGGACATCGCCGCCCGCAAGGACCTGGGCGACCTGGCGATGGCGAAGGTGCGCCGCCAGGTGCTGGCCACGCTGCCGGAAGCCGACCGCATCGTGTTCGCCCCGGCCGGCGTGACCAAGCACACCGTGGTGGTGCTGACCGACGTCGAGTGCGGCTACTGCCGCAAGTTCCACTCCGACATCGCCGAGTACACCAAGCGCGGCATCCGGGTGGAGTACATGGCGTTCCCGCGCGCCGGCATCGGCACGCCCGACTACCGCAAGATGGTGGCGGTCTGGTGCGCGCCGGACCGGCGCAAGGCGTTGACCGACGCCAAGAACGATCGCCCGGTGACGCAGGGTCCCTGCCCGCGTTCGCCGGTGGACATGCAGTACAACGCAGGCCTGCGGATGGGCCTGACCGGCACGCCGATGATCCTCAACGCCGATGGGCGCATGGTCGGGGGCTACCTGCCGCCGGACCGCCTGCTGGAGCGCCTGGACGCGCTGGCCAAGGAGTCGCCCGCCGGCTGAGGCCGGCCCGGGCCGGGAGGGCGTGGCTCGGCTACAATAGCGGGCCGTCCCCAACCGTTGCCGGACATGATCGTCCTCGAGGGCGCGCCCGCCCTGTCGCCGTTCCGCCGCGACCGCCTGCAAGCCCGCCTCCAGACCCTCGTGCCCGGCCTGCGCATCGCCGGCGCCTGGCACGGCTACTGGATCGATCCCGAGCCCGGCGCGACGCCGGACCCTGCCGCACTGCGCCGCATCCTGCAGGCGGGCGAGGGCTTCGCCGCCGCCGAGCCCGGCGCGGTCAGCCGCTATGTGGTGCCGCGGCTGGGCACGCTGTCGCCCTGGGCCAGCAAGGCCACCGAGCTGCTGCGCGGCGCCGGCCTGCCGGTGAAGCGCGTCGAGCGCGGCCTGCGCATCGACCTGCTGGGATGGCCGGCCGATGCCGCCACGGCCGCGGCGCTGGCCAAACTGCTGCACGATCCGATGACCCAGTCGCTGCTGGGCGAACGGGACGCTGCGGCGGCGTTGTTCGGCTCGCAGCCCGCCGGCGGCGTCGAGGTCATCCCGCTGGCGCAGCTGGAGGCGGCGAACGTACGCCTGGGCCTGGCCCTGGCCGACGACGAGATCGACTACCTGCGCGCCCGCTACGGCGAGCTGGGCCGCGACCCGCATGACGTCGAGCTGATGATGTTCGCGCAGGCGAACTCCGAGCACTGCCGGCACAAGATCTTCAACGCCAGCTGGACCATCGACGGCCAGCCGCAGCCGACGTCGCTGTTCAAGATGATCAAGAACACGCAGGCGCGCACGCCGGAGCACGTGCTGTCGGCCTACAGCGACAACGCGGCGGTGGTGGAAGGCTATGCGGCCTCGCGCTGGCGCCCGGATCCGGCGACGCAGCAGTACCGCAGCGAGCCGGCCGTGGACTCGGCGTTCTGCATCAAGGTGGAAACCCACAACCACCCGACCGCGATCGCCCCGTTCCCCGGCGCATCCACCGGCGCCGGCGGCGAAATCCGCGACGAGGGCGCCACCGGTCGCGGCGGTCGCCCGAAGGCCGGCTTGGCCGGGTTCTCGGTCTCGCACCTGCGCATCCCGACCCTGCCGCAGCCGTGGGAGGGCGAACGCCCGCTCAATCCGCGTATGGCCTCCGCCGTCGAGATCATGCTCGATGGACCGCTGGGTGCGGCGGCGTTCAACAACGAATTCGGCCGGCCCAACCTGACCGGCTACTTCCGCAGCTTCGAGCTGCACGAAGCCGACGGGCTCACCCGCGCCTACGACAAGCCGATCATGCTGGCCGGCGGCTTGGGCGCGATGGACCGCGGGCAGGTGGAGAAGCTGCGGCTGTCCCCCGGCGACGCGGTGATCGTGCTCGGCGGGCCGGCGATGCTGATCGGCCTCGGCGGCGGTGCCGCCAGCTCGGTTGCCTCCGGCGATTCCGCCGAAGACCTCGACTTCGCCTCCGTGCAGCGCGACAACCCGGAAATGGAGCGCCGCGCGCAGGAGGTCATCGACCGTTGCGTGGCGCTGGGCGCCGACAACCCGATCCTGTGCGTGCACGATGTCGGCGCCGGCGGGCTTTCCAATGCCATCCCCGAACTGCTGCACGATTCCGGCGTGGGCGGTGTGATCGACCTCGGCCAGGTGCCGAAGGACGATCCTTCGCTGTCGCCGATGCAGCTGTGGTGCAACGAATCGCAGGAGCGCTACGTGCTGGGCGTGGCCCAGTCGCGCGTGGCCGAGTTCGCGGCGCTGTGCGCGCGCGAGCGTTGCCCGTTCGCGGTGGTCGGCACCGCCACCGCCGAGGAACACCTGCGGGTGGGCTACGAAGGCCAGGCGCCGGCCATTGATTTGCCGATGGACGTGCTGTTCGGCAAGCCGCCGAAGATGCACCGCGACACCGCGCACCCGGCGCCGCCGCGCTGGCCGCAGGCCGACACCGACGCGCTGGACCTGCGCGAAGCCGGCCTGCGCGTGCTGGCGCACCCGTCGGTGGCGGCCAAGTCCTTCCTCATCACCATTGGCGACCGCACCGTCGGCGGCCTGACCGCGCGCGACCAGATGGTCGGCCCGTGGCAGATGCCGGTGGCCGACTGCGCGATCACGCTCTCCGGCTTCGATGGGTTCACCGGCGAGGCGATGAGCGTGGGCGAGCGCACCCCGCTGGCCCTGCTGGATGCCGCCGCGTCCGCGCGGATGGCGGTGGGCGAGGCGATCACCAACCTGATCGCCGCGCCGGTGGAATCGCTCAACCGCATCAAGCTGTCCGCCAACTGGATGGCCGCCGCCGGCCACCCCGGCGAGGACGCGCGCCTGTTCGACGCCGTCAAGGCGGTGGGCATGGAGCTGTGCCCCGAACTGGAGCTCGGCATCCCGGTCGGCAAGGACTCGCTGTCGATGCAGGCGCAGTGGTCCGGCGACGGCGCCGCGCAGAAGTCGGTCTCGCCCGTTTCGCTGGTGGTCTCGGCGTTCGCGCCGGTGGTCGACGTGCGCGCGCAGCTCACCCCGCTGCTGCGCCGCGACGTCGAGTCGGAACTCTGGCTGATCGGCCTCGGTGGCGGCCGCCAGCGCATGGGCGGCTCGGTGCTGGCGCAATGCCATCCCGAGGCGAACAGTGGGGCGGCATTGCCGGCGTTCGGTGGCGAATCCCCCGATCTCGATGATCCGCAGCGCCTGCGCGCGCTGTTCGAGCTGGTCCGCGACGCACGCGAAGACGGGTTGCTGCTGGCCTACCACGACCGGTCCGACGGCGGTGTGTTCGCCGCGCTGTGCGAAATGGCGTTTGCCTCGCACCTCGGCCTGGACATCCGCCTCGACGGCTGGGGCGACGGCCGCACCGACGACCCGTTGCGGGTGCTGTTCAACGAGGAACTGGGTGCGGTGGTGCAGGTGCCGACCGAAGAGCGCGCCGCGTTCGCCGACCTCGTCGCCCGCCACGGCCTGATCGAGTGCGCCCAGCGCATCGCGGTGCCGACCACGGCGCCGATGGTGCGCATCGCCGACGGCGACGCCGAGCTGGCGCAATGGCGCTGGGAGGAGTTGTTCGACGCGTGGTGGTCGGTCACCCATGCGATGCAGCGGCTGCGCGACAATCCGGACGGTGCCGACAGCGAGCGCGACGCCGCGCGGCGCTTCGACGCCCCGGGCCTGCAGCCGGTGCTCACCTTCGATGCCGCCGAGGACGTGGCCGCGCCGTTCGTCTCGACCGGCGCGCGCCCGAAGGTGGCGATCCTGCGCGAGCAGGGCGTCAACAGCCAGATGGAGACGGCTTACGCGTTCCATCGCGCCGGCTTCGACGCCTTCGACGTGCACATGAGCGACCTCATCGCCGGCCGCTTTGACCTCAAAGACTTCCACGGCCTGGCCGCCTGCGGCGGCTTCAGCTACGGCGACGTGCTGGGCGCGGGCCGCGGCTGGGCGACGTCGATCCTCGAGCGCGCCGCGCTGCGCGAGATGTTCGCGGCGTTCTTCGCCCGCGAAAACAGCTTCTCGCTGGGCATCTGCAACGGCTGCCAGATGATGGCGCAGCTGCGCGACATCATCCCCGGCGCTGGGCACTGGCCGACCTTCCAGCGCAACGCCAGCGAGCAGTACGAAGCGCGGCTGGCCCTGCTGGAAGTGGGCGAATCGCCGTCGATCTTCCTGCGCGGCATGGCCGGATCAAAGATCCCGGTGGCGGTGGCGCACGGCGAGGGCCGCGCGGTGTTCGCCGACGTCATCGACCAGGGCGCGGTGGACGTGGCTGCGCGTTATGTCGAAGGTGGCCGCATTGCCGACCGCTACCCGGCCAACCCGAACGGCTCGCCCGACGGCATCGCCGGCGTTGCCAGCCGCGACGGCCGCGCCACCATCCTGATGCCGCACCCCGAGCGCACCCTGCGCAGCGCCAACTTCAGCTGGGCCCCGGCCGACTGGCCGGAAGACTCGCCGTGGCAGCGCATGTTCCGCAACGCGCGGGTGTGGCTGGGGTGAGCGGGGCTTTCGAGCGGCGCTAGCCGCGAGCCCGCGAACGCCCGGCGGCCTGCCAGCCGACGGGCCGGGGGTGCCACCGAGCGGCGCTAGCCGCGAGCCCGCGAACGCCCGGCAGCCTGCGGGTTGTTGGCTGGGGTGATCGACCAGGGACGGTGAGGAGCACGTCGGACGCCCGGTGGCCCGCAGGCCGCCGGGCGTCGTCGTTTCGGGGCTGGCCCGCGGCCTGCTAAAGTCCAACGCGGATTGCAGGAGTCGTGCGCGTGAATGCAGTACCCAGCCCGGTGATGGACATGCAGGACGATGCGCAGGAGCGCATCGTGGGTCTCCTGCTGCAGCGCGGGAAAGTGAAGGAGGGCGACCTCGCACGCGCGCGCCGCCTGCAGGAACAGGACGGTGGCGACCTGCTGGTGCTGCTCGGCAGGCTGGGGCTCGTCTCCGAGCGCGACCACGCGGAGGCCTGCGCGGAGGCGCTGGCGCTGCCGTTGCGCAGTGCCAAGGACGTTCCCGAGCTGCCGCCCGAGGACGTGTCGCTGGGCGTGAAGTTCATGCGCCAGTTCCACGTGGTGGCGGTCGCGGCCGACGCGGCCGGCGTGGACGTGCTGATGGCCGATCCGCAGGACGCCTACGTGCTGGACGCGCTCCGCATGGCCACCGGGCGCGACCTGCGTCCGGCGGTGGCGCTGCGCAGCGAGATCGACGAGCTCATCGAGCGCTGGCACGGCCAGGGCCGCAGCGCGATGGAGGACATCGTGGCCGGCGCCGAGGGCGAGGCCGGGCCGGACGACATCGAACACCTGCGCGACCTGGCGTCGGAAGCTCCGGTGATCCGGCTGGTGAACCTGGTCATCCAGCGTGCCGTCGAATTGCGCGCGTCCGACATCCACGTCGAACCGTTCGAGAACCGGCTGAAGGTGCGCTACCGCATCGACGGCGTGCTGGAGGAGGGCGAGAGCCCGCCGGCCAACCTGGTCGCCGCGATCATCAGCCGCATCAAGATCATGGCGAAGCTCAACATCGCCGAGCGCCGGCTGCCGCAGGACGGCCGCATCGTCATGCGCGTGCAGGGCAAGGAGCTGGACCTGCGCGTCAGCACGGTGCCCACCGCGCACGGCGAGTCGGTGGTCATGCGCCTGCTGGACCGCGAGACGGTGGTGCTGGATTTCGAGCGCCTCGGCTTCGGTTCGGCGTTCATGCCGCGATTCCAGAAGGTGCTGGAGCAGCCGCACGGCATCCTGCTGGTGACCGGCCCCACCGGCTCGGGCAAGACCACCACCCTCTACACCGCGCTGTCGAAGCTCAACACGCCCAAGGTCAAGATCATCACCGTCGAAGACCCGGTGGAATACCAGATCGAGGGCATCAACCAGATCCAGGCCAAGCCGGCGATCGGGTTGGATTTCGCCAACGCGCTGCGCAGCATCGTCCGCCAGGATCCGGACATCATCATGATCGGCGAGATGCGCGACCTCGAGACCGCGCGCATCGCCATCCAGTCCGCGCTCACCGGCCACCTGGTGCTCAGCACGCTGCACACCAACAACGCCGCGGGCGGCATCACCCGCCTGCTGGACATGGGCGTGGAGGACTACCTGCTCACCTCCACCGTCAACGGCATCCTGGCCCAGCGCCTGGTGCGCCGGCTGGAGCCGACCCACGCGGAGGCCTATCCGGCCTCGCCGGAGGAGATCGAGAAGTTCGGCCTGCGCCGCTTCCAGCCGCAGGGCGAGATCTTGCTGTACCGCCCGGTGCCGTCGGCGCTGTCGCCCACGGGTTACCTGGGCCGGACCACCATCATGGAACTGCTGGTGATGGACGACGAGGTGCGGCGCGCGGTGATGCGCCATGCCGGCATGGACGAGATCGAGCGGCTGGCGCGGCAGGCGGGCATGGCGACGATGTACGAGATCGGCATCGCCAAGGCACTGCGCGGCGAGACCACGATCGAGGAAGTCCTGCGCGTCACCGAGGACGCCTGAGCCGATGGCGCTGTATCGCTACAAGGCGCTGGACGCCCGCGGCACGCTGGTGGACGGGCAGATGGAAGCGGCCAGCGAAGCCGACGTGGCCGCGCGCCTGCAGGCGCAGGGCCAGCTGCCGGTGGAGGCCAGGCCTGCGTCCGACGCGGGCGGCGCCGCCCCGTGGCGCGCGCTGTTCAAGCCGGCCCCGTTCGCCGGCGCGCGCCTGGTGCAGTTCACCCAGCAGCTGGCCACGCTGCTGGCGGCGGGACAGCCGCTGGATCGCGCGCTGGGGATCCTGCTGGAGCTGCCGGAGGACGAGGCGGCCAAGCGCATCGTGGGCGACATCCGCGAGGCGGTGCGCGGCGGTGCCTCGCTGTCGGCCGCGCTGGAACGCCAGCACGGCGCGTTCGGCCGGCTGTACGTGAACATGGTCCGCGCCGGCGAGGCGGGCGGCAGCCTGCACGAGACGCTGCAGCGGCTGGCCGACTACCTGGAGCGTTCGCGCGCGCT
Source organism: Thermomonas sp. (assembly GCA_036405455.1). Lineage (GTDB taxonomy): Bacteria > Pseudomonadota > Gammaproteobacteria > Xanthomonadales > Xanthomonadaceae > Thermomonas. The sequence continues at coordinate 8,449 of DASWXO010000008.1, read as the reverse complement.
GCGCACGCGGGTGGTCAACGCGCTGGTGTACCCGGCGATCCTGCTGGTGATGGTGGGGCTGTCGCTGCTGTTCCTGCTGGGGTACGTGGTGCCGCAATTCGCCGGCATGTACGAAAGCCTGGACGCGGAGCTACCCTGGTTCTCCCGGCTGGTGCTGGGCACCGGCGTGTTCGTCCGCGACTGGTGGATCGTGATCCTCGCGGTGCCGTTGCTCGCGCTGCTGTGGCTGGAGCGCCTGCGCCGCGATCCCGCGGTGATGCGCCGCTTCGATGGCTGGCTGCTGCAGCGCAAGCTCGCCGGGTCGCTGGTGGCCAAGCTCGACACCGCGCGGCTGGCGCGCACGCTGGGGACCCTGCTGCGCAACGGCGTGCCGCTGCTGGCGGCGCTGGGCATCGCCCGCAACGTGCTGGACAACCGCGTGCTGGCCGACGACGTCGCCGCCGCCGCCGAGGAGGTCAAGAACGGCATCGGTCTGTCCTCCGCGCTGGCCCGCGGCAAGCGGTTCCCGCGGCTGGCGCTGCAGATGATCCAGGTTGGCGAGGAGTCGGGCGCGCTCGACGCCATGCTGCTGAAGACCGCGGACACTTTCGACCAGGAGACGCAGGCGGCGATGGACCGCCTGTTGGCCGCGCTGGTGCCGGTGGTGACGCTGGTGCTGGCGGCGGTCGTCGGCGTGGTGATCCTGTCGGTGCTGGCGCCGATCTACGATCTGACCAACGTGGTGGGATGAGCGCTGGCACTGTGCCATCCCGAAATCGAAATCCCATCCAAGCCGGGGCTATGCCATGCGTGAACGTCGCAATTTCCGTCCGATCCCGAAGGCCGCGCAGCGCGGTTTCTCGCTGATCGAGATCATCGTGGTGGTGGTGCTGATCGGCGGCATCGTCGCCTTCGCGGCATCGCGCATCCTGGGCGGCGGCGACCGCGCCAAGGTCAAGCTGGCGCAGGCGCAGCTGCAGACACTGGCGGAGAAGGTCCAGCAGTACCAGATGGACACCGGCGCGCTGCCCGCCAGCCTGGATGCACTGGTGGCGGCGCCGTCGGGCGTGGCCGGCTGGCTGGGCCCGTACGCGAAGCAGGCGGACCTCAAGGACCCGTGGATGCATCCGGTGCAGTACAAGGTGCCGGGCGAGGGCCGTGCGTTCGACCTGCTCAGCTTGGGGGCCGATGGCCAGCCCGGCGGCGACAGCGTGGACGCCGACCTGCGCTTCGAATAACACGCGACGGGTTGGGACAGGCACATGCGCGGTCGGGCAACGGCAGGGTTCACCCTGCTGGAGATGCTGGTGGTGCTGGCGCTCATCGCCGCCGCCAGTGTCCTCGCCATGGCCGCATTCGGCGATGGCCTGCGCGGTGCGCGGTTGCAGGCGGCGGCGAAGGAGGTCGCCGCGCAGCTGCGCTTCACCCGGGCGGTGGCGATTTCCACCGGAGCCCCGCAGGACTTCGTGATCGATCCGCGCGCGCGCGCCTGGCGCGCGCCGAACGGCCGCCACGGCCGCCTGCCGGACACGGGCGAACTGGTCTTCACCGGTGCGCGTGGACTCGGGCCGACGGCCGGCGAGGGCGCGGTGCGCTTCTTCCCCGATGGCGCCGCGACCGGCGGCCGGGTGCGCCTGGCCGCCAATGGCGGCGGCTGGGACGTCGACGTGGCGTGGCTGACCGGCGAGGTGCGGCTGCGCCGGATCGGGGATGGGCGATGAGTGTCCCACGCCGCGTCCTTGCGCGTCCGCAGCATGGGTTCACCCTGATCGAAATCATGGTCGCGTTCGGCGTGCTCGCGCTGGGCCTGACCCTGCTGCTGGGCACGCTGTCCGGCGCCAGCCGGCAGCTGCGACAGGCCGGCGATGCCGGGCAGGCGGCGCTGCATGCGCAGTCGCTGCTGGTCGAGCGCAGCGATGCGCTGCTGCGGCCCGGGCGGCTGTCGGGAACGTTCGAGGAGGGACGCTATCGCTGGCAGCTGGAGGTGGCGCCGTGGCGCGACCCGCAGCCGCGGGCGACCCAGGCGCCGGAGGATCCGTTCGCCGCGCGCCTGTTGCACGTCCGGCTGGATGTGGTGTGGGGCGAGGGCAGTCCGCAACAGCGCCTGCGGCTGGCGTCGCTGCGGCTGGTGCGCCCGCTGCCGGCGGGAGGGGGCCCGTGAGCCGGCGCGGGGAGCGCGTGCGGCGCCCACGCGTGGCGGCCGGCTTCACCTTGATGGAGGTCCTGCTGGCCACGTCGCTGCTGGCGGCAGCGCTGGCGCTGGCGTTCGGCATCCTGCGCGCGGCGGGTGCCACCGTGGCGCGCGGCGAGGCAATGGCGGAGCGCAACGAGCGCATCCGCGCGGTGTCGGCATTCCTGCGCGAACGGATCGGCGGCGCCGACGGCCTCGTGTTCGGCTTCGATGCCGGCAGTGGCCGGTCGCTGCGCTTCGCGGGCGACGCGCAGGCCATGCGTTTCGTATCCGACGTGCCTGCCTACTTCGATCGCGGGGGCCCCCGCCTGCACGAATTGCAGGTCCGTGCTGGGCCGGCGCGGCGGCTCGATGTCGCGTTTCGCCAACTGCGCGCGGGACAGGCGTTGCCGGCCACGCGGTCCCCGGAGCCGCTGGTGACGGGACTCGTGGAGGTCCGCTTCGCTTATCGCACGCTGGCGGCCGATGGCCGCCCGGGGCCATGGCAGGACACCTGGGACACGCCCGACGCGCTGCCGCCGCAGGTGCGCGTGCGCATCCGCGACGGGCAGGGTCCGTGGCCGGACCTGGTGGTGGCACTGGTGCGCGCCGGCGGAGCGGGGCGATGAGGGCCGCCCGCGGCGCGGCGCTGCTGCTGGTGCTGTGGCTGGTCCTGCTGCTCAGCGGACTGGTGGCCGGCTATGCGCTGTCTGCGCGCATCGCGTCGCTGCAAGGCAACGGCCTGGCGCGCGACGTGGTGGCCGGCGAGGCGGCCCGCGCCGGCGTCGAGTACGCCGCCTCGCGCCTGCTCGACCCCGACCCTGCGCGGCGCTGGGCGGTGGACGGGCGGACGTATCGCTGGGTGTTCGATGGCGTGCCGGTCGACGTCGCAGTCCGCGACGAGGCGGCGAAGCTTGATCTCAACGGCGCGCCGTTCGGCCTGTTGCAGGCGTTTTTCGTCGCGCTGGGCGAGCCCGACGAGGCGGCGGCGCGGTTGGCTGGCGCCGTCGTCGACTGGCGCGATGCCGACAGCCTGGTCCAGCCCGCCGGTGGTGCCGAGGATGCCGACTACGCCGCCGCCGGCCTGCAGGGGGGCGCCAAGGACGCGCCGTTCGAGCGTGTCGCCGAGCTGGCGGAGGTGCTGGGCATGCGGCCCGCGCTGTTCGCGGCGGCGGCCCCGCACCTGACCGTGTACAGCGGCCGCGCGATGCCGGAGGCCGCGTCCGCCGATCCCCTGCTGCGCCGCGCGATGGGCCTGCCGCCCGCGGAGGCGGCGGCCGATGCCGCGGCATCGCCGGTGGCCGGCAGCGGCACGTATAGTATCGAGAGCCGTGCCCGGCCCGCCGACGGGCGCAGCGCGCGATGGTCGGTGGTGATCCGCTTGGGGGGAGATGGTTTGCCCGGTTCGACTTACACAACGCTGGATGCGCGGCGTGGCGGGAGTGCGCCGTGAGCGCGACGTCCATCCATCGTGCCCTCTGGGCAAACTCCGGGGCAGGGCTGCGTGGCTTCCTCGCCTGGTGGGGCAGGAGTCTGGCGGCCTGGCTGCCCGCGCGGATGCGCCACGCACTGTGCGATGACCATCGCCTGCTGTTGCAGCTCGATGGCGATGTCCTCCGGCTCTGGCGCCAGCATGGCGACGACGTGTCGCCACTGGCGGAGCTGCCGGTGCCGCTTCCCGCCGATCCGGACCCCTTGGCCCGCCTGCTGCGCGAGGATGCACGGGACTGGGCACGCTGGCTGCGGTTGCCCGCCGGCGCCGGGCTGCGCCGGCGCCTGGTGCTGCCGGCTGCTGCCCGGGAGCGGTTGCGCGACGTGCTGGCGTTCGAGATCGAGCGACAGACGCCGTTCGTGCAGGCGGATGTCCTGCATGACGGCCGGCTCCTGCAGGTCCGCGAGGATGGCCAGCTGCTCGTCGAGCTGGTGGTGTTGCCGCGCCGGCGGCTCGACGCGCTGCTCGCGCCGCTGGGCGCGGCGGGCGGGATGCTGGCGGGCGTCGACATGCTCGACGAGGCCGGCATGCCGTTGGGCGTCAACCTGCTGCCGCCCGCGGACCGGCGGGTGGGGCCTGATCGCTGGCGTGGCTGGAACCTCGCCTTGGTCGTCGTCGCGCTGGTCGCGCTGCTGCTGGGGCTGGCGCAGTTGCTCGAGAACCGGCGTGCCGCCGCCGACGGCCTGCAGGCCGCCATGTCGGCCCGCGAGGCGCAGGCGCATCGCGTCGCGGGCCAGCGCCAGCGCGTGCTGGATGCCATCGAGGGCGGCGCCTGGCTGCGTGCCCAGCGCAACGGCCGTGCGCCGTCGGTGGAAGTGATCGACGCCTTGGCGCGCCGGCTGCCCGAGGGAACCTACCTGGAGAAGCTGGCCATCGATGGCGACCAGCTGACGCTCATCGGCCTGTCCAACCAGGCGGCGGCACTGGTCGGCAAGCTGGAGGGCGCCCCCCAGTGGAGCGCGCCGGCGTTGAGTGGCGCCCTGCAGCAGGATCCGCGTACGCGCATGGACCGCTTCACGCTGGTGGCGCAACTGCGGCACCAGGCCGACGCGCCACCTGCCGCCGGCGGGGACGTTCGATGAGCCGCACTGCGCAGGATCGATGGCTGGCGCTGGGGCTCCTGTGCGGCCTGCTGGTGCTGCTGGCGGCGGCGCTGTGGCCGTGGTTCGCCGCCCCGTTCGCCGCCGTGGATGCCCGGATCGCCGACCTGGCCGCGCGGGACGCCCGCCTGCGGGGGCTGCTGCTGCAGCGGACGCAGGTCGAGGAGCGCCTGGCGGCCCTGGAGGCTCGTGGAACGGCATCGGACTTCCTGGTGGAACCGACCGCGGAACTCGCCACCGCGTCCCTGATCCAGCAGCTGGAAACCGTGGTCGGCGACGCCAGTCCGGGTGGTCGCGGTTGCGCCATCGTGAACCGCACGCCGATCGAGGACGCGGGCCAGGCGGGACGCTATCGCCGGGTGACCGTGCAGGTGCGCCTGCGGTGCGGCAATGCCGAGACGCTGGCCGTGCTGCATGCACTGGAGTCGGCGCGCCCCTATTTGTTTGTCGATGCACTCGGGATCACGGCACAGCGCTTCTTCGCCGTTCCCGGCAGCGCACAGCCGCAGGAAGGCGGCCTCGACGTGAACTTCAACCTCTACGGCTACCTGCGTCCGGTAGCGGGAGGCCAACGTGGCGACTGAGCGTGGATTCCTGCAGCAGCTGGGGCGTGCCGGTCCCATGACGTGGGTGCTGGCGGTGGCGTGCGCCTGGGCGCTGCTGCTCTGGGCTGCCGCGCTGCTGGGCCTGGGGGGGCGGATCGTCGCCGTGGTGCCCGTGGCCCAGCTTCCCCTTCCGCGGCCATCGGCGCCGGTGGCCGACCGCATCGGCCCGCTGGCCCAGTATGCGGAAGCCGCGGCGCATCCGCTTTTCACCGAGGATCGTCGCCCCCGCGCCTTCCTGGCGAGCGGGGCAGGTGATGATGGGGCCGCCGAGGCACAGGCCTTCGACTTCCTTCTCACGGGCGTCCTGATCAGCCCGCAGGTCCGGCTGGCGATCCTGCAGCCTGCTGCCGGTGGCGAGTCGCAACGCGTGCGCGAGGGCAGTGCGCCCGAGGGTGCCGGCGGTTGGCGGCTGGTCGAGGTGCAGCCGCGCCGCGCGGTTTTCGAGGGGCCGGGCGGCCAGACGACGCTGGACCTGCGCACCTTCGGCGTGGCGGGTGCGCCTCCTGCCGCGAGCGGTGCCGATGCGCAGGCCGCTGCCGCAGCGGCCGCGGCCCAGCAAGCCGCGAACGCCGCCGCCGATGCGGCCGCTGGCAACGCGCAGGCGCCCGACGAGGCCCGCCGGATCGAGGATATCCGCCGCCGCATCGAGGCGCGCCGCGCGCAGATGCGATCACAGAACCCGGATGCCAACGACGGTGGCGCGCGCCCGCGCCCGCTGTCGGGGCCCGCACGATGAGCACGATGATGCCCGCCATGAACCGCACCACGCCCCGCGCCGCGCTGCGCGCTTTCCTGCCCGCCCTGCTGGTCGGGCTGCTGGCCGCCTGTGCCGGCGTCCCGCAGCCGCGGATGCAGCGTGCCGCCGCACCGGCCTCGCCCCCGCCTGCGGACGTGTCCGCCGGCGCCACCGGCGATCTGCGCCGTGACGTGCTGCAGGACATCGGCGGCAACGGTCCGCAGCCGGTCATCCGCCGGGGCGGCGGCACCGCTATCGACCGCGCCGCGGCCAGTGCGCCGCCGCCGTCGTTGGCCAGCACTGGCCAGGCCAGCTTCAACTTCGAGGGCGAATCGCTGCAGGCGGTGGTGAAGGCGATCCTCGGCGACATGCTGGGGCAGAGCTACACGATTGCGCCTGGCGTGCAGGGCACTGTCACCGTGGCCACCCAGAAGCCGGTGGGCGCGGCCGGCGCGCTGGGCCTGCTGGACCAGGTGCTGGCGCAGAACGGCGCGCGCATGGTCTACAGCGATGGCCGCTACAACATCGTCCCGGCCGACCAGGCGCTGCAGAGCGGGGTGGTGCCGCGCACCGGTTCGCCGGCGCTGGCGCGCGGCTTCGAGTCGCGGGTGGTGCCGTTGCGCCACGTCTCCGCGCTGGAGATGGAAAAGATCCTCAAGCCATACGCGCGGCAGGGCTCGATCGTCAGCATCGACGGTGCCCGCAACCTGATCACGATCGCCGGCACCCGCGCCGAACTGGAAAACTACCTGCGCACCATCCAGGTGTTCGACGTCGACTGGATGGCGAGCATGTCGGTGGGCGTGTTCCCGCTGCAGTCCGGCCGCGCCAGCGACGTGGTGCAGGACCTGGAGCGGGTGTTCGGCGCGCAGGCCAACACCCCCGTCGCCGGCATGTTCCGCTTCATGCCGCTGGAATCCACCAACGCGGTGATGGTGATCACCGCCCAGCCCGCCCACCTCGATGAGATCCGCCAGTGGATCGACCGCATCGAAGGCGGCAGCGGCGACGGCAGGCTGTTCGCCTACGAGCTGAAGTACATCAAGGCGCGCGATCTGGCCGACCGGCTGGGCGAGGTGTTCGGCGGTTCCGCGGCCGGCGGCCGCGGCGAGCCCGCGCTGATGCCGGGGCTGCAGGCCGGCGAGCTGCGCGATCGGGGAGACGACGCCGGTGGCCGCACGGGCGGCGAGGCTGGCGGTCTCGGTGAAGGCGCCAGCCTGCCGCAGGCCGGCAGCGGCAATGGCCGGGTGACCCTGAAGATCGACGGCAGCGAAGTGGGCGTGTCGGCGGTGGAGGACACCAATTCGCTGCTGGTCCGCGCCAGCCCGGCGCAGTGGAAGTCGATCCGCCAGGTGATCGAACGCCTGGACGTGATGCCGATGCAGGTGCACATCGAGGCGCAGGTGCTGAGCGTGGCGCTGAAGGGCGAGCTGCAATACGGGGTGAGCTGGTTCTTCGACCAGGCGGTGGCGGACAAGGGGCTGCCGCTTCCCACCGGCCGCAACAGCTGGGGCACGCATGCCGGCAGCGTCAGCGCGCTGCCCAGCGGCGCGGGCAACCTGCTCAGCTGGACCTTCCTCGGCAGCAGCGCCGCGGCCATCGTGCAGGCGCTGGACAACGTCACCGACGTGCGCACCCTGTCGTCGCCGTCGGTGATGGCGCAGAACAACCGCGAGGCGGTGCTCAACGTCGGCCAGAAGATCCCGGTGGCCTCGGTCAGCTTCAATCCGCAGACCGGCGGCGACACAGGCACCTACAGCCAGGTGCAGTACCTCGACACCGGCATCATCCTGAAGGTGCGCCCGCGCATCAGCCGCGACGGCATGGTCTTCCTCGACATCGTGCAGGAAGTCAGCAAGCCCACCGGGATCGCCGACAAGTTCGGCAACGTCCGCATCGACACCAGCCAGGTCACCACCAGCGCGGTGGCGACCAGCGGCGAAACCGTGGTGCTGGCCGGCCTGATCAGCGAAGGCAGCGGGAGCAACTCCAGCGGCGTGCCGGGGCTCAGCCGCATCCCGGTGCTGGGTGGCCTGTTCGGCACGCAGGGCAAGAGCAAGAACCGCGACGAACTGGTGGTGCTGATCACGCCCACGGTGGTGCGCAGCCCGCAGGAAGCGCGCGCGCTGACCGACGAATACGGCAGCCGCTTCCGCGCGCTGGAACCGATCTACAAGCCGAAGAAGTGAGCCGCAGCGATCCCGCCCTGCCGATCGTGCTGGTGCCGGTGGGCACCGACGAGGACGCACTCGACGCCTGCCTGGCGGCACTCGATGCCGGCACGCCTGCGGGCACGCGGGTGTGGCTGGCGGACAACGCCCAGGCCGGGCCGCGCGGCGTCGCCCTCATCGAAGGCTGGCTGGCGCG
>DASWXO010000007.1:0-4774 GCA_036405455.1 Thermomonas sp. | reverse complement strand
GGCAGCGGCGCGCTGCCGGCCGGCACGTACAGGCCCACCCGGCGGATGGGCCGCTGCACGCGCTGGCAGGTCAGCCCGGGGGCGGTTTCCACTTCGTACGGGGACGCGATGCCCGCGCGGTGGAAGGCCTCGATCCGCGCTGCCGCCTCGGTAATCGCCGCCTGCACGTCGGCGGGCACCGCCTCGGCAGCGCGGGCGAACTCGGCCGCGTCCACTTCGAACGCCTCCAGCGCCACGCCATCGAACCGCGCGGTGAAGTCGCGCAGGGCGTCGTCGCCGCGGGCAGCGACGTCATCGAAAACCCTCTGCACGCCGGTGCGCACGGCGTCGGACACCGCCTGCACCGGCCGCTGCAGCACTGACTCGCGCGCGATATCGTCCAACTGGTTCCAGTCGATGCGCTTCATGCCAGCATCCGCTCCACCGGCAACACCATCAGCCCGCGCGCACCGGCGCGCTTGAGGTCTTCCAGGCGTTGCCAGGTCATCGCGCCGTGGCACAGCGCCTGCAGCGCCAGCGTGTCGGCGCCGTCCACCGGGCACATCGTCGGCGGCTCGGCGTCCGGCAGCAGCTGCATCAGCTGCGGCAGCGCCTCGCGCGGGGCCTGGAACAGCAGCAGCTTGCTGTCGCGGATGCGCAGCACGCCGTCCATGCGGCGCAGCAGCAGGTCCGCCAGCTCGGCGCGCACGTCGCCGAACGGCTGCACCGGCCCGGCCAGCACCGCCTCGCTCTGCAGGATGTCCAGCACCGGCTTGAGCTGGTTGGCGGCCAGGGTGGCGCCGCTGGACACCAGGTCGCAGATCGCATCGGCCTGGCCCAGCCGCGGCGCGATCTCCACCGAGCCGTTCAACATCACGATGTCGGCGTCGACCTGCTGCTGGCGCAGCCACGCCCGCAGCTGATTGGGATAGGTGGTGGCGATGCGCTTGCCGGCCAGCTGCGCCGGGCCCTGCCAGTCCCAGCCGTCGGGCACGGCCACCGACAGCCGGCAGCCGCCGAAGCCGAGCGCGCGCCATTCGCGGAACACCGGCGGCAGGCCGGCCTCGCTGCGCTCGCCCGCCTGTTCCAGCAGGACGTTGCGGCCGACCACGCCGAGGTCACAGACGCCGTCGGCGATCAGGCCGGGGATGTCGTCGTCGCGGACCAGCAGCAGGTCGACCGGCAGCGACTCGCCGTAGCAGAACAGGCGGTCGCGGCTTTCGCGCCAACTCAGGCCGGCGGACGCCAGCAGGGCGCGGGCCGGCTCGCTGAGGCGACCGGACTTCTGGATGGCGATGCGCAAACGGTCACGCACCGCCGGATTGGCGGCAGGGCTCATGGGGAGATCTTCAGTGGGAGTCGTTGGAAAGCCCGAGCCGCCGCGCGGCGGCCCGGTAACCGCCAGCGCCCCGCTCTAGGCTGCGCGCGACGCGGCCAATGGTGGTGACGCTGACCTGGGTGCGGTCGTGGATCTCGCGGTACGGCAGACCCTGCAGCAGCTCCGGCACCACCCGCCAGCGGTCGCCCATGGCTTCCAGCTCGGCGGGTGTGCACAGGTCCTCGAGGAAAGCACGGATGTCTGCCGGATCGCCCAGCGCCGCCAGCGCCTGCGCCAGACCGTCCAGGGCGCTGGCGGCATCGGACGGTGGCAGGGGGGCGGGACGCTGCTTCATGGCGAGGCGGAGGATGTCGGTTGATTTAATGTAATAGCGCGTTAGTACATTAGAGCAAAAAAAGAGGCGCGTCAACGGCGCGCCTCTGTTGCCCATGGCGATGCCCCTGCGGATCCCCCGCGCCGGAAGGCGTCGACGCGGGGCAGCAGCGGGTCAGCCGGCCCGCACGGCGGCCAGCAGGCTGCCGTCGGCCACCATCGCCACCGCGGCCGCGACCTCCCCGTCCAGCGCGCGATCGCGGTCCAGGTAGGGAATGCGGGCCCGGATCGCCGCGTGGGCGGTCGCCACCGCCCTGCCCGGCCGGAACGCGTCCGCCTCGGCCAACTGGGCGCGCAGGGCGTCCACTTCGGCCAGGAAGCCGGCACGCTCGGGTGCGTCCGGCAGCGGGCCGCCCGCCACCTTGGCGGCGAAAGCCTCCGCATCGGTGCGGCCGGCCAGCGCGCGCGCCGCGTTGATCATGTCGCGCCGCAGGTCCAGCGCCTGCGCGGCGGTGAACAGCTCCAACCCCAGCACCTTGCCCAGGTCGTGCGCCATCGCCAGCACGTGGCGCGCCTCGTTGGCGCCCATCGAGACGTGGTCCTCGGCGTTCGCGGAGGTGGGGATGGAATAGACCGAGGCCGGCATCGCGCGGCTGGCAAGGTCGTTGACGATGGCCGCCGCGGTGTACTGCACGATCATGTGGCCCGACTCGGTGCCGTCCTCGTTGCCGATCAGGAACGGCGGCAGGCCGTCGTTGGTCGCCGGGTCCACCAGCTTGTTGAGGCGGCGCTCGCTGATCGAGGCCAACACCGGGATGGCCGCCTTCAGGTAGCTCATCGCCAGCGCCAGCGGCATGCCGTGGAAGTGGCCGGCGGAAATCACCTGCTCCTCCACGTGCGCGGCATCGACCTTGTCGGGGAACACCAGCGGGTTGTCGGTGACCGCGTTCAGCTCGACGTCCAGCACGCGCTTGGCCTGCTCCAGCGCATCGCGCACCGCGCCGTGCACCTGCGGGATGCAGCGCAGCGAGTAGCTGTCCTGCGGCTGGTGTTTCTTGCCGCCGCGGAACGGCAGGAAGCGCCGGTAGAACTTCTCGCGGCCGTGGCGCTGGGAAAACGGCACCCAGTCCCAGCCAATGTCGAAGCCCAGCGCCTGCGCCGCCGGCGTGTCCCAACTGCCGGGCTGCCACTGGCGGAACTTCGGCACCAAGTGGTAGGCGATGTCGGCCAGCGTGGAGCCGTCCAGCAGGCGCAGCAGGTTCGCCGCGGTCGCCACCTGGCCCGGATGCGGGCGCAGCGCGTGCACGTCCGGCGCGAACGCGCCGAGGCGTCCGGCGAAGGCATCGATGGTCATGGCCGCGGCAAGGTCGGCGGTGTCCAGCAGGTCGTCCAGCTGCTGCACCGCCAGCACGCCGGTGGCCAGCATCTGCGCGGTGCCGTTGTTCAGCGCCAGGCCTTCCTTGTAGGACAGCGCGACCGGCGCCAAGCCCTTGCGCGCCAGCGCGTCCGCGCCGGGCATGCGCTGGCCGTCGACGAAGGCTTCGCCGCCGCCCAGCAGGACGATGGCCAGGTGCGACAGCGGTGCCAGGTCGCCGGAGGCGCCCACCGAGCCCAGCTGCGGCACCACCGGCACGATGCCGGCATTGAGCATCGCCGCCAGCGCTTCCAGCGTCTGCACGCGGATGCCGGAATGGCCGCGCAGCAGCGTGTTGATGCGGATGCAGAGCATCGCCCGCACCACCTCCGGCGCGAACGCCTCGCCGACGCAGACGGCGTGGGTGACGATCAGGTTGCGCTGCAGTTCGATATGCGGCGACTCGCCCGACGGCGCGGCGCCCGGCAGTTCGTCGCGCAGGCGGTGCGCGCCCAGCAGCTTGTCGGCGTTGCTGCCGAAGCCAGTGGACACGCCGTAGATCGGTTCCTGCTTCTCCACCTGCGCGGCCAGGAAGTCGGCGGCACGGGCCACCCGCGCGAGCGCGGCGGCGTCCAGCGCCACCGCGGCGCCACGCGCCACCGCCACCAGCTGCGCGCGGGTCAGCGACAGGCCGTCCAGACGGACCGTCGCGGTCATCGGGCGCTCCCCGCGCCGGTGCGCAACTGCTCGCGCTCCACCAGCAGCGCCGAGGCCAGTTCGGCCTCGGACACCTCGAACTGCTCGCCGCGGCGCAGGTCCTTGACCGCCACCACGCCGCGCGCGGCCTCGTCCTCGCCGCGCAGCACGACGAAGCGGATGCCCGCCTTGTCGGCGTACTGCAGCTGCTTGGCCAGCTTGCGCGGCTCCAGCTGGGTCTCCACGTTCAGCCCACCCGCGCGCAGCCGCTGCGAGAGCGCCAGCGCGTGGTCCAGCCCGGCGTCGTCCATCAGCGCCACCAGCACGTCCACCGAGCTGTCCGCGGTCTGCACCAGCCCGGCGTCCTTCAGCTGGAAGAACAGGCGCGTGAGGCCGATGGAAATGCCCACGCCCGGCAGCTTCGACTTGGTGTAGTGCCCGGCCAGGTTCTCGTAGCGGCCGCCCGAGCAGATCGAGCCGATCTGCGGGTAGGCATCCAGCGTGGTCTCGTAGACCACGCCGGTGTAGTAGTCCAGGCCGCGCGCGATGGACAGGTTCAGCGCATAGCGCGACTCCGCCACGCCCAGCGCCTTGAGTTGCGACAGGATGGCGCGCAGCTCGACGCGTCCCTCCTCGAACAGGGCCGAGCCGGCGCCCAGCGCGTCGAGCTTGGCCAGCGCGTCGGCATGGCCGGTCGAGCGCACTTGCGAGAAGGCCATCAGCCGGTCGATGACGTCGGCGGCGAGGCCGAAGCCCTCGCCCGCCAGGGTCTCGCGCACGGCCTCGACGCCGCGCTTGTCCAGCTTATCGAGCTCGCGCAGCACCAGCATCTGCGCCTCGCCTTCGATGCCCAGGCCCTCGAAGTAGCCGCGCAGCAGCTTGCGATGGTTGAGCTGGATGGTGAACTCGCCGATCGCCATGCGTTCGAAGACCGCCGCGATCACCGCCGGCAGCTCCGCATCGAAGCGCGGCGACAGCGCGTCCTTGCCGATCACGTCGATGTCGCACTGGTAGAACTCGCGGAAGCGCCCGCGCTGGGCGCGCTCGCCGCGGTACACGCGCTGCATCTGGTAGCGGCGGAACGGGAACGCCAG
>DASWXO010000006.1:0-7332 GCA_036405455.1 Thermomonas sp. | reverse complement strand
CGGCACCCGCGATGGAGCGCGCCCCCGCGCCTTCGCCCGCGCCCGCCCGTCCGAAGGCCGCCACGGCCCGCAAGCCGCATGCCGAAGGCACCGCACCCGCGGTAGCCCCGGCCACGGCGACACGCTCGCGCGCTTCGGCGGCGAACACCGGCGGCGACCAGCATTGGCAGGAGTTCTGACGCCCACCGGGCGGAACGCCAACGCGCTCCGCCCCTTGCCTGCCCTCCCAACGCCCCGCTCTCGCGCAGATGACCCTCGAGCCACCGTCCGCCCGCAATCTGCACGACCTCCCGCCCGCCGATCCCGGATCGGCGACGGCGGGTAACGAAGAGCGTTTGGCGGACGTGGCGGCCCTGGCTGCCGCTGCGTTGGGTGCACCGATGGCCGCGGTGGCCGCCTGCGAGGACGAGCGCGTCAGCCTGCTGGCCGGCCACGGGCTGGAGCGGTCGCACGGCCTGCTGTCACGCGACCACCTGATCGTCCGCACGTGGGAGCAGCACGATCCGATGCTGGTCCTGCCGGACGTGCCGGAGTCGCGCTGCCGCGCCCGGGCCTACGTCGGGGTCGCACTGCGGTCGCGCACCGGCCAACGGCTGGGGACGCTGGCGGTGATGGACCGCACCCCTCGCACTGCGCCGACGCCCGAACAGCGCGCCACCCTGGTCCGCCTGGCCCACCTGGCGGCGGCATTGCTGGAGCAGCGCCACATCGAGCGCCGCGCGCTCATCGTCGCCCAGGCCGGAGAACAGGCGCGCGAAGCGGTGCTGGTCAGCGACCGCCATGGCCGCGTGCGCTGGCACAACCGCGCCGCCGAACGGCTGTTCGGCCCCCAGCTGGGCGGACAGCCGCTGACCCATCTGTTCCCGCTGCGCCTGCAGTCCGACCAGGCGGGTGCCCAGGCCTGGCTGGCCGGCCAGATCGAGGGCAGTCGCCCGCTGCGCATCATCGCGCCGGACGGCAGCCTGCGCCTGCTGGACGCCAACCGCTCGGCCTGGCGCCACGGCCGCGACCATGGCGTCACCCTGGTCCTCCACGACATCACCGAGGCGGCGCACCAGCGGGCCCAGCTGGATCGCCTCGCCCATTTCGACCCCCTCACCGGCCTGCCCAACCGCAACGCGCTGCTGGCCGCCCTGGAGGCCCACCCCGACTGGGGCGTGGCGCTGATCGGCATCGACCGCTTCAAGTGGATCAACGACGGCCTGGGCCATGCGGTGGGCGACCGCGTGCTGCAGGCGTTCGCCGACCGGCTGCAGGCAAAGACCGATCCCGAGATGTGCCTGGCGCGGGTCGGCGGCGACGTGTTCGCGGTGGCCTGCCGCGACGACCGCTTCGAGGCCGATGCCGGCGACGGCCTGGACCTGGTGCAGTCGCTGGTACGGCAACTGGAGCAGACGCTGCGCGTGCGCGGCCACGAGATCCACCCCGAGGTCAGCACCGGGCTGGCGCTGCGCGGCGACGTACGGGGCGACGGCGACCTGATGGCGTCGGCCGACCTGGCGCTGTACCGCGCGAAGTCCGCCGGTGGCCGCCAGCATTGCCGCTACCACCCCGAGATGCGCGCCGATGCGCTGGCGCGGCGCGCGCTGGACCTGGACCTGCGGCGCGCCTTCGCGCAGGGCGAATTCGAACTGCACTACCAGCCGCAGATCGAACTGCGCACCGGCCGCATCTGCGGGGCCGAGGCGCTGCTGCGCTGGCGCCACCCCACCCGCGGCATGGTGCCCGCCGGCGACTTCATCGACCTGCTGACCCGCAGCCCGCTGGCCGCCGAGGTGGGCGCGTGGGTGCTGCGGCAGGCCTGCATGGATGCCGCGCATTGGCCGGACCCCGACACCTCGGTCAGCATCAACCTGTTCCCGGCACAGCTCGGCAACCAGCTGATCCGCGAGGTCGAGGCGGCCCTGGCCGCCGCCGCCCTGCCGGCGGAGCGGTTGGAACTGGAGATCACCGAGACGATCGCCCTCACCCAGAACAGCGCCGGTGCAGAGGCGCTGGCCACGCTGCGCTCGCGCGGCGTCAACCTGGCGTTCGACGACTTCGGCACCGGCTATGCGTCGCTGTCGATGCTGCAGCGGTTCCGCATCGACCGGGTCAAGATCGACCGCAGCTTCGTGGACGGCCTGCTGCACAAGGGCGAGGACGCGTCGATCGTGCGCTGGATCCTGATGCTGGCCCGGGCGCTCGGCTTGCGTGTGGTGGCCGAAGGCGTGGAGCAGGCGGCGCAAGCCGACTGGCTGCACGACCACGGCTGCGAGGAAGCCCAGGGCTACCTGTACGCCCGGGCGCTGGACAACGGCACCCTGCAGGCCCGCTTGCAGTCACAACTGGCGGAGACACTCGATGGCTGACACCGGCGGCGAGCGCGAAGGCATCAGCTTCGAATTCAACGACCGCGACTTCCGGCGCGCCTGCCGGATGATCTACGCACGCGCCGGCATCCACCTCGCCGACCACAAGCGCGACATGGTCTACAGCCGCCTGTCGCGGCGCATCCGCGCGCGCGGGATGGCCTCGTTCGCCGAGTACCTGGATCTGGTGGAAGCCGATCCGGCCAGCGAAGAACAGGCGTTCATCAATGCCCTCACCACCAACCTGACCTCGTTCTTCCGCGAGGCGCACCATTTCGACGCACTGCGCGAGCAGCTGCGCGCGGTGCCGCGCGGCGAACCGGTGGACCTGTGGTGCTGCGCGGCGTCCACCGGCGAGGAACCTTGGTCGCTGGCAATCACCGCCTGCGAGGCGTTCGGATCGGACACGCCGCCGGTGCGCATCCTCGCCACCGACATCGACACCAACGCGCTGAACACGGCCGCGGCCGGGACCTACGGCGTGGACCGCATCGCGGACCTCTCGCCGGAACGCAAGCGCCGCTTCTTCATGCGTGGCACCGGCCCCAACGAGGGGCTGGTGCGGGTCAAGCCGCACCTGCGCCAGCTGGTCGAATTCCGCCAGCTGAACCTGCTGGCGCCCGACTACGGATTGCGCCAGCGCTTCCTCGCGGTGTTCTGCCGCAACGTGATGATCTACTTCGACAAGCCCACCCAGTACGAGGTGCTGCGCAAGGTGGTGCCGCTGCTGGCGTCGGGCGGACGGTTCTACGCCGGCCATTCGGAGAGCTTCGCGCACGCCCTCGACCTCGTGCAGCCCTGCGGCCGCACCATCTACCGCGCCGCCCAGGACGGCCGATGACGGGACTTCCCGCCAGCGTCGCGCCCGTGCGCAGCCCGCCGGCGGGCACCTACTACGACCCGGCGCTGGATGCCGACGTCATCAAGCTGCTGCCCGCCGAATGGCGGGTCTCCTCCGAGCCGCTCGCGCTGGCCACCGTGCTGGGCTCCTGCGTGGCGGCCTGCATCTACGACCCCACCGCCTGCGTGGGCGGGATGAACCATTTCATGCTGCCCGACGCCGCGCCTGGCGACGGCAGCGCGCGCTACGGCGCGCACGCGATGGAACTGCTGATCAACGCCCTGCTGAAGAGCGGCGCCTCGCGCCAGCGCCTGCAGGCCAAGGTGTTCGGCGGCGGCAACGTGCTGCCGGGCATGACCCTGGACCCGATCGGCACGCGCAACGGCAACTTCGTGCTCAATTACCTCACCGCGGAACGCATCCCGATCGTCGCCCAGGACCTGTTCGGGGTGCAGCCGCGCAAAGTGTGTTTCTTCGTGCGCACCGGGCGCACGCTGGTGAAGCGGCTGCCCGCCGCGGGCGAGATCGCCCGCGTCGAACGCGCCTACCGCAGCCAGCTGGCGCAGAAGCCGGTGGCAGGTTCCGTGGAGCTGTTCTGATGACCCATCCGCAATTCCAGCGCCCCGGCCGGGTGCGCGTGCTGATCGTCGACGACTCGGCGCTGGTGCGCCAGGTGCTGAGCGAGATCCTGTCCGAGGACCCGGGCATCGAAGTCGTGGGCACCGCGCCGGACCCGCTGATCGCCCGCGAGAAGATCAAGCAGCTCGAACCCGACGTGCTGACGCTGGACGTCGAAATGCCGCGCATGGACGGGCTGACCTTCCTGCAGAACCTGATGCGGCTGCGCCCGATGCCGGTGGTGATGGTGTCCTCGCTGACCGAAGCCGGCGCGCAGGTGACGCTGGACGCGCTGGCGCTGGGCGCGGTGGATTTCGTCACCAAACCCAAGCTCGACGTGCAGCGCGGCCTGACCAGTTACGGCGCCGACCTGCGCGAGAAGATCAAGTTCGCCGCCCGCGCCCGGGTCACCCGGCTGCAGCCTGCCGGGACGCCGGTGCAGATCGGCGCGATCAAGTACCGCACCACCGACCGCCTCATCGCCATCGGCGCCTCCACCGGCGGCACCGAAGCGATCCGCGCGATCCTCGAGCAGATGCCCGCCGATGCGCCCGCCACGGTCATCACCCAGCACATCCCCGCGGCCTTCAGCAAACCCTTCGCCGAGCGCCTGGACCGGCACAGCCGGATGACGGTGGTGCAGGCCGAGGACGACATGCAGCTGCTGGCGGGCCATGCCTACGTGGCGCCGGGCGGCCTGCACCTGCGGGTGCAGCGCAGCGGCGCACGCTGGCGCTGCCGGCTGGGCGAGGACGATCCGATCCGCCGCCACCGCCCGAGCGTGGACGCGCTGTTCGAATCCGTGGCCCAGGCCGCCGGCGCCAACGCCAGCGCGGCCCTGCTTACGGGGATGGGCGACGACGGCGCACGCGGCCTGCTGGCCCTACGCAAGGCGGGCGCCGCCACCATGGTGCAGGACGAAGCCAGCAGCGTGGTCTGGGGCATGCCCGGGGCCGCCTACACGCTGGGCGCCGCGCAGCAGGTGCTGCCGCTGTCGGAGATCGCCGGCGCGCTGCTGGCCAGCACCAACGTCGGCACCTGACCCCCGACCGGGCGTTTGCCGCTAAAGACAGCGCCCCGTCCGGCCGTTATCCCAAGCGAGTCCCCGACGAGATCGACGATGGAACCCCGTGCCCTGCTCCGCATCGCCGCGCCGATGGTGCTGATGCTGCTGTTGTTCATTGCCGAGGCCCTCGCTTGGCCGCTGGCCGTCCGCCTGGCCCTGGTGGTGACCGCTACGTTGGCGTGGGGCGTGGTCGTGTGGAGCGCCCTGCCCAGCAAGGCCGAGGCCAAGGTGCTGCACGACCATGCCCGCCTGCTGGGGGAACTGCGCGGCTTCGTCGGCAACGAGATCAGCGGGTCCCACTCGGAAATCGAGCGCACCCGTGCCCTGATCCGCGAGTCGGTGGCCAAGCTGGGCGCGAGCTTCGACGCGGTCAACCGCAAGTCGCGCGAGCAGAGCACGGTGGTGGCCCGCCTGGTGGAACGCACCGGCGACGACAGCGGCTCCATCGACATCTCCCGTTTCGCCCAGCAGGCCACCCAGCAGATGGAGCAGCTGGTCGAGGCGCTGGAGCAGGCCAGCGGCCAGAGCGGCGTCACCGTCACCCACATCGACGCCATGGCCGGCCACCTCGACGGCATCTTCGCCCTGCTGGAGGACGTGAAGTCGATCGCCGACCAGACCAACCTGCTGGCGCTGAACGCCGCGATCGAAGCCGCCCGCGCCGGCGAGGCGGGCCGCGGCTTCGCGGTGGTGGCGGACGAGGTGCGCAACCTGTCCGAACGCAGCACCGCCTTCAACGAGCAGATCCGCAAGCTGGCGCACAACGCCAAGGAATCGATCGCCAAGGTCCGCGAGACGGTCTCGCATATGGCCTCGCGCGACCTCGACCGCGCCCGCGTCGCGCGCAACGAATCCGCGTCGATGATGGACCGCGTGGAAGGCATCCACCGCAGCCTCGGCAACGGCATGCGCGACATCGCCGACTGCGGCCGGGCGATCGACGTCTCGGTGGCCGAGGCGGTGCGCTCGCTGCAGTTCGAAGACATCGCCACCCAGGCCTTGACGGCCGCCGCCGTGCACCTGCAGCGCCTGGAGCAGATCAACACCGAAGCCACCACGCTGCACGACCTGCTGCGCGGCAGCCACGGCTTCCAGGATCCGGAAATGCGCAAGGCGCTGGCCAACATCGGCAACCGCATCGCCCAGATGCGCGGCGAGTGGGAACGCCCGCCGCACAAGCCGGTGCTGCAGCAGAGCATGGATGCCGGCAGCGTCGAGCTGTTCTAACCCACCCCCACGCAACGCCCCTCCCCCGATCCCGGCCCCTGGCCGGGATTTTTTTGCCGGCGCGAACCGGGGGACCGGGGTCAAACGCCCGGGAACGGGGGGCGGACCGTCGTCGCGAGGCGTGCGCCCAGCCACACCAGCAGCAGGCCCGCCATCAATGTCGTTCCGAGGTAAGCCAGCGCCATCCCGGCCCGCGGCGAACGCGCCAGCAGCAGGCATTCCAGCATCAGCGAGGAATAGGTGGTCAGGCCGCCCAGCAGGCCCACGATGAGGAAGGCGCGCCAGTACAACGCCTGCGGGCCGCGCCCTTCCAGCCACACGGCCAGGAAGCCGATCGCGAACGAGCCGATCAGGTTGGCCGCCAGCGTGCCCCACGGAACGCCCTCGCCCAGGCGCCGCAGCAGCGCGCCGCCCAGCCAGAAGCGCCCGGCCGCGCCCAGCGCGCCACCGCACATCACCAGGACCAGTTGCTGCCACCAGATCGTCGCCATCGTTCGCTCCTTCGTGCAACCGGAGCGCGCGCCTGCCGCCCGGTCATGGGGTTGGCAGGCATCATCAGCCGGGACGGCGGTTCGGGGAGGATGCCATCTCCCGTCGAAGCAGTATGCCTAGCCCTTGCCCTCGCTGCGAGCACGGGCGCGCGCCTCGCGCAGGGCATCGAGCTTGTCCTTGAGCTTGATCTCCAGGCCGCGGGCGACCGGCTGGTAGTACACGCGCTCGCCCATGGCGTCCGGGAAGGCGGTCTGGCCGAGGGCGATGCCACCTTCGACGTCGTGGTCGTACTGGTAGCCGGTGCCGTGGCCCAGCGACTGCATCAGCCGCGTCGGCGCATTGCGCAGGTGCATCGGCACCGGCTGCGTGCCCAGCGCGGCGATGTCGGCGCGCGCGGCCTTCAGCGCCATGTAGCTGGCATTGGACTTGGCGGTGCTGGCCAGGTAGATGGCGAGGTTGGACAGCGCGATGTCGCCCTCCGGCGGGCCGATGCGGTCGTAGGCGTTCCACACGTTCAGCGCCATCTCCAGCGCACGCGGATCGGCCAGGCCGATGTCCTCCACCGCCATGATGGTCAGCCGGCGCAGCAGGTAGGCCGGGTCGCAGCCGCCGTCCAGCATGCGCGCCAGCCAGTAGATCGCGCCGTCCGGGTTGGAGCTGCGCACCGACTTGTGCAGCGCCGAGATCTGGTCGTAGAACTGGTCGCCGCCCTTGTCGAAGCGGCGGGTGCGGTCGGC
>DASWXO010000005.1:0-2068 GCA_036405455.1 Thermomonas sp. | reverse complement strand
CCGTCTTCCGGCTCGATCACGTCGCCGGTGCCGGAAATCACCAGCGAGGTGTCGGCATCTGCCACCGCCAGCAGCGCCTCGAGCTTGCCGAAGCGGCGCTCGGTGCGCCAATCCTTGGCCATCTCCACCGCCGCACGGGTCAGCTGACCGTGCTTCTCGAGCTTGGCTTCGAACAGCTCGAACAGGGTGAACGCATCGGCGGCAGCGCCGGCGAAACCGGCCAGCACGCGGCCGTCCTTGCCGAGCCGGCGCACCTTGCGCGCGTTGGCTTTCATCACCGTGTGGCCCAGCGTCACCTGGCCGTCGCCGGCAATGACCACCTGGCCGTTACGGCGCACCGAGCAAATGGTGGTGGCATGGAACACGTTGGGGTTCTGGCTGGGATCCATCGTTTTCTCCGTTGAACCGGCTATCTGGGGGCACACGCCCCGGCTTCAAGCAGGAAGGACGGGCATGGCGCCACCGCTGGTCAGCATCGCGATGCCGATCCTGGACACCGAACGCTTCCTGCCGGCGGCGCTGGACAGCCTGCTGGCGCAGACCTGCGGCGACTGGGAAGCGCTGCTGTGGGACGACGGTTCCAGCGACGGCAGCGCCCGGATCGCCGCCGACTATGCCGCGTGCGACCCGCGCTTCCGCCTGCTCGGAGATGGGCGCAACCATGGCCAGGCGGCCGCGCTGGCGAAGACCTTGGCACAGGCGCGCGGCGCCTACTTCGGCACCCTCGACAGCGACGATGTGCTGGAGCCGCAAGCGCTGGCCGCGCTGCTGGCGTTCCTGCAGGCGCGGCCGGCGCTTGGCATGGGCTATTCGCGGTATCTGGAAATCGACGAGGCGGGCACCGTGCTGGGGCCGGGCCGCCGCAGTCTCACCCCGTATTCGCCTGCGGGCCTGCTGGTGGAATTCATGACCTTCCAGTTCCGGCTGGTGCGCGCGGACGCCTACCGCGCGGTGGGCGGCTTCGATCCGGCGGCCGCCTATGCCGAGGACTACGACCTGTGCCTGCGCCTGTCCGAGCGCTACCCGGTCGGCCACCTGCCGCAACCGCTGTACCGCTACCGCGTCCGCCGCGGTTCGATCTCGCAGTCCAGCCGTCTGCGCCAGGTGCAGGCCAGCTTCGCCGCCGCCCAGCGCGCGCTGCAGCGGCGCGGTCTTGAGCGGGAGCAGGCGCTGTCGCTGGGCATCCGCGCCCGCCACGTGCTGCGGCCGAAGGCCACCGCGGCGCCGGCACCATGACGGCGTCGATCAGCGTGCTGCTGCCGCTGCGCGGCGCAGCGCCGTTCCTCGGCCAGGCCTTGGCCAGCCTGCAGGCGCAGGCGTCCGGCGACTGGCGCGGCGTGCTGTGTCCGGTGGGCGAGGCGGCCACGGTGCTGGCGGCGAGGGTGGCCGCCACGGATCCGCGCTTTTGCGCCGGGCCGACAGCTGCGAGCGAAGCCGCCGCGCTGGCGCTGGCCGCGGACGGCATCGACACGGAATTCCTGTGCGTGCTGGATCCCGACGATGCGCTGGCGCCGCAGGCGCTGGCCGCCCTGCATGCCGCGCTGGCCGCCCGGCCCGATGCCGGGATGGCCTACAGCCGGCATGTGCTGGTGGACACCGGCGGGCGCGTGCTGGGCCCGGGGCCATTGTGCGAGCTGCCGTATTCGCCGGAGGCGCTGCTGCTGGATTGGATGACCGGGCCGCTGCGGCTGCTGCGCACCGCCGCCTACCGGCGCGCCGGCGGCTATACCGATGCCCATCCCGACGCCATCGACTACGACCTGTGCCTGCGGCTGTCGGAAACCTGCGCGGTGGTGCATGTGCCACAACCGCTGTACCTGCGCCGCATCCATGCCGCGGCACCGGAAGTGGCGCGCTGGGCGGAAGCCATCGAGGCGCGCTATGCCGCCTTCGTCGCGGCGGTGCGGCGGCGCGGTCTGGATGCGCGTTACGACACCGCGCTGCAGGTGGACAGCTGGCACATCCTGCAGCGGCTACAGGTTCAGTAAAGCGGCGTGGCGTCGTCGAGCAGGCGCCTGGCGCGCACCTGCAGGGCTGCCCACGAATCGGCCAGCCGCTCCGGTTTCGG
>DASWXO010000004.1:0-2321 GCA_036405455.1 Thermomonas sp. | reverse complement strand
CAAGTTCTGCGGGCTGACCCGCGCCGAGGATGTCCGCCTGGCGGTGGAGCTGGGCGTGGACTACATCGGCCTGGTATTCGCGCCGCGCAGTCCGCGCCGGTTGCTGCTCGGCCAGGCCCGCATGCTGCGCGACCTCGTGCCCGAGGAAATCGGCGTGGTCGCACTGGTGATGGACAACCCGCGGCAGGACATCGAGCAGATCGTCGAAACGCTCCAGCCCGACGTGCTGCAGTTCCATGGCGCGGAAGACGATGCGTTCGCCATCGCGCTGGGTCGCCCGTTCTGGAAGGCGATCGCGATGGGCGGGCAGGGCGAAAGCGCATTCGCCAGCCTGGCGGCCTATCCGAACGCGAGCGGCTTCCTCTTCGACGGCCATGCGGCGGGCGAGCAGGGCGGCAGCGGCCAGCGCTTCGACTGGCGGCAGATGCCGGTGGCGACCGAAAAGCCGTGCCTGCTCGCAGGCGGCCTGACACCGGAAAACGTCGCACTCGCGCTGCGCACGGCACGGCCCTGGGGCGTGGATGTGTCCAGCGGGATCGAGACGGCCCCCGGCGAGAAGGACGCGGAAAAGATGCGACGCTTCGTCGACGCCGTCCGCATGGCGGATACCCGCGGCTAGGCGGCGGACGCCAAATCCCGGCGCAGCCAGTCAGCGAGCAGGGGAAGCCGCGGATCCGGATTCCCGCGTGCGGTACACAACGCCCACGTTCCGCCGGTGTCGGTGAATCCCCACGGCGCGACGAGTCGGCCGCTGTCGAGATCGGCCTGCACCAGTTCGCGCGGCGCGATGGCGACACCGAGCCCGGCGACCGCCGCTTCAAGCAGGTAGGTCAGGTGGTCGAAGCCGGTACCCAGGCGTGGCATGTCGGCCAAGTGCTGGGCCGTCAGCCAGCGTGGCCAGGCCTGCGGCCGTGAGGTGGTGTGCAGCAAGGGTTCGTCCTGCAGCGCACTCGGCGATGCGTCGCGCAAGGCATCGAACCGTGCATGGCGGGGGCTGAGCACGGGCCCGATCCGTTCCGGCGCAAGCGGCCACACCTGCCAACCCGCCGGCCAGGGCGCCTCACCCAGCAATAGGGCGGCATCCAGCCCGGCGGCCGCCAGATCGATCGCGCCTTCCTGAGCGGACAAATGAAGCCTCAGGTCCGGCAGCTCGGTGGCGAGGCGTTCCAGCCGCGGGATCACCCAGCGCGCCAGCAGGCTGCCCGGGCAGCCCAGCACCAGCGCGGCTGCGCGCGGACCGCGCTGGAGGGCCGTCCAACCCTTCTGCAGCACCCCGAAGGCTTCGCTCGCGGTGTCGCGCAGGCGATGGCCGTCGGTGGTCAGGGCCAGGCCCCGTCCGTCGCGGACGAACAACGGCCGACCGAGGGTCTCTTCCAGGGCACGGACATGTCTGCTGACGGCGCCATGGGTGACGTGCAGTTCGGCCGCCGCTTGGCTGACGCTGCCCAGGCGGGCAGCGGCCTCGAAGGCACGGAGGGCATTCAATGACGGGAGCGGGCGGGCCATGTCGTGAGTTTATCTCACGTATTTAGCCGGAATAGTCGATATTCCAGAGGGTCGCTGTGCGATAACGTGAAGCATCGCTCTCTGGAACACCGATCATGCCGTCTGCCACCGACTTCCACGCCTACCCGGATGCCCAGGGACATTTCGGCCGCCACGGGGGTCGCTTCGTCGCCGAGACGCTGATCGGCCCGCTGCAGGAATTGGCCGCCGCCTACGACACCGCACGCGTCGATCCGGCCTTCATCGCCGCCTTCGACAAGGACCTCAAGCACTACGTCGGCCGGCCCAGCCCGATCTACCACGCCGAGCGCCTGAGCCGGGACGTCGGCGGCGCGCAGATCCTGCTGAAGCGCGAGGACCTGAACCACACCGGCGCGCACAAGATCAACAACACCATCGGCCAGGCGCTGCTGGCCAGCCGGATGGGCAAGAAGCGGATCATCGCCGAGACCGGCGCGGGCCAGCACGGTGTCGCCAGTGCCACTGTCGCCACCCGGCTGGGCCTGGAATGCGTGGTCTACATGGGCGCCACCGACATCGAGCGACAGAAAATCAACGTCTACCGGATGAAGCTGCTCGGCGCGACGGTGGTGCCGGTCACCAGCGGCTCGGCCACGCTGAAGGACGCGCTGAACGAAGCGATGCGCGACTGGGTGACGAACGTGCACGACACGTTCTACATCATCGGCACCGTCGCCGGTCCGGACCCGTATCCGCGCATGGTGCGCGACTTCAACGCCGTGGTCGGTCGTGAGGCGAGGGCGCAGATGCTGGCCGACTACGGCCGCCTGCCGGATGCCATCACCGCCTGCGTC
>DASWXO010000003.1:0-25100 GCA_036405455.1 Thermomonas sp. | reverse complement strand
CGTCCAGCCCGGCCCAGTCGGCGCGCAGCAGGTGCGCGTCGCGCTGCCATGCGTTCACCCGCGCCTGCGCGTCGGGATGCGCGCGCAGCCACGCCAGCACGGCATCGCGGCGGGCGGGCGGCAGGCGGCCGTCGACCAATGCGTGCAGGTCGGCGTCGTCGGGGGTCCAGGTCATGGCACACCTCGCAGGCGGCGGGTCGGGGTGGGCGCCTCGTCGGCGGCGGCGCGCAGCCGGTCGCGGGCACGGGAGAGGCGCGACATCACGGTACCGATCGGTACCCCCAGCGTGTCGGCGGCCTCGCGGTAGCTGAAGCCTTCCACCGCCACCAGCAGCAGCAGCGCGCGCTGCTCGGCCGGCAGGCGGGCGAACGCCGCCAGCTGCAGGCGGTCGGCGTGGACCTGCTCGGGCGACGGCGCGGTGGGCGCGTCCTGCGCCCCCAGCAGGCCCAGCACGCGCTGCCAGCGGCGCGCGCGACGGTGCTCGTCGACGAACTGGCGGTACAGGATCGAAAACAGCCAGGGCTGCAGCGCCTCGGCGTCGCGGCGGCTGTGCCAGCGCTGCAGCGCGCGCTCCAGCGTGGCCTGCACGAGGTCATCGGCAGCGGCCGGATCGCCAGCCAACGAGCGGGCGAACCGTCGCAAGCGCGGCAGCAAGGCCTGCAGGGCGTCGTCGTCGAGGGCGTCCATGGCTGTCCGGGGAAAGGGAAGTCATCGGTCAGACGTCCCGGCCTTCGGATTATTCCCTGCCTTGGCGGGGAATAACGCATCCGCCCGGACGTCCGACCCGTACCCCCACCACGTGCCGGAGCCCCGATGTCCACGTCCCCTCCCCCGCGCCGACGCCCGCCGATCGGACCGCTCGCTGCCATCGCCGCCCTCGTGGCCGTGGCCGGCACCGGCTTCCTGTATGCCGCCGGCCGGCTGGGCGACACCCCGCCCACCGCGCGCACCCTGATCGGCGCGATCGAGGCCGCCGCCGGCCCGCACCCCGGTTACCGCCGCGCGCACAGCCGCGGCGTCTGCGTGGGCGGCTGGTTCACCGGCACGCCGGAGGGCGCCGCGCTGTCGTCCGCGCGCGTGTTCACGCAGGACCGCGTGCCGGTGCTGGGCCGGCTGTCGATCGGCGGCGGCGATCCGCACGGCGCCGAGGCCGGCGCGCGCGTGCGCAGCCTGGCCCTGCAGTTGCGTGGCGACGACGGCACGGACTGGCGGCTGGCGATGAACAGCTTCCCGTTCTTCGCCGTGCCCAGCGCCGAGGCCTTCCTCGAACAGACCCGCGCGCAGATCCCCGACCCGGCCACCGGCAAGGCGGACCCGGCGCGGATGGCCGCGGTGCTGGCGGAATACCCCAGCGCGCGTGCTTTCCGCGACTGGGCGGCCAGCGCGCCGTGGCCGGACAGCTGGGCCAACACCACCTACAACGGCATCCACACCTTCGTGTTCGTCGCGCCCGATGGCCACCGCCAGCCGCTGCGCTGGTCGCTGCGCCCGCGCGCGCCGCTGGTGGCGATGGACGCCGCCGCACGCGCCGCGGCCACGCCGGATTACCTGGCCGCGGAGTTCGCGCGCCGACTGGCGGCCGGGCCGGTCGCCTGGGATCTGCTGGCGACGCTGCCCGCGCCCGGCGATGCGCTGGACGATCCCTCGCAGCCGTGGCCGGCGTCGCGGCCCACCCGCACGCTGGGCACGCTGTGGCTGGACACGATGACCTCGCAGGCCGAAGGTGCCTGCCGCGACGTGAACTTCGATCCCACCGTGCTGCCGCCGGGCATCGAACCCTCCGACGATCCGATCCTGGCCGCGCGCGCGGCGGTGTATGCGCAGTCGTTCAACCGCCGCGAGCGCGAGATCGCCCGCGGCCAGGCGCCGGAGGCCACCGGCCAGGGAGGCCGGCGATGAGACCCGCACCGACGTTCGTCCCGCTGGCCCGCCTGCTGCACTGGCTGATGGCCGCGTTGCTGCTGGCCCAGCTGCTGATTGGCGTGGCGATGATGGCCTCGCTGACGCTGCGGCCACCGCTGATCGCGCTGCACCGCCCGTTGGGCCTCGCCCTGCTGGGGCTGGTGGTGGTCCGCCTGTGGGTGCGGCGCCGCCATCCGCCGCCGGCGCTGCCGGCCGACCTGCCGCGCTGGCAGGCCGCCGCCGCGCGTGCCTCGCACCTGCTGCTGTACGCGCTGATGCTGGCGCTGCCGCTGCTGGGCTGGGCGCTGAGCTCGGCCGCGGGCAACGTGGTGCTGCTGCCCGGCGACGTGGTGCTGCCGGCGATCGCGCCGCACGACCCCGTGCTGTACGCGTGGCTGCGCGACGCCCACGGCCTGCTGGCGTGGGTGCTGTTCGCGACGGTGCTGGGCCACGTGGCGGCCGCACTGCACCACGCGTGGATCCGCCGCGACGGGGTGTTCGAGGCGATGGCCGGCGGGCGGCCGGGCCCACCCGCCGACGCCGGCTGACCCCTCCGGGCGGACGCAGGCGGACGCGCTATCCTCCGGGTGTCTTCCGGGGATCTTGCCGATGCGCCCACGCACCGCCTGGTTCGTCCTGCCCGCGCTCCTGCTGGCTGCCGCCGCGTGGTGGGCGGCCGGCGCGCTGCGCGGTGGCGGTGCGGCCGACGGGCGCACGCTGCGGGTGGGCCTGTACGAGAACGCGCCGAAGATCTACCGCGACAAGGACGGCCAGCCGGCCGGCCTGTTCGTCGAGCTGCTGGACGCCATCGCCCGCAAGGAAGGCTGGCGCCTGCAGTACGTGCCCTGCCAATGGTCGGACTGTCTGGCCCGGCTGGAAACCGGGCAGCTGGACCTGATGCCCGACGTGGCCTACACGCCCGAGCGCGGCCGGCTGTTCGATTTCCACGCCGTGCCGGTCGCGCACTCGTGGTCGCAGGCCTACAAGCACCGCGGGGTGGTGGTGCGCGCATTGCCCGACCTGGCCGGCCTGCGCGTGGCGCTGCTGCGCGGCAGCGTGCAGGAAGACGAGCTGCGCCACCTGCTGCGCGAATTCGATGTGCGCTGGACCGTGGTGGAAGCCGACAGCTACCAGCAGGCGTTCGCCGCCGTGCGCGACGGCCGCGCCGACGTGGCGATCGCCAACAACTTCTTCGGCGCACGCTCGGCCCCGGCGTTCGGGCTGGAGGAAACGCCGATCCTGTTCAACCCGGCGTCGCTGTACATCGCCGCGCCACGCGGCCGCCACGGCGCGGAGCTGGCCCGCATCGACCACTGGCTGCGCGCCTGGCAGCAGGCGCCGGAGTCGGTCTACTTCCGCGCGATGCGGCACGCGATGATGCCGCCGCCGCTGACGGTGGCGCCACGCTGGCTGCCGCCGGCAATGGCGGGTGCGGCCGCGCTGGTGCTGGCGCTGGTCGCGTTCAGCCTGGTCCTGCGCTGGCGGGTGCGGGTGGCGACCGCCGATGCCAAGGCCGCGCAAGCGCGGCTTGAGCTGGTGCTGGACGTGAGTCCGGTGGCGCTGTTCCTGCTGCGCGAAGTCGATCGGTACCTGGTGGTGGAGTGGGCCAGCCCGAACGTGTCGCGCCTGTACGGCATCGCCCCCGGCGAAGTCCTGGCCACCGACTGGTGGGCGCAGCGCGTGCATCCGGACGACCTGCCGACGCTGGAGCCGGCGGTGGACCATCTGCGCCGCCATGCCTCGCTGACCCGCGAATACCGGCTCGTGGACGAGGCGGGCCGCATCCACCACGTGCACGAAGTCCTGCGCGTGCTGCCCGGCCCCGCCGGGGACCCGCTGCAGGTGCTGTCCGCCTGGACGGATCTGTCGGAAGCCAAGGCGCATGCCGCCGAGCTGAGCCACTTGGCGCACCACGATGGCCTGACCGGGCTGCCCAACCGCCGCCTGCTGCAGCTGGTGCTGGACGACGCCACGCGGGCCGGCCGCAAGGTCGCGGTGGCCGTGCTGGACCTGGACCGGTTGCGCGGCGTCAACGACACGCTGGGCCATGCGCTGGGCGACCAGGCCTTGCGTGCGGCCACGCAGCGCTTGCAGGCACGCCTGCCCGCGGAGGGCTTTCTGGCCCGGCTGGGCGGCGACGAGTTCGCGGTGGTGCTGCCGGGTGCCGGCGCAGGCGACGCCGAAGGGTTTGCCCTCGACGTGCAGGAGGCGTTCACCCGCCCGCTGCTGGGCGGTACCTCGCCGACGGTGCTGACCGTCAGCGTGGGCTTCGCGCTGTCACCCACCGACGGCGACGATGCCGATACCCTGCTGCGCCACGCGGAGCTGGCGCTCTACGAAGCCAAGCGGCTGGGCACGGGGCGTCGCCAGGCCTTCCAGCCGGCGCTGTCCACCGGCGCGGCGCAGCGGCTGGCGCTGGAAACCGGCCTGCGGATGGCGCTGCCGCGCCAGCAGTTCCGCCTGCACTACCAGCCCCAGGTGGACCTGCGCACCGGGACGCTGGCCGGGGTGGAGGCGCTGCTGCGCTGGGAACATCCCGAACTCGGGTTGATCCCGCCGGCGCAGTTCATCCCCATCGCCGAGGAAACCGGGCAGATCGAGGAGATCGGCCAGTGGGTGCTGCTGGAGGCCTGCCGCCAGCTGCGCGCGTGGGACGATGCCGGGCTGGGCGTGGCCGGCATATCGGTCAACTGTTCGGTGCAGCAGCTGGACGCCGACCGCCTGCCGGCGCAAGTGGCGGCGATCCTGGCCGCCACCGGCATCGCCGCGGACCGGCTGGAACTGGAGATCACCGAATCGGTGCTGATGCGCGACCCCGAGCACGCCATCGTGGTGTTGCAGGCGCTGAAGGCGCAGGGCATCCGGCTGGCGGTCGACGACTTCGGCACCGGCTATTCCAGCCTGGCCTACCTGCGCCGGCTGCCGCTGACCCGGCTGAAGATCGACCGCGCCTTCGTCAGCGGCATCGGCAACGACCCGGGCGACGAGGAAATCTGCCGCACCGTGATCGCGCTGGCCCGCAACCTGGGCCTGGAGACGCTGGCGGAAGGCGTGGAGCATCCGCACGAAGCGGCGTTCCTGCGCGAGGGCGGCTGCGCCCTGGCGCAGGGGTTCCACTACGCGCGCGCGCTGCCGCCGGATGGGCTGGTGGCCTGGGTCTCCGCGCACCGGCGCCAACCGCGCCGGGCCTGAGCCGCGGTTACAGCCAACCCTTCTGGCGCGCCAGCCGGTAGGCCTCGATGCGGTTACCGACGCCGAGCTTGCCGATCGCCTCGGACAGGTAGTTGCGCACGGTGCCGTGCGACAGGTTGAGGCGCTGCGCGATGTCGCCGGCGGACAGGCCTTCGCCGGCCAGCCGCAACGCTTGCCGCTCACGGTCGCTGAGCGGATCGGCCTCGCCCCACGCTTCCAGCGCCAGCTGCGGATCGATGGCGCGGCCGCCGCGGTGGACCTGGCGCAGCGCCTCGGCCAACTGCTCGGCCGGCGCGTCCTTCAGCAGGTAACCGCGCACGCCGGCGTCCAGCGCGCGGCGCAGGTAGCCGGCGCGGGCGAAGGTGGTGATGACCACGACCCGCACCGGCAATTCGTGGCGGGCGATGCGCTGCGCCAGCTCCAGGCCGGTGAGGCCGGGCATCTCGATGTCGGTCAGCAGCACGTCCGGCGCGTGCCGCTGCAGTTCGCGCCAAGCGGCCTCGCCGTCGGCGGCGGTGGCCACCACCTCGATGTCCGACTCCATGCCCAGCAGCGCGGCCAGCGCGCCGCGCAGCATGGCCTGGTCTTCGGCGATGAGGATGCGGATCATGGCGCGGCACGTTAGCAGATCGCAGCGCGCCGGCGCCGCGCCGCCAACGCCGGTGTCAGGACGCCGCGGGCGCGTCGTCGTTCGCCGCCAGCGGCACGCGCGCCTCGATGCGGGTGCCCTGCCCGGCGCCGGCGTCGACGCGCAGGCGGCCGCGCACCGCCTCGATGCGCTCGCGCATGCCGGACAGCCCGTTGCCCGGCACCAGCGCGCCGCCACGGCCATCGTCCTCGACGCGCAGCACCGCCTCGCCGGCTTCCATGCCGAAGCGCACCTGGGCATGGCGCGCGCGCGCGTGGCGCTGGATGTTGGTGGCGGCCTCGCGCACGGTCATCGCCAGCGCCGACTCGACGGCCGCCGGCAACCCGGCGCCGGAGAAGCCGTCGTCGAAGCGGTACTCGAACGCCACGCCATCGGTTTCCAGCAGCAGCTTGGCCGAGGCGAGTTCGGCGGCGATGCCCGCCGCGCGGATGCCGCTGACCGCACCGCGCACCTGCGCCAGCGCATCGCGCGCTACCCGGCTGACCTCCGCGATCTCCGCCTGCGCGGCGACCGGATCGCGCGCCAGCAGGCGCCCGGCCAGGTCCGACTTCAGCGCCACCATCGACAGGGTATGGCCCAGCAGGTCGTGCAGGTCGCGGCCGATGCGCTCCCGCTCGGCCAGCGCCGCGAGCCGGCGCACTTCCTCGTGCGAGAGCTTCAGGATCGCATCGCGCTGGCGGTTGATGCGCTCGACCAGCGTGATCACCCCGATGATGGCGGTGACCGCCGGCATCCACACCAGCGAAATCCACGGATAGCCGAGGTAGCGTGCGAACAGCAGCAGCGCGACATTGCAGCCGGCCAGCCAGGCCAGATAGCGCAGCAGCGAGCCCTTGCCGCGCGGCTGCAGCATCACGCAGCCGAACACGAAGTAGCTGAGTCCCGACGGGTACCACCGCAGGAGTGCGAAACACAGCGCGACCATGCCCAGCGCGGCCAGCTGCGCGCGGCGCTCCGGCGCGCACACGCTGACGGTGAACAGCAGCAGGAAGACCGGGTAGGACACCAGTGTCAGCAGCAGCCAGCGCAGGGTGTAGCCGAAGGCGCCCCCGGAAAATGCCGGGGTGAGGAAGACCCAGATCGACCACACCAGGTGGATGTGGTGCGTCCACGGCGACCGTCCCAGCCGCAGGTCCTGCGCCACCAGCGAATCGGGCGCCGGGCGCATCCAGCGCAGGGGCGAAGCGAAGGTCATCGGTGGCTCCGGCGGCAGGACGCGCGGATCATGGCACGGCCGCCGCGGGCCGCGACAGGCGCCGCTGCGCCAGCGCGAAGAACACCGCGGTGATGCCGGCCAGCACGCCGACATGCAGCCACGGCGACTGGCCCTGGTCGAAGCCGACCACCTGCAGCGCCAGCTGGCCCACGTGGTAGGCGGGCCAGAGCACCGCCAGCTTCGCCAGCACGGCCGGCAGCATCGACAGTGGCAGCCACAGCCCGGACAGGAAGGCCATCGGCAGGTACAGCGCGTTGAGCAGCGCCGGTGCCGCGCTGGCACCGACGCGCGTGCCGATGTACAGGCCGATGGCGGCGAAGGGCAACACGCCCAGCACGTCGACGGCCAGCAGCGCCAGCCATTGCCACGGCGCCAGGGCGACGTGAGCCACCGTCGCGCCCAGCAGTGCCATCAGCCCCGAAATCATCGTCGCGAACAGCATCGCCATCGCCAGCTTGGCCAGCAGCATCGCGCCGGGCGGGGTGGGCAGCACGCGTTTGAGGCGCAGGAAGCCGCGCTCGCGGTCCACCGCCACGCCCACGCCGAACCCGAACAGGCCCGCGCCGATCACGCCGAACGCACCGTAGGTGGCCAGCAGGTACTGCGCGGTGGCGGCGCTGTGCTGGCGGTTCAGCACCACCGCGAACAGCAGGTAGAACATCAGCGGGAAGCCGATGACCGGGATGCAGAAGGCCGGATCGCGCAGCATGCGCAGGCATTCGCAGCGCACCTCGTTCACGTAGGCGCGCAGGGGCAGGCGGACGGACGGGGATGTCGCGATGGCCATCAGGCGGCCTCCTCTTGTGACGTGCGGGTGAGGGCAAGGAAGGCGTCGGCCAGGCCGGCGCGCTGCACTTCCAGGTCGTGCAGGGTGGCGTCTTCGTCCAGCAGGCGGCGCACCACCGGCTCGGGGGCGTCGGCGACCACCTGCAGGGCATCGCCTTCGCGCCGCGCGGAGCGCACCCCCGGCCACGCCGCCACGGCATCGACCTCCAGTGCGGTCACGCAGCGGATGCGCCGCTGCGCCACGTGTCCGCGGATCGCCGCCACGCTGCCCTCCACGAGCTTGCGCCCGGCGTCGACCACCACGACGTGGTCGGACAGCGCCTCCGCCTCTTCCAGGTAGTGCGTGGTCAGCAACACCCCGCAGCCCTCGCCCACCAGCTCGCGCACCGCCGCCCACAGGGTCTGCCGCGCCTCGATGTCCAGCCCGGTGGTGGGCTCGTCCAGGCACAGCAGGCGCGGGCGTCCGCACAGCGCCAGCGCGAACTGCACCCGCCGCTGCTGGCCGCCGGACAGCGCCCGGTAGGGCCGCTCCAGCAGGCCGTCCAGGCCGGCCAGCGCCACGCAGTCGGCGGTGCTGCGGGGATCGGGGTAATAGCTGCGCACCAGCGCCAGCAGCTCGCCCACCCGCAGGCGGTCGGGAAGGCCGGCGCTCTGCAGCATGGCGCCGGTGCCCAACCGCGCCGTGCGCGAGGACGCCGGGCGGCCGAACACCCGCACCGTGCCCGCGTCCGCGGCCAGCAGGCCCAGCAGCAGGTGCACCGCCGTGCTCTTGCCGGCGCCGTTGGCGCCCAGCAGCGCGGTCACCCGGCCGGCGTGCAACGCCAGGTCCAGCCCATCCAGCGCCTGCGTGCCGCCGTAGCGTTTGCGCGCGCCTTCCAATTCCGCTACCACCGCGTGTCCGACCGGCATGGAACGTCTCCCGTTGCGATGGCCGCATGCTCGGCGTTCGCCGCCGTGCGTGACATCCGCCGCCGTCAGCCGAATCACATGACAGCCGTCACCTGACCGCGCCAGCCGGGGCCGCTAGCCTGCTCGCATCGGTGGGAGCGCCGAGCCCCGCCCGGGCAGCGCCCTCATCGATGGCGTTGTGTAAAGGAAACTTGACACACGAAATCCCATGCCCGAAGGTGGCGCCCATGCGCCCGCGGCACGTCCTGCCGCCCTGCGCCCTCGCCCATCCGCTTCCGACCTGCCCATGAACACCAACGCCGACCTGCTGAAATCCCTGAAGATCGACCGCAACGCCGCGCCGCCGCCGCCTTCGCGCAAAGGGCTGTGGATCGGCCTGGGCGTGGCGGGCGCGGTGGTGCTGGCCGCCGGCGGTTTCTTCCTGCTGCGCGGCAAGGACGTCACCGTGCGCACCGCCGAGGCCACCGCGATCGGTGCTGCCGCCAGCGGCAGCGCCTCGGTGCTGGACGCCACCGGCTACGTGGTCGCGCGGCGCATGGCCACGGTCTCCGCCAAGGTCACCGGCCGCGTGCGCGAGGTGCTGATCGAGGAAGGCCAGAAGGTCGAGGACGGCCAAGTGCTGGCGCGCCTGGACCCGGTGGACGCCGAGGCCCAGCGTGCACTGTCCGCCTCGCAGCTGGCCGCCTCGGAAAGCCAGATCGCCAGCGTGCAGGCGCAGTTGAAGGAAGCGGAAGCGAACGCCAACCGGCTGTCCACGCTGGTCGGGCAGAAGCTCGTGTCGCGCGCGCAGTTCGACCAGGCCGTGGCGTCGCGCGATGCGCTGCGGGCGCAGCTGGCCACCGCCCAGCGCAACGCGCAGGTGGCGCGCGACGGCCTGCGCATCGCCGGCAACGGGGTGGACAACACCATCGTGCGCGCGCCGTTCGCCGGCGTGGTCATCGCCAAGGCGGCGCAGCCGGGCGAGATCGTCTCGCCGCTGTCGGCCGGCGGCGGCTTCACCCGCACCGGCATCGGCACCATCGTCGACATGAACAGCCTCGAGGTCGAGGTCGAGGTGGGCGAGGCCTACATCGGCCGGGTGAAGCCCGGCATGCCCACAGAGACCGTGCTCAACGCGTACCAGGACTGGAAGATCCCGGGCAAGGTCATCGCGATCATTCCGGCCGCCGACCGCGGCAAGGCCACGGTGAAGGTGCGCGTGGGCCTGGACGCGAAGGGCGATGCCCGCATCGTGCCCGACATGGGCGCGCGCGTCGGCTTCCTCGAGGAAGCCAAGCCCGCGCAGGCGGCGGCGAAGCCGGGCGTGCTGGTGCCGGCCGCCGCCATCGCCCAGCGGGGCGACAAGGACGTGGCCTTCGTGGTCCGCGACGGCAAGGCCGCGCTGCGGCCGCTCACCCTCGGCCGCACGTTGGGCGACGACCGCGAAGTGCTGGCCGGCGTGGCCGGCGGCGAGCAGGTCGTGCTGGATCCGCCCGAGACCCTGGCCGACGGTGCCCGCGTGCAGATCGCGAACGACACCGCGGCCACCGACGGCGAATGACCTCCCCGCCGCTTCCGCATCGGCGGGAGCGGCACCCCCTCTTCACGGAGACCCGACCATGTCCACCCTCGTCCGCATCCGCAACCTGCACAAGACCTACCGGCGTGGCCCCGAGACCGTGGACGTGCTCCGCGGCATCGACCTCGACATCGCCCAGGGCGACTTCGTCGCGCTGATGGGGCCGTCGGGCTCGGGCAAGACCACGCTGCTCAACCTGATCGGCGGGCTGGATTCGCCCACCGCGGGCAGCATCGAGATCGCCGACCAGCACATCGAGAAGATGGGTTCCGGCCAGCTGGCGCAATGGCGCAGCAACAACGTCGGCTTCGTCTTCCAGTTCTACAACCTGATGCCCACGCTGACCGCGCAGAAGAACGTGGAGCTGCCGCTGCTGCTGACCCGGCTGTCGGCCGCGCAGCGCCGCCAGAACGCCGCCATCGCGCTGGAGCTGGTGGGCTTGAAGGACCGCGGCAAGCATCGCCCGAACGAACTCTCGGGCGGCCAGCAGCAGCGCGTGGCGATCGCCCGCGCGATCGTGTCCGACCCCACCCTGCTGATCTGCGACGAACCCACCGGCGACCTCGACCGTGCCTCGGCGGAGGAAATCCTGGGCCTGCTGCAGGAGCTCAACCGCACCCACGGCAAGACCATCGTGATGGTGACCCACGACCCGAAGGCCGCGGAATACGCGACCCACACGCTGCACCTCGACAAGGGCAACCTGGTCGAGCCTGCCGCGCAGGCCGCCTGAGCCGGAGGCACCCATGAAATACCTCCATCTCGTCTGGGCCGCGCTGGCGCGCAGCAAGACCCGCACATTGCTCACCCTGCTGTCGGTGGTGGCCGCGTTCCTGCTGTTCGGCATGCTGGACTCGGTGCGCGTCGCGTTCAATTCCGGCGGCAGCGTGGCCGGCGCGAACCGCATGATCACCATGTCGCGGCTGTCGATCACCCAGATGCTGCCGTACAGCCTGGACGCGCAGCTGCGCGCGGTGCCGGGCGTCAAGAAGGCCGCGTACGCGGCGTGGTTCGGCGGCATCTACCGCGACCCGAAGAACTTCTTCGCCAACTTCAGCGTCAGCCCGGACTACCTGGACCTGTA
Source organism: Thermomonas sp. (assembly GCA_036405455.1). Classification (GTDB taxonomy): domain Bacteria; phylum Pseudomonadota; class Gammaproteobacteria; order Xanthomonadales; family Xanthomonadaceae; genus Thermomonas. The sequence goes on along the minus strand of DASWXO010000003.1, from coordinate 13,804 downwards.
TCCGGAGTTCAAGCTGCCGGCCGCGCAGAAGGCGGCGTGGCTGGCCGACCAGCGCGGCGCCATCGTCGGCGAAGCGCTGGCCAAGCAGTTCGGCTGGAAGGTGGGCGACACCATCCCGCTGCAGGCCACCATCTTCCCCACCCGCGGCAGCAACGACTGGTCGTTCACCCTGCGTGGCATCTACAAGGTCGACGACCCCAAGCAGAAGGCGCAGGAGCGCGTGCTGTTCTTCCACTGGAAGTACTTCGACGAGGCCAACGACTACGTGAAGGGTCGCGTCGGCTGGTGGGTGGTGGAGCCCACCAGCGCGGCCACCGCCGACCGCGTCGCCAAGGCCGTGGACAAGCTCAGCGAGAACTCCGACCACGAGACCAAGACCCAGAGCGAAGCCGCGTTCAACCAGAGCTTCGCCAAGCAGTTCGCGGACATCGGCCTGATCGTGTCCGCGATCATGGGCGCGGTGTTCTTCACCCTGCTGCTGCTGACCGGCAACACCATGGCGCAGGCGGTGCGCGAGCGCATTCCCGAGCTGGCGGTGCTGAAGACCATCGGCTTCTCCAACCGCAGCGTGCTGTGGCTGGTGCTGGGCGAATCGGTGCTGCTGGTGGTGCTGGGCGGGCTGCTGGGCATGGCCCTGGCCGCGGCCATCGTGCCGATGGTCAGCGCCGCCAGCGGCGGCATGATCCAGCTGCCCGGCCTGCTGGCGCAGACCTGGGGCATGGGCCTGGCGCTGATGGTCGGCATCGGCCTGCTGGTCGGGCTGCTGCCCGCCGTCCGCGGCATGCGCCTGAACATCGTCGATGCATTGGCCGGTCGCTAAGAGGAGCACCCCATGAAGCGTTTCTTTTCCGGCCTTGCCACCGTCCTGCTGCTGGCCCTGGGCCTGGGCGCATGGATCGTCCTGCCGTGGCCGCTGGTCCTGGCGCTGGCCGCCGCCATCGCCCTCTGGCTGTTGACCACCCGCAGCGGCCGGCTGGCGCGCGAAGCCACCAAGATCGGCATCGCCGGCCTGCCGCAGCGCTGGGGCGCCTCCAGCGTCATTGTCATCGGCATCGCCGGCGTCGTCGGCGTGCTGGTGGCGATGCTGGCGATGGGCGAAGGCTTCAAGGCCACGCTGGACAAGACCGGCGACGCCAACACCGCGATCCTGCTGCGCGCCGGCTCGCAGGCGGAGACCAACTCGGTCATCACCCGCGACCAGGCACCGCTGCTGGCGGCACTGCCCGGCATCGCGCGCGGCGCCGACGGCAAGGCGCTGGCCTCGCCCGAGTTGTCGCAGGTGGTCAACCTGCCGTCCAAGGCCGACGGCACCGACGCCAACGTGCAGTTCCGCGGCGTCGGCCCGGCCGGCTGGGCGATCCGGCCGCAGCTGAAGATCGTCGAGGGCCGCAAGTTCACCCCGGGGTTGCGCGAGATCGTCGTCGGCAAGGGCGTGCAGCGCCAGTTCCGCGGGCTGGAGATCGGCAAGCAGCTGAAGCTGGCCAACCAGATGTGGACGGTCGTGGGCGTGTTCGAGTCGAAGGACTCGCACGACTCCGAGCTGTGGACCGACGCCGACGTGCTGGGCCCGGCGTACCAGCGCAGCGCGTTCCAGTCGGTCACCGTGAAGCTGGACGGCAAGGCGGGCTTCCAGCAGCTCAAGGCCGCGCTGGCCGCCGACCCGCGCCTGAAGCTGGACGCCAGCACCACCCGCGACTACTACGGCAAGCAGTCCGAAGAGCTGACCAAGCTGATCCGGATCCTGGGCACGGTGATCGGCGCCATCATGGCGATCGGCGCGGTCTTCGGCGCGCTCAACAGCATGTACGCCGCGGTGGCCGGGCGCGCCCGCGAGATCGCCACGCTGCGCGCACTGGGCTTCCGCAGTGTCCCGGTGGTGACCGCGGTGATGCTGGAGACGATGCTGCTGGCGCTGCTGGGCGGCGTGCTGGGCGCGGCGGTCGCATGGGTGCTGTTCAACGGTTACACCGTCAGCACGCTGGGCCAGAACTTCAGCCAGGTGGTGTTCCAGTTCAAGGTCGGCCCCGAACTGGCGTGGACCGGACTGAAGTGGGCGCTGGGCATCGGCCTGGTCGGCGGCCTGTTCCCGGCGCTGCGCGCGGCGCGGCTGCCGGTGACCGAGGCGCTGCGTTCGGCGTGATCGCGCTCAGGCCAGTTCCGCCGGGCGCACCCGGCGGGACTGGCGGATGTTGTCGACCACGAACACGGCCAGCGCCAGCCAGATGCAGGCGAAGCCGACCAGGCGGGAGCGGTCGAACGGCTCGGCGAACACGAACACGCCGATCAGGAACTGCAGGGTCGGCGCGATGTACTGCAGCAGGCCCACGCTGGTCAGCGAGATCCGCCGCACCGCGTAGGCGAAGCCGACCAGCGGCAGCGCGGTGACCAACCCCGACAGCACCAGCAGCGCGTCGATCGCCGGCCCGTAGCCTGCGGCGCCGCCCTGCGGCAGGAAGCCGCCAGCGCCGTGCCACTCGCTCCACAGCAGCACGCCCAGCACCGGCACGAACAGGTAGGCGCTTTCCACGCCGAGCCCCGTCACCGAGTCCACGTGCGCCAGCTTGCGCAGCACGCCGTACACGCCGAACGACACCGCCAGCGCGATCGCGATCCACGGGAACTGGCCGTAGCGCACGGTCAGCCACAGCACGCCCGCCGCGGCGATCGCCACCGACGCCCACTGCAGCGGGCGCAGCCGCTCGCGCAGGAACAGCACGCCGATCACCACGTTGAGCAGCGGGTTGATGAAGTAGCCCAGTGCGGTTTCCACCACGTGGCCGGCGTTCACCGCCCAGATGTACAGGCCCCAGTTGCTGGAGATCAGCAGGCCACTGAGCAGCAGCATCCAGCGCAGCCGCGGCTGCCCGGCCAGCACGTCGCGCAGCCAGTGGCGGCCGTCGCGCCACACCAGGAAGCCCGCCACCAGCAGCGCGCTCCACACCACCCGGTGCAGCACGATCTGCAGCGACGGCACCGCCTTCAACAGGTGCCAGTACAAAGGCGCGAGGCCCCACAGGACGAAGGTGCCCACCGCCGCCCAGGTCCCGCGGGCGACGTCCGCATGGCCGTGCGCGGTCACGCCGGCTTGCCCTTCGCGGCCTTCGCCAGGGTGATCGCGACCACGCCGGCCAGGATCACGCCCATCGCCACCAGCTCGCGCATGCCGAAACGCTCGTGCGCCAGCCACGCGCCCAGCGCGACCGCGATCGCGGGATTGACGTAGGCGTAGCTGCCGGCCAGCGCCGGCCGCACGTGGTGCAGCAGCCAGATATAGGCGGAGAAGCCGACCAGCGAGCCCATCACCACCAGGTACCAGAACGCGCCGATGGCGTGCGCCGTGGGCACGCCGTGCAGGCGCTCGCCCAGGCTCAGGCCGACGACCGCCATCAGCACGCCGCCGCAGAGCATCTGCGCGGCCGAGGACATGAACGGCGACGGCAGGTCGCGGCCGCGGCTCCAGATCGAACCGAACGACCACGACACCGAGGCGACCAGCAGCGCCACCAGCCCCAGCGGCGCGCCGGTCAGGCTGCCGCCGGTGCTGAGCCAGACGACGCCCACGAAGCCGATGCCCAGGCCGACCATCTCGAGCCGCGTCGGCCGGTGACCACGCATCGCCGCGAACACCGCCATCCACAGCGGCGCGGACGCCACCGTGACGGCGGCCAGCCCGGACGACACCTTGGTCTCGGCCAGGTTCACCATGCCGTTGCCCAGCAGCAGCATCAGCCCGCCCATCACCGCGGCGTTGGCCCACTGCGCGCGGGTGGGCGCCGGCACGCCGCGCCAACGCAGCACCGCGAACATCAGCCCGCCGGCAACGAGGAAGCGGATGCCGCCCAGCAGGAACGGCGGGAACCCGCCCTCCAGCGCGAAGCGGATGGCGAGGTAGGTGGAGCCCCAGATCAGGTAGACCGCGCCCAGTGCCAGCGCGACGCGGGCGGCGGGAGCGGCGGGAACCGGCGAAGACGGCATCGTCGAGGACCTTGCAGACAACGGCGGGCACCCGAAGGTGCCCGCCAGGGATTCACGAGGGGAGACGCGGAGGACTCAGTCGGCCCAGTGCCCCGCGGCATTGCGGGTCGCCGGCAGCACCTGCGCCGCCAGCGCCGCGTTCTTGCCGAGCAGGCCCACCGCGTCGGCCAGGATCGCCGCGGACTCGCGCAGCAGCGGATCGGTGGCATTGCGCGCCGCCTCCTCGCGCGCCACCGAATCGGCGACGTTGCGCTCGTCAGCGGTCAGGCCATCGTCGGCGCGGGACTCCAGCAGCGGATCGCGCTGCAGGCCCAGGCGGGCGCGGACCTCGGCGCGCTCCTTGCGCTGCGCGTCGAAGCGGTCGCGCTCGGCGCGGCGCTCGGCCTCGTTCAGCGAGATCGACTTCTTCGCCTGCTCGTCGCGGAACCGGCGCACGTCATCGACCCACCACTGGAATTCCACGTCCTTCGCGGAGCGCGCCTGGTGGCGCGCCTGCAGCTGCGCCAGCAGCGGCGCGAAGTTGCCGTAACGCACGTGCGGCGCCGCAGCGATGCGCGTCCACGGCAGCGCGTTGGGGTAGGTGCTCTCGCCGAATTCGGTGGCATCGACGCTGGCCGGGAACGCCACGTCGGGCTCGACGCCCTTGTTCTGCGTGCTGCTGCCGTCCGGGCGGAAGAACTGCGCCACGGTGAGCTTGAGCTCGCCGAAGCGCGGCGTCTCGTTGGCCGGCCAGCGGTCCAGGTCCACCATCGTCTGCACGGTGCCCTTGCCGAAGGTGGTCTCGCCGATCACCAGCCCGCGCCCGTAGTCCTTGATGGCGCCGGCAACGATCTCGGAGGCAGACGCGGAGCCGCGGTTGATCACCACCGCCAGCGGGCCGTCCCACGCCACGCCCGCGTCCTGGTCGTACTGCACGTTGACCTTGCCGCCGGACTCGCGCACCTGCACCACCGGGCCCTTGTCGATGAACAGGCCGGTCAACTCCACCGCCTCGGTCAGCGAGCCGCCGCCGTTGCCGCGCAGGTCCAGCACCACGCCATCGACCTTCTGCGCGCGGAAGTCGGCCAGCATCTTCGACACGTCGCGGGTGGCCGAAGCGTAGTTCTTGTCGCCGCGGCGACGGGCCTCGAAGTCCTGGTAGAAGCCGGGCAGCTTGACCACGCCGATGCGGCGCGCCGGGGCATCGCCCGCTGCGGGCACCACGATGGTCTCGGCCTTGGCGCGCTGGTCTTCCAGCCGCACCTTGGCGCGGGTGAGCAGGAGCTGCTGCGGCTTGCTGTCCAGCGGCGCCTCGGCGGGCACCACGTCCAGCCGCACCTGGGTGTCGGCCGCGCCGCGGATCTGCGCGACGACGTCGTCGATGCGCCAGCCGATCACGTCCTTCATCTCGCCGGACGCGCCCTGGCCGACGCCGACGATGCGGTCGCCCGGCTTGAGCTTGCCGCTGCGCGCGGCCGGGCCACCCGGGACCATCTCGCGCACCACCACCACGTCGTCCTGGCGGAACAGCACGGCACCGATGCCTTCCAGCGAGTTGGACATCGAGACGTTGAAGTTCTCCGCGCTGCGCGGGGTCATGTAGTCGGTGTGCGGGTCGATGCTGCCGGCGTAGGCGTTGAGGAAGCTCTGGAAGACCTCGTCGCCCTTCAGCTCGCGCACGCTGGTCAGCAGGTTCGCGTAGCGCTTGTCGAGCGTCTTGCGGATCTCGTCCGGCTGCTTGCCGGCCAGCTTCAGGCGCAGCCAATCGTTCTTGACCGACTGCCGCCACAGCGCGTCCAGCGTGGCCGCGTCCGCCCACGGGGCGTCCTCGCGGTCGTAGGCGTAGCGCTCGTCCTTGGTGAAGTCGAACTGGCCCTTGAGCAGGCCGCGCGCATAGCCGATGCGGTCTTCCACGCGCTGCCGGTAGGTCGCGAAGATGGACCACGCCGGGTCCACCTTGCCGGTCTTGATCGCGTCGTCCAGGGTGGTGGCGTAACGCTGGAAGCCCGCCACGTCCTGCGCGGTGAGGAACACCTTGCCGGGATCCAGCGTCTTCAGGTATTCGACCAGGACCTCGCGCGACAGGGCGTCGTCCAGCGCGCGCGGCCGGTAGGCATAGCGGCTGTCGGACAGCAGCCCGTGCACCATCTGCGCGGTGGTGGCCTGGTCCCGGGTGGGGCCGGCGGACAGGGCAAGGTCGCCGCTGCCGGCCAGCAGGGCCAGCGGCGCGGCCAGCGCGAGGCCGAGGGTCAGAGCGATCAGGGGGCGGTTGCGGATCATCGGGGTTCCGCGGCGTGGGGGCCGCTGCAAGGGGTGGCGGACAGGGTGTCGGTCACAAGGACCACGCGCCAGTGCCGGAAGTTCGCACCGCGCGGCACCTCCACTCTACCCGCACCGCCGGGCGGTTTGTGAACGCCCGTGCACGCCCGGCGCCGGGACGCCGCCGGCGGCTCAGGCCGGCGCGCGCGCGGCCTCGGCGGCCTGCTGGTCGGCGTGGTAGCTGGAGCGCACCATCGGGCCGGAGGCGACGTGGGAGAAGCCCAGCCCGTGGCCGTAGTCGGCCAGCGCCTGGAACTCCTCCGGGGTCCAGTAGCGCAGCACCGGGTGGTGGTGGGCGCTGGGCTGGAGGTACTGGCCGATGGTGACCATCTCGACGTCGTGCGCGCGCAGGTCGCGCAGGGTGGCCTGTACCTGCTCCAGGGTCTCGCCCAGGCCCAGCATGATGCCGGACTTTGTCGGGATGGCCGGGTGCTGCGCCTTGAATTTCTGCAGCAGGGTCAGCGACCACTGGTAGTCCGCGCCCGGACGCACGTTGCGGTACAGGTCCGGCACGGTCTCGATGTTGTGGTTGAAGACGTCCGGCGGGTTCGCCGCCAGGATCTCCAGCGCGCGCTCCATCCGGCCCTTGCCGCGGAAGTCCGGGGTCAGGATCTCGATGCGGGTGCCCGGCGCCATCTCGCGGATCGCCGCGATGCAGTCCACGAAGTGGCCGGCACCGCCATCGCGCAGGTCGTCGCGGTCCACGCTGGTCACCACCACGTAGCGCAGCCCCATGTCCTTCACCGTCTGCGCCAGGCGCAGCGGCTCCAGCGGGTCCGGCGGCTTGGGCCGGCCGTGGGCCACGTCGCAGAAGCTGCAGCGGCGCGTGCAGACCTCGCCGAGGATCATGAAGGTCGCGGTGCCGTGGCCGAAGCACTCGTGGATGTTCGGGCAGCTGGCCTCCTCGCAGACCGTCACCAGGCGGTTCTCGCGCAGCTTGGACTTCAGCGCCTGCACCGCGTTGCCGCTGGGGATGCGGACCCGGATCCAGCTGGGCTTGCGCAGCACCGGCGCCTCGGCGAACTGCACCGGCGAGCGCGCGATCTTCTGGTCGGCGACCTGGCGGACGCCGGGCTCCAGCGAAGGAACGCCATCGGCGACGACGGACAACGGGATGTTGCGGGGGGGCGTGCTCATGCCGCGATTATCGCGCACATCGCGCCGCGGGCGGGCTTCAGGCCGCCTGCAGGCGGGGCAGCGCGGCGTCCTGCCGCCAGGCCAGGCCCAACTGGCGCCCCAGGTGGGCCAGCAGCGCGGGCTTGACCGCGTCCAGCGCGGACGGGCCGCCGAGGTCGGCCAGCGCCACCACCTGCAGGCCGGCGTAGCCGCAGGGGTTGATGCGGGCGAACGGCGGCGTGCTCTCGCCGGTGATGTTGAAGGCCAGCCCGTGGAAGGTGCAGCCGCGGCGGACGCGGATGCCCAGCGAGGCGATCTTGGCCCCGTTCACGTACACGCCCGGGGCACCGTCCTTGCGCGCCGCGTCGATGTTCCAGTCGGCCAAGGTGTCGATCAGCGCCTGCTCGATCTTGCAGACGTAATCGCGCACGCCGATCTTCAGGCGCTTCAGGTCCAGCAGGGGGTACGCCACCAGCTGGCCGGGGCCGTGGTAGGTCACCTGGCCGCCGCGGTCCACGTGCAGCACCGGGATGTCGCCCGGCATCAGCACGTGCTCGGGCTTGCCGGCCTGGCCAAGGGTGAAGACCGGGTCGTGCTCGACCAGCCAGAGTTCGTCCGGGGTGTCGTCGCCGCGGGCATCGGTGAACGCCTGCATGGCGCGCCAGACCGGCTCGTAGGGCTGGCGGCCCAGGTCGCGGGCCACGCCGGCGCGCACCGTGGCGGCCGGAGCCGCCGCGCAGGCCGCGCTTACAGCGTCCACTTCACTTCCGGGTGGTCGCGCAGCGCCTGGTGCGCGCGGTCGTACTCCTCGCGCGAGCGGGCGCGGAACGAGATCCGCACCGAGACGTACTTCCCGTTGGTCGAGTGCCGCCAATTGACGGTCTCGTGCAGGACCTCGATGCCGGCCTCCATCAGGTGCCGGGGCAGCTCGCTTTCCAGCTGGCGGTCGGCCGGCCCCATGGCGGACAGCTCGAAGACGCCGGGGAACTGGAAGCCGTGCTCGGGATTGTCGGAATGGATCGTGTTCATGCGGCCATTATGGGGACGCCGGCGGGCGTCCCCAACCCCGCGGCGGAGGCGTCAGCTCTGCCACCACATCAGCAGTTCGTGCCACAGGCGCTTGAAGAAGCCGCCCTCCTCCACCGCCGCCACCGCCACCAGCGGCGCCTGCGCGATGACCTTGCCGTCCAGGGCGACCTTCACGGTGCCCAGCTTCTGGCCCTTGGCGATCGGCGCCACCAGCGAGGTCGGCAGCTCCATGGTGGCCTTCAGGCGGTCGTACTTCCCGCGCGGGGTGGAGACCAGCAGCGGCTGCGCCACGCCGACCTGCACCACGTCGCCGTCGCCCTTCCACACCTTCGGCGAGGCCAGTGGCTTGCCGGCCTCGTACAGGCGGTGGGTTTCGTAGAACCGGAAGCCCCAGTTCAACAGCGCCTGCGAATCCACCGCGCGCTGGTTCTCGCTGGAATCGCCCATCACCACGGTGATCAGGCGCTGGTCGCCACGCTTGGCCGAGGCCATCAGGCAGTAGCCGGCGCTGGAGGTGTGGCCGGTCTTGATGCCGTCCACCGACGGGTCGCGCCACAGCAGCAGGTTGCGGTTCGGCTGGGTGATCGGGCCGACCGTGAATTCCTTGATCTTGTTGTAGCTGTAGGCCTCGGGGAAGTCGCGGATCAGCGCGCGGCCCAGCAGCGCGAGGTCGTGCGCGGTGGTGATATGCCCCTCGGCGGACAGGCCGTGCGGGTTCACGAAATGCGAATTGCGCAGGCCGATCTTCTTCGCGTAGGCGTTCATCAGCTGGGCGAAGGCCTGCTCGCTGCCGGCGACGTGCTCGGCCAGGGCGATCGCGGCGTCGTTGCCGGACTGCACCACCATGCCCTTCTCCATCTGCTCCAGCGGCGCGGTCTTGTTGACTTCGAAGCCGCTGTAGCTGCCGTCGGTACCCGCGCCGCCCTCGCGCCACGCGTGCTCGGTCATCATCACCGGGTCGGTGGGCTTGACCTTGCCGGCCGCCATCTCGGCGGCGATCACGTAGCTGGTCATCACCTTGGTGATGCTGGCCGGCTCGACCGGGGTGTCCACGTTCTCGCCCGCCAGCACCTGGCCGGTCGCGTAATCCATCACCACCCAGGCCTTGCTGACCTTCGGCGCGGGCGCATCCGGCACCGGCAGGTCGTCGCTCAGCGCGGCGGGACGGGCGGGCGCCTGGGCGAGGGCGAGGCCCGAACCGGCCACCAGGGCCGCGGACACGAGGGCGACGGAAAACAGGGAACGCATCGATCAATACTCCTGGGGCCGCGCGGTCGCGGCGCAAAACGGTGTCAGGCGGCCATTCTAAGCCGCATCGCGCAAGGGGTCAGTTGCGCACGCGCTGCGGCTGGCCGAAGCCCAGACCGACGATGCGCGCCGCAAGTTCCGGGGTGGCCGCTTCGGCCACCGGGCCGACCCGCAGGCGCCACACCTTGCGGCCGTTGACGTCGGCATCCTGCAGCTGGGCGCCCGCGATGGACGCCCCGCGCAGCAGCGACAGCGCCTGCTCGGCGTTGCGCTGGCTGCTGAAACTGGCCACCTGCAGGACCACCTCGCCGGCGGCGGGGACGGGGGCGGACGGGCGGGCGGGCGGCGTTTCCACCGCCGACGGGCCGGGCGGCGGCGCAGCCGGCACTGCGGGAGCTGCAGCAGCTGGCGCTGCGGCCACGAGGGCGGCCGGACGCCCGGTCGCCACCCGGATCCGGCGGGAACGCATCCAGTCGTCGAATTCGTCGGCGGTCATGGTGCGACCGTCGCGGTGCATGTCGAAACGGTTGCCGGTCGCAGCCGGGGCCACCGTCGTTGGCGGCAGCCCCTCAACCAGCTTGTCCATCGCGGAAGCGGCAGGAGCGGAGGCGATGGCATTGGCGTCGGCCGCTTCGTCCGCGGACAGCGCCTCCACGCGCACGCGGGCCGTGCCCTTCTCGCGGTAGCCCAGCTTCACCGCCGCCGCGTAGCTCAGGTCGATCACGCGGCCGGGATGGAACGGGCCGCGATCGTTCACCCGCACCACCACCGATTTGCCGTTGTCGAGGTTGGTGACGCGGGCGAAGCTGGGCAGCGGCAGGGTCTTGTGGGCGGCGGTGAAGGCGTACATGTCGTAGACCTCCTGGCTGGAGGTGCGGCGGCCATGGAATTTCTTGCCGTAGTACGACGCCAGCCCCTCCTCGACATAGCCGCTGTGGTCGTCGAGGACGCGGTACTTCTTGCCCAGCACGGTGTAGTCGCGGTTGCCGGTGCGCGCGCGCGGCTCCTCGCGGACCTCCGGCTCGGGGATCGCATCGACGTCGGGGATCTCGTCGGGCACGACGTCGGGCACGCCGGGGCGGAACAGCCCGCCAGCCACGTAATCGCCGCGCTTGCTGGTGTCTTCCTGCGCCGGCGCATAGGGCGACACGCGGCGGGGCGTGGGGGCGATGCCCTCGGCCGGCGTGGCGTCCACCGGTTTGCGCGCATGCGCCGAGGGCGGGGTCTCCTTGCGACCGCCACCGGTGGCACAGGCCGCCAGCACCAGCGGCAGCAACGCCACCAGCAGGCGCAGGCGCCGGCTCATGCCCCGTCCACTCCGCGCCCGGCGATGGCCTGGGACAGCTGGTAGACCGCGGTCGCGTACAGGCGGGAGATGTTGTACGTGGTGATGGCCTTGAAGTTGTTGTAGACGATCCAGTACTCCGGCCCGTCCGCGCCCTCGAGGGTGATCAGGGTGACCGGCTGGCCGCCGTCGAGGTGCAACACCGCCGCCGGGTCCGCGGCGCGGTAGCCCAACGCCTGCAGGCCGGCCAGGCTCTGGTCGAGGGTCACCGCGTTGCCCGGGTTGGCGAAATCGGCCGCGCCTGCGTCGCGGACTGCACGCTCCATGACCGGGCCGCCGCGCTGCCAGCTGCCCTTCTTGGCGAAGTAGTTGGCCACCGAGGCGATCACGTCGTCGAGATCGTCGAACAGGTCGCGCTTGCCGTCGCCATCGCCATCCACCGCGTACTGGCGGTAGCTGGACGGCATGAACTGGCCCCAGCCCATCGCGCCGGCATAGCTGCCTTTCAAGGCAGTGATGTCGAACCCCTCCTCCTTGCCCAGTGCGAACAGCTGCGCCAGTTCGTCGCGGAAGAACGCCTCGCGCTTGTCCTCGTACGCCATGCGCGCGGGGTCGCCGCTACGCGGGTAGGCGAAGGCCAGCGTGTACAGCGCGTCCAGCACCGGCCAGCTGCCCTTGTTGCCGCCGTAGCTGGTCTCCACGCCGAGGATGGCGGTGACGAGCTCCTTCGGCACGCCGTAGGTGTCCTCGGCGCGCTGCAGCGCCGCGCGGTTGGCCTCGAGGAAGGCGCGGCCTCCGTCGATGCGGGCGGGCTGGATGAAGATCGGCCGGTAGTCGCGCCACGGCTTGGCCTCGGCGGGACGCGACATCGCCTTGATGATGGGCTCGCGGATCTGGGCGCGGGCGAGGACCGCTTCGATCTCGGCAGGTGCGATGCCGAACCGTTCCGCGGTGGTGCGCACGAACTCGGCGCGGGCGGCGGTGATATCGCGCTGCGGGGCGGGAACCGGCGGCACTTCGGCGGCGGACGGCGGGGGAACCGGGGCCGGCGTCGGCTTCCGGGGCGCTCCGGCGCAGGCGACGAGCGCGAGCGCGGCAAGGCTGGGCAGGATGCGTCGGATCATCGGCGCGGAGGGTAGCACGCGCGTACCGCACTGCCGGAACACCGCGTTCAGCTTTTCCGATGAATTCAGCGGTGCAGCGGCCGCCGCGATTTCAACGCCATCACCACGCCGAAGCCCAGCAGCAGCGTGGCCGCGGACGTGCCGCCGTAGCTCAGCAGCGGCATCGGCACGCCCACCACCGGCAGCAGGCCGGAGATCATCGCGCCGTTGACCAGCACGTAGACGAACAGCGACAGGCCGATGGCGCCCGCCAGCAGCCGTGCGTAACCGTCGCGCGCGTCCGCGGCGAGCCACAGGCAACGCGCCACCACGAACAGGTACAACGCCAACGTGAGGGCGACGCCGATCCAGCCGAAGTCCTCGGCCAGCACCGAGAACGCGAAGTCGGTGGTGTGCTCGGGCAGGTAGTTGAGATGCGACTGGGTGCCCTGCCCCCAGCCCTTGCCGGTCAGCCCGCCGCCCCCGATCGCGATCTGCGACTGCAGGATGTTCCAGCCCGCGCCCATCGGGTCGTTCTCGGGATTGCGGAAGGTGAGGATGCGGTTCTGCTGGTAGGGCCGCAGGAACGAGAACCAGGTCATCGGCGCGAACATCGCCACCGCGAATCCGCCGCCGCCCAGCGCGCCCGCGGCGCCCCACCACCACCACGAGGTGCCGGCCAGGAACAGCACGAACACCCCCGCCGCCAGCACCAGCATCGCGGTGCCCAGGTCGTGCTGCAGCAGGGTCAGGCCCACCGGCATCGCGATGATCGCCACACCGCCCAGCAACACGCCGAAGCGCGGCGGCATGGGGTGGCGGTCGAAGTGCCAGGCCAGCATCATCGGCAGGGTCAGCTTGGCCAGCTCCGACGGCTGGAAGTTGAAGAAGCCGAGGTTGATCCAGTGGTTGCCGTACTTGCCGCTGCCGATGAACAGCACCAGCACCAGCGGCAGCAGCGACAGCAGGAAGATCGCCGGCGTGGCCTGCTTCAGCAGGTGCGCGGGCAACCGCGACGCCACCCACAGCGCGCCCAGGCCAACGCCGTAGAACGCCCCCTGCATGGCGACGCCGCGGACCGCCTCGTTGCCCGCGCTGTACTGGGTCACCAGGCCGATGCCCATCAGCGCCAGCAGCGCGCCCAGCAGCGGCAGGTCGAGGGTGCGGCCGAAGCGTCCCAGCAGGTCGCCCAGCCACCACAACAGTCGCTTCATCGCAGACCTCCGGGGGACGCACTCGCCGCCGCGGGCGGGGCAACCGGCGCCGCGTCGGGGCTGCCGCGCACATCGGAGAAATCCGGCCGGGCCGACGGCACCAGCACGTCCTTCGGCGTGGGCGGCGTCGCGGCCTTGCCGAGCAGCCACGCATCGAACACCTTGCGCACGATTGGCGCGGCGGTATCCGCGCCGAAACCGCCGCCCTCCACCGCCACGGCCACGGCGATGGTCGGCGCCTCCGCGGGCGCGTAGCCGATGTACAGCGCGCGGTGGCGCTTCCACAGCGGCAGCGAGCGCGGATCGACCGCGGTCGCACCGCGGTTGACCACCTGCGCGGTGCCGGTCTTGCCGGCCGACCGGTACGGCGAGCCGCGGAACACGCGCGCGGCGGTGCCGGACCCGGTCGTGGTCATTTCCATGCCTTCCTGGACCACCTTCACGTGGTCGGGGCGATCGCTGATGCGCACCGCCGGCGGTTGCGGCAGCGGAGCCCACGGCGCGGCGAATCCCGCGCGCTGTTCGGCCACCAGGTG
>DASWXO010000002.1:0-3522 GCA_036405455.1 Thermomonas sp. | reverse complement strand
TGGCCCTCGAACAGCGAGGTGTTGGGGCTGTGGCCGATGGCGACGAAGAAGCCTTGCACGTCGATCTCGCGGGTGCTGCCGTCCTGCACCGACTTCAGACGCATGCCGGTGACGCCGGCGTCGTTGCCCAGCACTTCGTCCACGGTGTGGTGCCAGACGGTTTCGATCTTGCCGGCGGCGACCTTGGCGAACAGCTTGTCCTGCATGATCTTCTCCGCACGCAGGGTATCGCGGCGGTGCACCAGGTAGACCTTGCGGGCGATATTGGACAGGTACAGTGCTTCTTCGACCGCGGTGTTGCCACCGCCGATAACCGCCACGTCCTGGTCCTTGTAGAAGAAGCCGTCGCAGGTGGCGCAGGCGGACACGCCGCGGCCCTTGTAGGCCTCCTCGGACGGAATGCCGAGGTACTTGGCGGTGGCGCCGGTGGCGATGATGAGGGCGTCGCAGGTGTACTCGCCGGAGTCGCCCACCAGCCGGAACGGCCGCTTGGACAGGTCGGCGGTGTGGATGTGGTCGAACACGGTCTCGGTTTCGAAGCGTTCGGCATGCGCCTGCAGGCGTGCCATCAGGTCGGGACCCATCAGGCCATGGGCGTCGCCAGGCCAGTTGTCCACCTCGGTGGTGGTCATCAGCTGGCCGCCCATCTGCAGGCCGGTGACCACCACCGGCTTCAGGTTGGCGCGGGCGGCGTAGACGGCGGCGGTCCAGCCGGCGGGACCGGAACCGAGGATGAGGAGGCGGCTGTGCTTGGTCGTGGTCATGGCTTGAAGCGGGTTCCCTATAATCGGACGGAATTCGCGCAGGGCGTCGTTCGCCACTAGCTTGGCGGCGGTAGCGCCGGTACACAAGCCGCGAACGCCGCAACGCTGTCGTCCATCCACGACCATTCCGCCCAGGAGCGAAGCATGCGCATCGGTGTGCCCACGGAAACCAAGACCCTCGAAGGGCGCGTCGCGCTCGTGCCCGCCGCCGCCGGCGATCTGGTCAAGCGCGGCCACGAGGTCTGGCTGGAGGCCGGTGCCGGCATCAGCAGCGGCTTTGCCGACGCGCAGTACGCCCGCCTGGGGGTGAAGATCGCCCCGGACGCCGCAGCGCTCTATGAGAGGGGCGAGCTGATCGTGAAGGTCAAGGAGCCGATCGCCGGCGATCTCGCCCATCTGCGCCGCGACCACCTGCTGTTCTGCTATCTGCATCTGGCCGCCGAGCCCGCCCTGACGGGCAGGCTGCTGGAAATCGGCCTGACCGGCGTCGCCTTCGAAACCGTGGAATTGCCCAACGGCGACCTGCCGCTGCTGGCGCCGATGTCGGTGATCGCCGGCAAGCTGGCGGTGCAGGTGGGCACCCACCTGCTGCACCAGCCGCTGGGCGGCAAGGGCAAGTTGCTGGGCGGACTGCCGGCCACCGAGCGCGGCCGGGTGGTGGTGTTCGGCGCCGGCAAGGCGGGAGGCGCGGCGGCGGCGCTGGCCGCAGCGGAGGGCGCCAACGTCACCGTGTTCGAAATGCGCCCCGACCGCATGGACGAGATGATGCGGCTGGGGCATAACGTCACCGCGCTGTATCCCTACCATGACGTGGTGGCGCGGGAAGTTGCCGCCGCCGACCTGGTGATTGGCGCTGTGCTGGTCACCGGCGCCCGCGCGCCGCACGTGATGACCCGGGAGATGCTGGCCGGCATGGAGGCGGGCAGCGTGGTGGTGGACATCGCCATCGACCAGGGCGGCTGCTTCGAAACCTCGCGTCCGACCACCTGGAAGGACCCCACCTATGTGGAGGACGGGGTGACCCACTTCTGCGTGACCAACATGCCGGGGGCGGTACCGCAGACTTCCTCGCAGGCGATCTGCGCAGCGATCCTGCCGTGGGTCAACCGCCTCGCCAGCGATGCCGAATGGCGCAGTGATCCGGCGCTGGCCAAGGGCATCAACGTGGAGGCCGGAAAGATCGTGCACCCGGCGCTGCGTGGCATGGACCTTTGACGTATTATCAAAGGCCTATGGGAATTTCCTGAGGTCTGATCGCAGGTGGCGAAAGCGGTATCCGAGGTCGGTGGCAGCCGAAAGGCGGCGAAGACGGGCGGCGCGCGCGCGGCGGAAAGCCCGCGCCGGCAGCGCCTGTGGCGCGACCTCGCCCTGATCGTCATAGCGCCGCTGCTGCTGTATCTGCTGGCCTGCCTGTTCACTTTCTCGCCGGCGGATCCCGGCTGGGACCGGGGCTCCAGCCTGCTCGCGCCCATCCACAACGTTGGCGGTGTGGCGGGCGCATGGGTCGCCAGCTTTCTGCTGTTCCTGTGTGGCTACGTTGCCTTCCTGCTGCCATTGGTGCTGGGTGCGATCGCCTGGATCGCGCTGTTCGGCATGGACACGGACGGCGATGGCGAAGCCGACTTGGGGCCGGCGCTGCGGCTGGTCGGCATCGTCGGTTTCCTGGTCGCGGTCTGCGGGCTGCTGTACCTGCGCGTGGGCGGTGGCAATGATTTCTCCGCCGGCAGTGGCGGCGTGCTTGGCGAGCTGACCGGGAAGTCGCTTCAGCGCGGTTTCGGCCCGCTGGGCTCCAACCTGTTCCTGATCAGCCTGTTGCTGATTTCGGTGACTCTGGCCACCGGACTGTCGTGGCTGGCGGTGATGGACCGCATCGGCGCATGGGTTCTGGCTTTGCCGGGACTGCTGGACCGCGGCGCACGGCAGGGCGTGAAGCAGGCCAGCGAATGGAACGAGGCGCGGGCGCTGCGCGAGGAGCGCGAAACGGCGCGCAAGGCCGACAGCGAGATCCGCCTGCGCCGCGAAAAGGTGAAGATCGAGCCGCCGGCCGCGCCCGCGGTGGAGAAGAGCGAGCGCGCCAAGCGCGAGCAGCAGATCCCGCTGTTCCATGCCGATGATGGCACCGGCATCCCGCCGCTGGCGCTGCTGGACGACCCCAAGCCGCAGCCCAAGGGCTACGACGCGCAGACGCTGGAAACGCTGTCGCGGCAGATCGAGTTCAAGCTCAAGGACTTCCGCATCGACGCCGAAGTCGTCGGCGCCTATCCGGGTCCCGTCATCACCCGTTTCGAGGTGCAGCCGGCGCCGGGGGTGAAGGTCAGCCAGATTTCCTCGCTGGACAAGGACATCGCCCGCGGCCTGTCGGTGAAGTCGGTGCGCGTGGTGGACGTGATCCCGGGCAAGTCGGTGATCGGCCTGGAAACGCCGAACACCCACCGCGAGATGATCTACCTCAGCGAGCTGCTGCGGTCGAAGGAATACGACAAGGCCGGCAGCCCGCTGACGCTGGCGCTGGGCAAGGACATCGCCGGCAAGCCCATCGTGGCCGACCTGGCACGCATGCCGCACCTGCTGGTGGCCGGCACCACGGGCTCCGGCAAGTCGGTGGCGGTCAACGCCATGGTGCTGTCGCTGCTCTACAAGGCCTCCGCCAAGGACGTGCGGATGCTGATGATCGACCCGAAGATGCTGGAGCTGTCGGTCTACCAGGGCATCCCGCACCTGCTGGCGCCGGTGGTCACGGACATGAAGGAGGCCGCCA
>DASWXO010000001.1:0-8069 GCA_036405455.1 Thermomonas sp. | reverse complement strand
TGCTGCCCGGCCAGCAGCTGGACGTCACCCTGCGCCTGCCCGCCCCGGCGGGCGCCGTGGCGGTGCCGGCCAGCGCCCTGCTGCAGGAGGGCAAGGGCCACGTGCTGTTCGTGCGCGAGGACGGTGCGTGGCGCGCCGTGCCGGTGCGCCCGCTGGGCGGCGACGGCACCACCGCGGTGGTCACCGGCGCCGGCCTGCGCGCTGGCCTGCCGGTGGCCGCGGCCGGCGGCAACGTGCTGAAGACCCTGGCGGCGGCGGAGTAAGCCCATGCTCTCGCGCCTGATCGCGTTTTCCCTGCGCCAGCGCCTGCTCGTGCTGCTGGCGGTGCTGGCGCTGGCCGGTGCCGGCCTGCGCGCCTACCTGCAGCTGCCGATCGACGCCTACCCGGACATCTCGCCGACCCAGGTGAAGCTGATCCTGAAGGCGCCGGGCATGACCCCGGAGGAAGTGGAAAGCCGGGTGGTGGCGCCACTGGAAATGGAGCTGCTGGGCGTGCCGGGCGCGGTGATGCTGCGCTCCACCGCCAAGTACGCCATCGCCGACGTCACCCTCGACTTCGCGCCGGGCACCGACATCTACTGGGCGCGCCAGCAGGTCGCCGAGCGCTACGCCAACGTCGCCGACGTGCTGCCGGCCGACGTCGGCGGCGGTCTGGCGCCGATCGCCACGCCGCTGTCGGACGTCTTCATGTTCACCATCGAGGGCGGCGGCCTGAGCCTGCAGGAGAAGCGCAGCCTGCTGGACTGGACGATCCGCCCGGCGCTGCGCACCGTGCCCGGCGTGGCCGACGTCAACGCCCTCGGCGGCGAGGCCAAGTCGTTCGTGGTGGTGCCCGACCGCGCCCGCCTGCTGGCCAACGGCCTGCGCCTGCGCGACCTGGTGGACGCCCTGGAACGCAACAACCGCAACGACGGCGCCGGCCGCCTGCGCGCCGGCGAGAACGCGCTGATCGTGCGCGTGGAAGGCGCATTGGTGGACGCCGCCGACATCGGCAACGTGGTGCTCAAGCCCGGCATGCCGCCGGTGCGGGTGCGCGACGTGGCCAGCGTCCGCACCGAGGCGATGACGCGCTACGGCGCGGTCACCCGCGACGGCCAGGGCGAGGCGGTGGAAGGCATCGTGGTCGCGCTGCGCGGCGTCGATGCCTCCAAGCTGGTGCATGCCACCGAGGCGCGCCTGCAGGCGCTGGCGCCCAGCCTGCCGCCGGGCGTGCGGGTGGTGCCGTTCTACAACCGCAGCGAGCTGATCGAGCGCGCGGTGGCCACGGTGCGCTCCGCGCTGGTGGAAGCCACCGTGCTGGTGGTCGTGCTGCTGCTGCTGTTCCTCGGCGAGCTGCGCGCCGCGCTGGTGGTGTCGTTGATGCTGCCGCTGGCGGCGCTGTTCACCTTCCTGCTGATGCAGCTGACCGGGCAGACCGCCAACCTGATGAGTCTGGGCGGGCTGGCGATCGCCATCGGCATGCTGGTGGACGCCGCGGTGGTGGTGGTGGAGAACACCGTGACCCGGCTGCAGCCGGACGCGCGCGGTGCCCACCTGCCGCGCCTGCACCGGGTGTTCGACGCCACCCGCGAGGTGGCGGTGCCGGTGGCCGCGGGCATGCTGATCATCGCCCTGACCTTCCTGCCGCTGCTCACGCTGGAAGGGCTGGAAGGCAAGCTGTTCGCGCCGGTGGCGCTGACCATCGTGTTCGCGCTGGCGGCCTCGCTGCTGCTGTCGCTGACCTTCATCCCGGTGCTGTCGTCGCTGCTGCTGCGCTCGCACGCGCACCACGAGCCGTGGCTGATGCGCCAGGTGGACCGGCTGTACCGCCCGCTGCTGGACGCCGTGCTGGCGCGGCCGCGGAGGGCGATGGTGCCGGCGCTGGTGGCGCTGGTGCTGGGCGGGGTGGCCTACCTCGGCGTCGGCAAGAGCTTCATGCCGACCATGGACGAGGGCGACATCCTGGTGCAGATCGCCAAGTCGCCGGCCATCTCGCTGGAACGCTCCGCGGCGCTGGACCTGGCGGTGGAGCGCGCGATCAAGGCGCAGGTGCCCGAGGTGGAGCACGTGGTCGCGCGGCTGGGCTCGGACGAGCTCGGCCTGGATCCGATGGGCCTCAACGAAACCGACATGTTCCTCAAGCTGCGCCCGAAGGCGGAGTGGCGCGTGGCCGACAAGGACTGGCTGGTGGACGAACTGCGCAAGGTGCTGCGTGGCTTCCCCGGCGTCGACATCGGATTCACCCAGCCGATCGAAATGCGCGTGTCGGAGATGCTCACCGGCAGCCGCGGCGACCTCGCCATCAAGATCTTCGGCCCCGACCTCGACGCGCTGGGCGCGCTGGCCCAGCAGGCCGCCGCCGCGGTGGGCCGCGTGCCCGGTGCGCAGGACGTGATCACCCAGGCGGTGGAGGGCGTCGATTACCTGCAGGTGGTGGTGGACCCGGTGGCGGCGGGCCGCAACGGCCTGTCGGTGTCCGACGTGCAGGACGAACTGCGCGCCCAGATCGACGGCATCCGCGCCGGCACCGTGATCGAGCCGGGCGCGCGGACGCCGATCCTGGTGCGTGGCGGCGACGAGGTCCGCCTGTCCGAGCAGCGTTTCCGCCTGATGCGCATCGCGCTGCCCGACGGCAGCGACATCCCGCTGTCCGCGGTGGCCCGGCTGGCCGCCGGCAGCGGCCCGGTGAAGGTGGGTCGCGAGCAGGGTTCGCGCTATGCGCTGGTGCAGGCCAACGTCGAAGGTCGCGACCTGGTGGGGTTCGTCGAGGACGCCAAGGCCGCGTTGGCGCGCGAGGTCCGCCTGCCGCCCGGCTATCGCATGGAATGGGGCGGCCAGTTCGAGAACCAGCAGCGCGCCGCGCGCCGCCTGGGCCTGGTGGTCCCGGTCGCGCTGGCGGTGATTTTCCTGGTGCTGTTCATGACCTTCGGCTCGCTGCGCCAGGCACTGCTGATCCTGGGCAACATTCCGTTCGCGCTGGTCGGCGGCGTGCTGGCGCTGTGGGCGTCCGGGCAGTACCTGTCGGTGCCGGCATCGGTCGGGTTCATCGCCCTGCTGGGCATCGCGGTCCTCAACGGCCTGGTGCTGGTGACCTGCTTCAACCAGCTGCACGACGCCGGCCTGCCGTTGCAGGAGGTGGTGCGCCGCGGCGCGTTGCAGCGCGTGCGGCCGGTGCTGATGACCGCCAGCATCACCGCGCTGGGCCTGGTGCCGCTGCTGCTGGCCACCGGCCCCGGTTCGGAGATCCAGCGCCCGCTGGCGGTGGTGGTGATCGGCGGCCTGGTGACGTCCACCGCGCTGACCCTGCTGCTGCTGCCGATCCTGTACCGCCGCTACGGCATCGCCGCCGCGAAGAAGGAGGCCGCATGACCATGATCGATGACGCCGGCGCCAACGTCGCCGTGCGCCTGGTGCTGGTGTTCCCGCCGCGCCTGGAGCAGGCGGTGACCGAGGCGCTGGTGGCCACGCCCGGGATGCCGGGCTTCACCCTGCTGCAGGCGGAAGGCCATTCCAGTGATTTCGCCCATGCCTCCGCCGCCGAACAGGTGCGCGGGCGGGTGGAGCGTCGGGTGCTGTGGATGCTGCTGCCGCCGGCGCAGGTGGATGGCGTGCTGGCGCAGCTGCGCCAGGACGTGGATGCGCACGACGTGCGCTGGTGGCTGGAACCGGTGCTGGCGATGGGGAGGTTGGGATGAAGCGATGGATGCTGGGTCTGCTGTGGCTGGCCAGCGCGGCGGCGCCCGCGCAGCAATGGTTGCCGCCGCACGACGTGGTGCACGACGCCATCGATGCACAGCCCGATGTCGCCGCCGCCCGCGCCCGCCTGGACGCGGCGCAGGCGCGCGCCCGCGCGCTGGCCGCGGGGCCGCATGAGTTTCAGCTCGAAGGCGCCCGCCTGCGCCGCGACGTGGACGAGCCCGGCCTGCGCCAGCGGTTCGTCGAGACCGAGCTGGTCCTGAGCCGCGCGTTCCGCCTGCCCGGCAAGGCCGCGCTGGACCGCCGCATCGGCAGCACCGGCGTCAGCGCCGCGGAATTGCGCCTGGACGATGCCCGCCACCAGGCGGCACGGCGCATGCTGGGCGACTGGATGGACTGGCTGCGCGCGGCCGAACACCAGCGCACCGCCGAGGCCCAGCTGCGCCTGCTGGAAACCGAACGCGCCGGGCTGGCCCGGCAGGTGGCGCTGGGCGCGGCCGCCCGCAAGGACCTCGACCTGCTGGACGTCGACACCGCGCAGGCGCGTGCCCGCGCCCTGGCCGCGCAGGCCGCGGTGCGCTCCGCCCGCGAGGCGATGCACAGCGACTTCCCCGGCCTGCCCATCCCGGAGGTCGCGCCCGCGGTGGACCCGCCGCTGGCGCTGCCGGAGACGCCGCAGGCGTGGATCGACCGCATCATCGCGCGCAGCCACGAGATCGGCGCCTTGCAGGCCGATGCCGAGCAGGCCGACGCCCGCGCCGCCCGCGCCCGTGCCGAGCGCATCGCCGATCCCACGCTGGGGCTGCGCCGATTGGACGAGCGTGGCGGCGTCGAACGGGTCACGGGGCTGGTGCTCAGCTTCCCGCTCGGCGGCCGCCAGCGCAGTGCGAACGCGCAGGCCGAGTCCGCCAGCGCCGCCGCCCTGCATGGTGACGCCGAAGCGATGCGCCGCGACATCACCCGCGAAGCCGTGGTGACGGTCACCGCGGCCGCCGCCCTGGCCGAGCAGTGGCGGGCGCAGCAGGCCGCACTGGCGGCCAGTGCCGCCGCGCTGCAGCGGGTCAAGCGTGGCTGGGAGCTGGGCGAGGTGGCGGTGGCCGAATGGCTGCTGGTGCAGCGCCAGCATGCCCAGCTGGCGTCCACCGAGGCCGACGCCCGCGCCGATGCCGAGCAGGCGCGGCTGCGCGTGCTGGTGGATTCGCACGAGCTCTGGCACGACGAATAGCGGTCCTTGGCGAAGGCCTGGCCTACAATCGCGACGCGACCGCGGGCTTCGCGCCCCGCCACCGGATGCCGCCGATGCCCGCCGAACACCACCATCACCACGAATCCCATCGCAGCCACCACGCCGGCTGGCTGCGCGCCGCCGTGCTGGGGGCCAACGATGGCCTGATCTCCACCGGCAGCCTGGTGCTGGGCATGGCCACCGCGCAGGCGACCCCGGCCACCATCCTGCTCAGCGGCCTGGCCGGCCTGGTCGCCGGCGCGCTGTCGATGGCCGCCGGCGAGTACGTGTCGGTGAGCTCGCAGTCCGACGCCGAGGAAGCGGACATCCGCATCGAGCGCGCGGCGCTGGAGCAGCATCCGGAAGCGGAGCTGCAGGAGCTCACCCAGATCTACATCCACCGCGGGCTGGAGCCGGCGCTGGCACGGCAGGTGGCCGAACAGCTCACCGCCCACGACGACCTGGCCGCGCACCTGCGCGACGAAGTCGGCATCCACGAAGTGCAGCGCGCGCGGCCGGTGCAGGCGGCCATGGCCTCGGCCGGCGCGTTCACCCTCGGCGCGCTGCCGCCGGTCCTGCTGGCGTGGCTGTGGTCGGGCCCGGGCCTGGCGACCGTGGTGGTCGCCAGTTCGCTGGTGCTGCTGGCGGTGCTGGGCTACGTGGCCGAGCGCGTCGCCGGCGGTGGCGGCATCAAGGGCGCGCTGCGCGTGCTGCTGTGGGGCAGCCTGGCGCAGGCCGCCACCGCGCTGATCGGCTGGCTGTTCGGCGTCAACGTCGGCTGACCACGGTCGCAGGCGCTGCGACGCCCGCCGCTACACTGGCGGGATGGAAACGAACACGCTGCTGCTGGTCCTCCTCCTCGTCGCCGTGCTGGCGGCGGTCGCCCTGCTGCTGGTGCTGCTGCAGCGCCGCCCCGAGGAGCGCATCGCCGCGCAGCTGCGCGAGGAGCAGCGCGACGGCCGCGGCGAGCTGCGCGCGCAGCTGGACGGCTTCGCCCTGCAGCAGGGGCAGCGCATCGACGGCTTCGGCACCCAGCTGCAGGGCGTGGCCGCGCGCACCGACCAGCGCCTGGACGACCTGACCCAGCGCACTGATGCGCGGCTGGACGCGCTGCGCGCCGCGCTGGTCGAGGACGCGCGCAAGGCCCGCGGCGAACTGGCCGAGCAGCAGCAGCGGCACGCCGACGCGCTGGGCCAGGGCCTGCGCGAGCTGGCCGCGCGCAACGAGGCGCGCATCGCCGAGATGCGCAGCACGCTGGAGCAGCAGCTGCAGGCGCTGCAGGCCGACAACGCCGCCAAGCTCGAGCAGATGCGCGCCACCGTGGACGAGAAGCTGCACGCGACGCTGGAGACGCGGCTGACCGAGAGCTTCGGCAACGTCACCCGCATGCTGGCGCAGGTGCACCAGGGCCTCGGCGACATGAGCAAGCTCGCGGCCGACGTCGGCGGGCTGCAGCGCGTGCTGACCAACGTGAAGTCGCGCGGCATCTTCGGCGAAGTGCAGCTGGCCGGCCTGCTGGAGCAGGTGTTCGCGCCCGACCAGTACGCCGCCAACGTGGCCACCATCCCCGGCAGCAGCGAGCGGGTGGAGTTCGCGGTGCGCTTCCCCGGCTCCGGCGACGACGCGGTGGTGTGGCTGCCGATCGACGCCAAGTTCCCGCGCGAAGACTATGAGCGCCTGCTGGACGCGCAGGAGCGTGCCGACGCCGATGCCGCCCGCGCGGCCGGCGATGCGCTGGAACGACGCGTGCGCGAGGAGGCCAAGCGCATCCGCAGCAAGTACGTCGCCGCGCCGCACACCACCGAGTTCGCGGTGCTGTTCCTGCCCACCGAAGGGCTGTACGCGGAGGTGCTGCGCCGGCCCGGGCTGTTCGAGAGCCTGCAGCGCGAGCAGCGCATCACCCTGGCCGGGCCGACCACGCTGCTGGCGCTGCTCACCAGCCTGCAGATCGGCTTCCGCACGGTGGCGATCGAGAAGCGCTCGGCCGAGGTGTGGCGCATCCTCGAGAAAGCCAAGACCGAGTTCGGCAAGTTCGGCGACGTGCTGGACAAGGTGAAGGACAAGCTCGACCAGGCCAGCAAGCAGATCGAGCAGACCGGCGTGCGCACCCGCGCCATCGAGCGCAGCCTGCGCGAGGTGGATGCGTTGCCGGGCGAGGTGTCCGAGGACGCGCCGGCGGCATTGGCAGCGCCGGCGCGGGACTGAGCCGCGCCGCGATCAGGGCGTCGGCTGGGCCGGCGGCGTGGCGGCCGGCTCGTCTTCCATCATGTACTCGGGCAGCGCGTCCACGCCCTCGTCGCGGTGGCTGCGGTCGCCTTCGACCAGGTAGCGGCGGCGGGCCAGCCACGCATCGCGGGTCAGCACGTACTCGTCGGGCGCGGCCTCGCGCAGCGCATCGATGCTCAGCAGGCCGGCGCGCAGGTCGGTCAGGCGCAGCGCCTGCAGCGAGATGCGGGTGCGGTCGTCCTCGACGTAGCTCAGCGGCGACATCGAGATGTCGCCCACCTCGCCGAAGGTATCGCGCAACGTGTGCGGGCCGAGGAACGGCAGCTCCACGTAGCGCGACTGCTGCCAGCCCCAGCGCGCCAGCGTGCGGCCGAAATCGGCGCTGTGGCGGTGCATCTTCAGCTGCTTGCCGGCCGGATCGAACAGGCCGCCCAGGCCCACCGTGGTATTGACCAGGAAGCGGCCCAAGGTTTCCACCGCCTCGCCCGGCCGCCCCTGCAGCAGCAGATTGGCGAACGCCAGCGGCGAGCCGAGGTTGTCGAAGAAGTTGGTCACGCCCGCGCGCACCGGCTGCGGCACCACCGCCACGTAGGCGCGCGCCACCGGGCGGATCACGGCGCGGTCGATGGCGTTGTTGAACGCGTGCACGCGCCGGTTCATCGGTTCCCACGGGTCCAGCACGGCGTGGCCGACGCCCTGGCCGTCGGCGGGCGCGGCGGTGTCGCCGTAGATCGCCGTGAAGTCGTCTTCCGCCGGCGTGGCCGGCACGTCGCTGGCGGCGGGCGCCGCAGCATTGGCATCGGCTGCAGTCGGGCTGTCCCCTGCCATCGGGGCGGCGACGGGTGCGTCGGCCGGCGGCACCGGCAGGGTGTCCGCCGCCACGGCGGGTGTGGCGTCCTGTGCGGCCTCGGCTGCGACGACCGGCGCGGCCGGGGCGGCCTCG